>DAOVDI010000142.1 GCA_030669585.1 Acidobacteriota bacterium
TGTCTTTGCATTGCCGGACATGGCGCACAAGGCTGTAATATAGCGTCCATCACCCATCGAAGCCGGCAGGAATGGCAGGAGATCCTTGGCGGCGGTCACAGAGACGACCTTCTGGACAGGCTTATCAATGACCACGACACACTCGACCTGGCAGGAACAAGGGTCTGGGCTGCTATGGAAGTTCTGCAAAAAGTGACGGGAAAAAACAACACTCCTCTTGAAATTGTTTATAGAGATGCCGATGCTGTTCTCTTTAAAGGCGTCGTGACTGATGGTAGTCTCTTGATTCTTGCATTCCCTGTTGACCTGACCAGGGGGCCCGAACGAATCATTGCTATAGTGGCAAAGGAAGCTAAACGTCAATCTGTAGAACCTTTGCCATCCAAGGTTAGCGCTTACGAGGAAATAACAAAAAAATGCCATTTTGAGATGATAAAGGACGGCCCCCAGGGACAGGATGTTTTCATTCAACGATTTCCTGTGACCTTTAAACACAATGCCCAGCTCAGCCGGACATTATACTTCTCCAACTACTTCTTCTGGCTGGGGGAGATCAGGGAGGCTGCAGTATGGCCTGTTCTGGGAAGGCTCGGACAACAGTTTACCACAAGCAAATGTGGAATGGTGACCAACTACACCAATGCACGGATACTGGGGGAAGCCACGGTCGGGGATCAAATCGAGGCGCGTTTATGGAGTTCCGGAAATCAGGGTTCTGCTGACTCCACTATGGATCTCAACTTTGACTTCCGGAAGATGCTGAAAAACGGCGACTACGAGCGTTTAGCCTGGTGTGAGCATCAGGTTACATGGGTCAGGATACTTGATCATGGAATCGTTAAACCAGAGCCATATCCGGACTATTACTGGGAATTTATGAGAGGCATGCTGCCGCGCTATGATGCCCCGAATCTTCCCGACCCCCTCCCTGAACCGTTATCAGACCTTGTTAAACAGATAAAAGGGGAAAAGGAAGTATACATATCTACCGGTCCGATAGTTCGTCCTGTGTTGAGCGAGCAGATCATAGATACTTCGCTTGACGATTCCAACCTTGTCGGAAATATCTATTTTGCAAACTATTATGCATGGCAGGGGCAGATCCGGGATCGATATTTTTTTGACCTGATACCGGAGTATTATCGCGAAGCCGGAACGGACAGGGAACTCCTCTGTCTGGAAACCAGGATCAACCACCTGCGGGAAGCAATGCCGTTTGACCGGATTATGGTAACAATGGCTCTTAAGTCGCTGAAGAGGCATAGCGCCATCTTTCATTTTGAGTATTTCCTAATGGGCGCGGATAACACAAAGGTAAAACTCGCTTTTGGGGAACAGAATGCGATCTGGGTAAAACGCGATCTGAATGGAAAACCTGCTCCTGCCCCATTCCCGGCAGTGGTGCAGGAAGCACTTCACAAGGCGATCTCAAAAAAAATCAACCTGTGCGGTTAGCCATTAGCGGTTAGCCGTTAGCAATGAAAAGGGTGGAAATGAGAGATTTTAGAGAACTTAATCAACAGGTCAATCAGAAGCTAATAACGTCCTCCTACATTCTCTCCAGCTAATGCGCTAATCAAGACGCGACACCGAATCCCGCGACACCGAATCCCGAACCTCGAAAAAACAACTTAGCGTCCTTCGCGGCTTAGCGGTTCACTGAAAAATAAAACATCTTGTAATATCTTGTAAATCCTGTCAAAAAACCATAAAAACCAATAGATTAATATACGATTTTTTTATTTAAAAGGCAAGAAACGCATGAAATCATAACGTCCCCATAGATGGCTTCTTTTTGTAATATTGCATTGCAATTTTACAAAATAGTTGTATGATTGCGTTATGAAAAAATTTCACATAACACGATTGCTCAAACTTCCCGACCGTTCTTTTTTCCTTTTCGGCCCACGTGGGATTGGGAAAACCACCTGGCTAAGAGAAGTTCTCCCCGATGCATCATATTTTGACCTGCTTGATTCCTCTTTATATCTGGAGCTTTCTCAAAATCCCGGCAACATAAAAGCAATGGTCGGAGATCTCCAGGAGAATTCATGGGTTGTTATTGACGAGATTCAAAAAATACCAGGCCTCCTTGATGAAGTTCACCGCCTGATGGAAACAAAAGGATGGAGATTCGCGTTATGCGGTTCGTCAGCAAGAAAGTTGCGTCGCGGTGGAGTCAATCTCCTCGGTGGGCGGGCCATTACCCGTAATCTTGATGCCTTTTCATACAAAGAACTTGGGGATGCCTTTGATGCTGAATTCTCACTCCAATGGGGATTTCTACCATATATTCAACTTGATCGGAAAAACGCACCCGATATTCTGAATTCCTATGTCAATACATACATTAAAGAGGAAATCAAAGAGGAAGGCATTGTAAGAAGCCTTCCCCCATTTCTGCGCTTTTTGAGCATTGCCGGGCAACTAAACGGTCAATTGGTAAACGCTCAGAACATTTCCCGGGAGGCCGCCGTACCACGAAGCAGTGTGGATGTATATTTTTCCATTCTGGAAGATACACTTCTTGGATATTTCCTTCCAGCCTATAGGCCGAATGTTAAGGTTAGAGAACAAACGCATCCAAAGTTTTACTGGTTTGACCCCGGTGTTGCCAGAGCAGCCGCAGGTCTTCTTTTCGAGCCCGTTGACAGGCTTTGGAAAGGTACGGCCATGGAAAACATGATTTACCATGAATTAAGAGTCTATAATCTTACCCAAAACAAGAACCGGCAGATATCTTTCTATCGGACAGGCAGCGGGGTGGAAATCGATTTTGTGATTGAAATCCGGAAACGGCAAGCCTCCTCTAATGCTCACATTGTTTGCCTCGAAGTAAAACTGGCGGAAAAATGGGACAGGAAATGGGAACGCCCTATGCGTTCGTTGAGCAGCTCTGACCGTATCAATGTGGATAAGATGATTGGTATTTACATGGGCAAAAGAGCGTATCATTTTGATGGCTTAGACGTTCTGCCACTGAAAGATTTCCTGAAACAACTGCACCAGGGGGATGTTTTCTGAGAAATTTTGATGGAAGTTACACTGACTGCGAAGCACGCTGTAAAAGTATTGGAGCTGAGAGCCCATATCCATGTTCGTCAAAAGCTGGAAATGCAGAAATCAGATTATTGCATCAACGGGAAAGCCACTGAGATTTTGAAACGCTTTAATAATTGTGATATGCAAATGTTAGCTGCATAAAAAATGGCTGATTCTTGGGTTGAAGTGGACCCCAAGTCAAGGACAATTTTTTCCTAAATTAGGGTCAAAGCTAATCAGGTTTCAGCACTTTATGGTGAAATCGAAATTCAGGCTGAAACACTATCCGGAAAATATTTCGGAAAGAAAATTGTTACGTTCATGATAACGCCAGGTAAACGCTGGTCTGTTACTTGCGGTGTCTCCACCTATACTGCTGTGGAAGGTCGGACTCGTTTCAATCAACTACAACCATACCTCTTTAAGATTATGGAATCTTTTGTCTTTTTCAATAATGACAAATCTGTCGCACAAAAATCTGATGAAAAAAAAGTTTATTCAATTGAATCCATTGCCTCTCAAATTGCAAGCTATCATAATAAAAATGCTGAAAAAATGGTAGATGATATGACTTTATCAACATCTGCAAAAGCAGAGGGTAAAAATGTTATTATCACTAATATTTTAAAAGTAAAAATGGGGTTAACAAAACAAGAACTCAACGAATTTCAAACTGAACTGTATAAAGAGATAGTTCCAAAGGTGTGCCAGCAAAATTCGGGAAACTTAGCTTTCGAGAAAGGGTTGTATTATACTTTTGTTTATTTCAATACCTACAAAGAAAAACTCGCTGAAATTAAAGTGGATAAGCAACTTTGCAATGGTTATTAATTAGGTAGTTAAGAGAAAACAACAGAGAGAAAACAACAGGGTCGGATCTTAAATATTAACTATCGACTCTTTAAACTATCTTTTTTTCGTTCCCTGTCAGAAGCTGGGAACGAGGGTTGAAAGGGCCTTACCGCCAATCGGAAAAAACTGTAATCAAGAAAAACGAAGAAAAAATGAAC
>DAOVDI010000160.1 GCA_030669585.1 Acidobacteriota bacterium
CCCGATATGGTCCCCTGACTCTAAATGGATTTTATACTATTCAGCTGCGGGAAATACTACATCTGACTATTATAAAAACAGACAGCTTTACAAAATGCCAGCTGTTGGAGGTAAATCCTTCAGACTTGCTAAGAACTTGGACGAGGATGTAAGCAACGTAGTCTGGACTTCAAAAGGAATTTACCTATTAGCTTGGCAACATACCAAGAGGCATATATTCCGTGTCGATCATACAACAGGAAAAGCAAAACTATATGCAGACAAGCCTGATAACATTTGGTCGATGGATTTTTCGAAAGATGGTAATACACTGGCGTTCTCCGGACAGACAGCTAAATCAATTCCAGAGATTTACAAGACTAAATTATCTAAATACCGACCTGTGATTGTTTCGGATATGTCAAAACAAATTAGAGACTGGGAGTTAGGTACAAGTGAAATCATTTCTTGGAAAAGCGTGGACGGAGAACTTATTGAAGGTGTCTTGCACAAGCCAAATAAATTCGATCCCAAGCATAAATATCCACTTTTTGTGGTTATACATGGCGGACCAACTGGTATTGATGTGCCTACTCCTGTTACAGGTTATGTTTATCCAATTAACCAATGGCTTACAAAGGGAGCTCTCGTGCTTCGACCTAACTATCGCGGTTCAGCAGGATATGGGGAAGCCTTTAGATCACTAAACGTACGAAATCTTGGAGTTGGTGATGCATGGGATGTGCTGTCTGGCGTTGATTATCTTATAAATCAAGGTATAGTCGACTCAACTCGAATGGGCGCTATGGGATGGAGCCAGGGAGGTTTTATTTCTGCATTTTTAACAACCAATACAAATCGTTTCAAAGCTATTTCAGTAGGAGCAGGAATCTCTAATTGGGTTACTTACTATGTTAATACAGATATTCATCCATTCACACGACAATACTTAAAAGCAACCCCATGGGACGATCAAGGAATATATTTGAAGACCTCACCGATAACTAATATTAAGCAGGCAAAAACACCAACCCTTATTCAGCATGGAGAATTTGACAAACGAGTGCCTATTCCGAATGCTTATGAATTATATCAAGGTTTACAAGATATGGGTGTTGAAACAAGACTGGTTGTTTACAAAGGATTTGGTCACGGTATAAATAAACCGAAAGAAAGACTTGCTGCCATGTGGCATAACTGGCAATGGTTTGCCAAGTACATATGGGGTGAAGAGTTAGAACTACCCTTAAAAAAGGAAATGAAAGAGACTAAATCTGATTAAACGGATTTCTTCCTTGAATCGAAACCTTGATGAGCTGTTTGACTTTTTTTGTGATATCTGATATATCACATATCAGAAAGATGGAGGAAAATTGGCTCATGACCACTAAGCACGTTCTCAATCTGACTTCCCTAAAGGATCAGGTCTATATGTATCTGAGTGATCAGATGAAAAAGGGTGTTCTCAAGCCTGGTACTGCCATTAATATGGATGAAACAAGCGAACGTCTGGGTGTGAGCAAAACGCCCCTGAGGGATGCCCTGATTCGTCTTGAAGTAGAGGGATTTGTAACAATACATCCCCGCCGGGGTGTGGTCGTCAATCCCCTCACTTTACAGGAAATACGGGATTATTATCAGGTCATTGGAGCCCTGGAAAGCACTGCCCTGCTTTCCGGGTCTGCTTCCTTGGAAGATTCTCATGTAGAAAAAATGCGCCGTCTCAACAAGGCTATGATTGAAGCCTTAAAAAAAAGAAATTTCGGCGTTTATTACCAGAAAAATCTGGATCTGCATGATATCTATATAAATTCTTCGGGCAACAGAATCATCAAGATGACTGTGGATACATTAAAAAAGCGGCTGTATGATTTTCCGCGCCCCAAGGACTATATCAGAGAGTGGGAGGAAGAGTCCATCAAGGAACATCAGGCTTTGATCGGCCTGATCGCAGAGGAAAAGTTTCAGGAGGCGGCTGACTACATCCGTGATGTCCACTGGTCTTTTGAGGTTCAGGAAAAATATCTCCGAAAGTATTACCTTTTTGACGAATAAAATGAAAACCGGGATCATTTTTGACATAAAGCGTTATGCCATCCATGACGGACCCGGCATACGGACGACTGTTTTTTTTAAAGGGTGTCCGTTGTCCTGCCAATGGTGCCACAATCCGGAGGGCATCTCTTCCTCTTTTGAGCTTATGTTCAGGAATAATCGTTGTGTGGGATGTAAGGAATGCCTGAAAACATGCCAAAAAGGGGCCATTTCATTTGTTAACAGTACACCCAAAATCGACAGAACAAAATGTGATCTTTGCGGAGAATGTGCAGCCGCATGTCCTTCAGGGGCTCTGGAATTGGCCGGGAAAAGTTATACTGTCGAACAACTGCTGTATGAGATACAAAAAGACAGAGTTTTTTATGAGGAATCCGGAGGAGGAGTAACGTTTTCAGGCGGAGAGCCTCTTTTACAGGCCGATTTTTTAAAGGCTGTTCTGGAGGGATGTAAAAAACAGGGAATCCATACCGCCTTGGATACAAGTGGTTTTGCGCCATATGAAGTGATCAATGCATTAAAAGCAAATGTGGACTTGTTCCTTTATGATCTGAAAATGATCGACGAGAAAAGACATATCCGCTATACAGGTGTTTCGAACAAGATCATTCTGGAAAACTTGAAAAAACTTTCCAGGAACGGCAGCAGGATCTTGGTCCGGATTCCCTTGATCCCTCAGGTGAACGATACCAAGGATTGTATCCAAAAGATCGCGGCATTTATCACAGGGCTTCTGTCTTTGAAGTATGTCAGTCTTTTGCCCTATCATGACATTGCCGCGCAGAAATATGAACGACTGAACAAGCCGTCTGAAATGCCAAACAGCACATGCCTCCCTGAGGAGAAGATCAATTTTATTAAGAATATTTTGGAAGACACAGGTCTTCATGTAACCATAGGAAATTGAGATGAATAAACGCATAAAAAAATTAAGAAATCAGACTGTAGAAACCCAGCCATGCATTTCTGTCGAAAGGGCCAGGCTCTTGACTGAATTTTATAAAAGTCCTCAGGCGGAGCAGGTGTCAATTCCTGTAAAACGGGCCCTGGGATTTAAACAC
>DAOVDI010000151.1 GCA_030669585.1 Acidobacteriota bacterium
TCCGCAAGAATAAGAGGAAGATGCGCATCTGATTTCTTCTCAAGCTTTATATTTTCAAGGTTAATTTGATGTCCGACTAATAATAAGGCTGCCTCTAATACCTTATTCATATCGACTGGCCTTATGTTTGGTTCTGACTGGCGTGCGAAATCGAGAAGATTTCTGATTATCCGCGTAGTTCTGTCCAGTTCTTTCTCCATCTTCAAGAGCTGCTTTTCAGTATTTTCAGTCTGTAGCTTTTTTTCTTTATATTTCTTGAGAAAAAGTTTTATATAGATCATGATACCGGCTAACGGATTATTCACTTCGTGAGCAACGCTAGCGGCTAATTGACCTAAGGAGACCAACTTTTCAGATCTGATCAATTCTTCCTCAGTTTGCTTACGCAGGGTAATGTCTTTTCCTGAACTAAGAGTGCCAATGATACGGCCCTTTTCATCTGTTAATGTAGTATTGTGCCAGGCGATAATCCTTTCCTCGCCAGATTTGGTCAAAATTGAGTTTTCATAGTCTTCAACTTCCTTTTTTTCTCCAGCCATCACTTTTTTAAAAGTATCTTTTCTTTCTTTCCTCATTCTTTCCGGGACACATAAATCACACCAGTTTTTGCCGCGGATTTCTTCTTCTTTGTATCCTAAAACATCGCACCCTTTTCTGTTGATAAGGGAGACTATTCCCTCATCATTAATGGCTACTATTATAACTCCCGCTATATTGAGGTATTGCTGTGCTTTGTTTCTTTCCTCCCGCAACTTCGCCCATAATCCCTTATGTTTGGTCAAATCCCTGAAGTTTTCTACAGCGCCGATTATCTCATTATTGTTGGATCGCAATGGTGAAGTCGCTATGTTTACTGGAATTCTTTTTCCCGTTTTACTGGTTATCATTATCTCATAACCGAAAAACGTTTTTCCGGTTTTTAAGATATCTTTTAAAGGACATATTTCTTGACAGAGATCACTCTTAAGAATATCAAAGCATTCCTTATTCAACACCTCCCCTCTCTTGAAACCGGTAATCTCCTCAGCAGCACGATTAAAAGAGGTGATCCTGGCATTCTTGTCTACAGTGAAGACCCCCCCCTCCATGCTTTCCAAGATATTTCCTGAGAATTCTTTTGTTATTTCATCTTCCTTTTTCAAGACAATTTCTCCTTCAGATACTATTATATATAAAAACTAATTCTTTAGTAAAAATTTTTATTTCTTCTTAACATTCCTCCTTAAAGAACTTTCTTGCCTTCAGAATCACACATCTGAGTTAGTTCACCTTTCCATAAAATCTAAAAAGGGAGAAGGGACCAAGATCAAAGCTGATTTCCGGTGCAGGTATATCGACCGGAATAAGAATGAGCAGGGAGGATTTAAAAAAAGACCAGGTAAGAAAAACAGGGCGGATGAGATAGACCAGAGAGGCAAGATTTATCGACTTCAATTGTCTTTTTTGCTGAGCTTTCTCTCATATACTGGATTAATGTAATTGCCTGATAAGGACAAAATTCAACACAATATGCACAACCCTCTTAATCCTCTACACTTGTCAATTCTTCTTCTTCAAATGTCGTAACAGGGATTTTATCCTCAACGTCCTTTCCGGGCATGTATTTGAACACATCCTGGACCGCCTTTCCCGCTTTCCTGAAAATACTCGCAACTGGAATATCAGCAGGACACACGTCACTGCACATCCCGCATCCTACACAGGAAAGGCCTATATGGATCATCCGGCCTATCTGGAAGGCTATGGAGCCCGGGGGTATTCTTACGCCTCCCCTCTTGCGCAGCTCCATCTCATACTTTTCCGCCTCATATTCGCTACAGGGAGCATCAAATTCACATAAGCGGCAGTAACAAATCGGGCAGACTGACCGGCATCCGTGGCAGCCAATGCATGTACTGAACATTTCCACCAGCCCATCCAATCCCGACAACTTTTTTTCCAGATCAGCCAGCATCTTTTCTTCGTTTTTCTGCCGCAACTGCCGGATAGTCTCCGTGCCTTTTGTCTGCAGTTCGGATTCCTGTATCTTTCCATCCATCTCTTTCAGCAGTTCAGCGCCCTTTTCGGTATTCGCAAACAATTTACACTCTTTGCCCGTATCCTTCTCGCCTGCTATGGGTACGACAATGTCGGCTCCAACCGGAATAAAATGCTCACAGCACGAACAAGTATCGCGGATCCCCTCAGGCAGTTTTCCGTCTGCTGCCGCCGACCAGTAATCCTTCAACAGCTTATCCTCGCTCTCACGAACAAACGTTTTCAAAGGATAAACTCCCGGACAAATTGAACTGATTGTTATGATATTGTCCAAACTGCCCTGCTGACGCTTTACAAGCTCCACGAACGCTCGCTGTTCGCATGGACGCAAGACTGCCGCAACAGGCTCATTGAACGGTCCTTTGGATGTGAGGCGAGAGAGATACTCACCCGCGTTGTACGGCATGACCGGACAAAAAGGGTCCGCTTCCGCCATCTTCTCCGGATCAGAGATCAGGCTGTAGCTTACCCAGCCGGACGTCCCTTCTCTCGTCAGCACTGCCACGCTACGCACTTTCTTGCTCTCCAGAAGATAGCACAGAAAATCTCTGGTCCCGTCTGAAATCTTTTTATCTATTTTCAACATCTTCGTCATTCCAAGTCTCCAAACACTCGCGGCCGGTCACAGCCTATTTATTTGTCCTCTACTTCCGTCAATTCATCCAATTCGAATGTCCTGAGCGGCTGTGCCTCATCGGCACTTTTACCCGGCACATAGTCAAACATCTCCTGAGTTTTCTCGGCTACAACGCTGAATATTTGTCCAACCGGTATGTCCACCGGGCATACGTCTTCACACATTCCGCAGGACACGCAGGATAAGCTTATGTGTGACATCCGGCCCAAATGGAACTGCAGAAGTTCATCCGTACATTTCATCAGCCCTTGGGCCTGCGCGCGATCAAGATATTCCCCGCCTGTTTCCCGGAAAGTTTCCTTATCAGAAAAGCAGAGTCGACAATAGCAGATCGGGCAGACACTGCGGCAGTTATGACATTCTATGCACCGACTGAATGCCTCCACCAGACCGTTCAGCCCTTTTACCATTTCCTTTGTTTCTGTCAGAGCCTTTTCCCTGGCGGCTATACGCTGCTTTTGCAGCTTCTCCGTTTCCTTTACCCAGTTCCCGGCATCTTGTTTCTTATCAATGCCCAGTTTCTCCAGCACACTTTCCCCGTCGGCGCTCATGGGAATAAGCAACACTTGTCCTTTATCCACACCCATGGTTGCAGCGTGTATATCAACAGCCTGGACCTGTCCATCTCCAACAACGCTGAATGACGTACAGATTTCGCAAAGAGGCCGTAACTTCTTGCCTGCGCTGGAGGGGTCCTCCAGGTAATCGGAGAGGGGCGTTACGCCGTTACAATCCACACTGATGAAGAAAACGTTCTCCAAATCCGTCTGATCCAACTTGGAAAGCTCTATGGCAGCCCGGATTTCGCAC
>DAOVDI010000115.1 GCA_030669585.1 Acidobacteriota bacterium
ATATGAACATTGGCCCCATGGGGAAGGACGGGTCCTGTCACGGCTCTTCCCCATCCGTCCTCACTCCACCCATCCCCCCGTGGGACCCCTTACGTTCCGGGCGGATGGGGAGCCCCTTCGCCGCACCACCCCTCCTTCCTATTAGCCCTGCTTGATGTTCATCTTCCCTTCGTCATTCCCGTTTACACGGGAATGACGTAAATTAAATAACTTTTGGCTAAGCTGCTTTGGGCCTCTTTTGCATTGGCCTTTGGCCTTTCACCTTTGGCCTTCTTCGACTTCAATGACTTCTATGACTTCAATAGACTTCTATGGACTTCGACAGACTTTTCTCGTTTCGTGCGTTTCCTGCCTTAACCCTTTCTTGCTGGCGAGAGAAACGAGATAAACGGTTCTTGATGTTTGACAGAAGATTGACAGTTGACATACAATCAAAAAAAATGGCAACACTAGGAAAGGAGCTGAAAAATGAACGCGAAATGCGGGGCGTATCTCTAAAAGAGATCGCGGATACAACCAAGATCAATCTCCGTTTTTTACGCGCCATTGAAGAAGACCAGGTGGATATACTCCCCGGAAAATTTTTCACAAAAGGTATCCTGAGAGCATACGCGGAATACTTGGGCATGGAGGAACATGACATCCTCAACAGATTTTATCAGGAAGAACAGATCAGAGAGCAGCTCCTGGAAGAGGAATCAGCCGCTTCAAATGACCAGCCTGCTGTTCCTCGAAAAATCAAGAGCATTCTCACTTTTTCCGGAATCGTGGTTGTTCTGATAAGCATTCTATTTGCTTTATATTTCATCCTTCATAAAAATGAGGCTCCTATGCCCGAGGAAAAGATCTTTCCTACAACAATTCCTCAAAACCACGAACTGGTTCCGGAAGCGATAGAACCTGTGATACTGGCCAAACAGCAGAAGTTAAACCTTGCTATAACATTTCAGAAACTCACATGGATCCAAATTTTTACTGATGGGACCATAGCTCTGGACGGAATTCAGGAACCTGGATTCGTTTTCCAGACCAGAGCGGAAAAGGAACTGCTTATCCACTGCGGAAACCTGGGAGGATTCACCTATTCTCTTAATGGCAAAAAGGGGAGGAAATTGGGAAAAATCGGAGCGGTTCAGAGAAATATTCGGATTACTCTTGAAAACATCAACCAATTTCTCGATGAGGATCTGGACTGAATAAAGCTTTATAGTGATATTTTATGAATAGCGCAGGCTAAGCACATGGACAAAACAAAGAAAAAAGGCCCCCGTATTATCGGCGCCCTCATTCTTGTTCTGATCATCCTTTTCTTCGGCATTGAACTTCTCATACGGGAAGGACAACATTTTTCTCCGACATCTGTGACGAACATCCTGCTTTTTTCCCTTCATGTCATTGTTTTTCTTCTGTTTCTTATCCTTCTTTTTGTCCTTGGCCGCAATTTGATCAAACTCTACCTTGAACGGAAACAAAAAGTCGTTGGAGCCCATCTAAAATCAAAATTGCTCCTCTTTTTTATAGCCCTGTCCTTTACGCCAACACTCCTGCTGTTCCTTTTTGCCAGCGACCTGATCTCGAGGAATATTGAAAATCTTTTCAGGACTCCTATTGAACAGATCCTGGAAGACACAAAAAACCTGTCAGAAGGTTACTATTTGAACGCTGAGGACATCACATTACATTATTCAAAACGCCTGAGCCTGGACATAGTAAAGAAAGGGTTGACCGATTTTGATAAAAAAGGCCCGCTCAATGATTTTCTTGTAGAAAAACTGAAAGAATACCAACTGGATGAAATTGGAATCTTCGTGGGCGACGAGGAATTGTACTCTGTCCTAAACTCCAATCTGCCGCTTCAATACTACCAGGAAGTTAAGAAAAACCGGATAAAAAGAGCTCATCTCGGAGAAAAATACGGGGCCATCGCGTCCATGGGCAACGGTGAACTTGTCCGCCGCGGCATTTCGACCAAACTCCCGGATGAAAGCGACATGCTTGTGGTAACAGGAAAATTTCTGCCTCAGAACTACTCACAGAGGATCAAAAATATCAATGCCTATGTCCAGCTTTACCGGCAACAGAAATTTCAAAAAAACCCTGTCCGAACTCTTTACCTCATTACTCTGATCTTTGTAACACTCCTGATCATTTTTACCGCCTCCTGGATCGGTTTTCGCCTGGCAAAGAGCATCATCGCCCCAATAGAGAAATTGGCGCAAGCCACAAAAGAAGTATCCAAAGGCAACCTGACGGTCCGGGTTGAGGACCCAGCTTCTGACGAATTGGGAATGTTGATCGAATCTTTTAATCAGATGATATCCGACCTGCAGGAGAGCCATCGTAATGTCGCCCAAAAGACCTCGGAATTGGAGGCCCACAGTCATTACATCGAAACTATCCTCAACAATGTTACAACAGGGGTCATCACGGTCGATGCTGAAGGCGCCATTACTACGATCAACCCTTCTGCAAGAACTATGCTTGGCTTTCAAGACGATGTTCTGATCCGCAAGGGCTATGAAGATGTGTTCAGCAGGCCCGAATTCCGGAAAATCAAAAAAAGTATTAAAAACGGGCTTCAGGACAAATTCAATCCGCCTAATGAAGCCATAGACTTCAACATAGACGACCGAAAATCTTCTATTTCCCTGACTCTTTCGCCTCTCTCCCGGAATAAAAAAAAATATTCCGGGATGATCCTCGTACTCGACGATCTGACCCAATTGATTAAAGCCCAGAAAATCGCTGCATGGAAGGAAATCGCGCAACAGGTCGCTCATGAGATAAAAAACCCATTAACGCCCATCCAGCTTTCAGCGGAAAGGATCATCAAGAATCTGAGGGAAAAGGGAGGAAAAGATCACAGAGTCATCTCCGAAAGTGCAGAGACTATTGTACAGGAAGCAAGAGCTATCAAATCCCTGGTAGATGAGTTCTCGAATTTTGCACGTCTGCCCATAATCCGCCTCCAACCGGCCGATATTCATGATGTCATCAAGGGGACTGTGTCTCTTTTTAAAGATATTTTTGCAGAAATCACCTTTGAAACAAAACTCTCATCCAAGGTCCCTTCTACGATCCAACTAGATCCTGAGAAGATGAAACGTGTGTTTATCAATATTCTGGACAATGCCATCGACGCCATGAACAAAAAAGGAAAGATAAAAATTCAATCTTCCTTTGATGACCTCAATCAGATGGTGAAAATCGAGATCTGGGATACAGGGCCTGGAATTTCCCTGGAGGATAAGGAAAAACTTTTCCTGCCGCATTTTTCCACAAAGAAAAAAGGGAGAGGCTTGGGTTTGGCCATCGTTCACCAGATCATAAGCGAGCACAACGGAACTATTTTGGTTGAAAATATCAAACCACACGGAGCAAAATTTATAATCCAGGTATCTACATGAATAAAGGTAATATTCTCATCATTGACGACGAAGCCGGTATCCGTTCATCCCTGAAAGGAATCCTTGAGGACGAGGGTTACACAGTCCTAACATCCGATACAGGAGAGAAGGGGCTCTCACAGATCATGACAGAACATTTTGAATTGGTCCTTCTGGATATATGGCTTCCCGAGATGAATGGGATCGATGTTCTAAATGAAATAAAAAACCAGAACAGTCAAATCCAGGTCGTCATGATCTCAGGTCATGGTTCGGTAGAATCTGCGGTCATGGCAACCAAGCTTGGTGCTTATGACTATCTTGAAAAGCCTCTTTCTTTAGAAAAGGTCATTCTCACTGTAAAAAACGCCTTAAAACAAAGCCGGTTAGAAGAAGAAAATATTGTCCTTCGAGAAAGTATAAGTGCCAAACATGACCTTGTCGGAGATCATCTTTCCATCCAAAAGATACAGGAGGCGATCAAAATCGCAGCCCCGTCCAACGGTTGTGTTATGATAACAGGGGAAAATGGAACAGGGAAAGAACTGGTCGCCCGCTTGATCTGCGACCTCGGTCCAGCAAAACATAAAAGATTCAGCCAGATCAATTGCGGAGCCATCCCGGAAGATCTTATAGACAATGAACTTTTTGGCTATGGCGAAAATCATCCATCAGGTATATCCGCACGAAAAAAAGGGAAACTACTTCTTGCAGAAGGGGATGTGTTGTTCTTGGATGAAATCGATGAGATGAATCTTGCGACTCAGGCCAAATTGGTCAAAATCCTCAATGAGGGAAAATTTGAACCCATTAAAGGGGGGCAATCTGTTACATTAAACACACGGATCATCGCCGCCACAGACAAGGATCTTAAGAAACTTATAGAACAGCACCTTTTTCGGGAAGACCTGTTTTTCAAACTGAATGTTATTCCTATTCACATCCCCCCGCTCCGGGAAAGAATAGAAGATATCCCCAAATTGATCAACTATTACTTAAATTACTTTTCCGTCGCAGATGGAAATAAGCAGAAGACTATGAGCAAAGAAGCCATGGAGGCATTTGTTAATTATTCCTGGCCCGGCAATGTCAGCGAGCTGATCAATGTTATTGAACGCTTTGTAATCATGGTCAAAGAAGATGAGATCAAAGAGGCCCATCTTTCCCTCCTGGTCGAACCTATCGAAGCCCAATATGTCTCAGGCATTAAACCAAAACAGACTCTGATCAAGGCACGAGAACTCTTTGAGAAGGAATATATCCATAAAACTCTCCTTCGATGCAACTGGAAAATCCCGGAGGCTGCTTCCGAACTTGAGATCGAGGAGGAACAGCTTCAGGAAAAGATCAAATCACTGGGAATTTCTTTCCTCGGCTAAGAAAAGCGATCAAAGAAAAACGGTCTATAGAAGTCTTTAGCGGTCCATAGAAGTCTATCGGAGTCGAAATAAGAAAAGAGGCGAAAGGCCAAAGGTGAAAGGCAGACGTCATTCCCGTGAAAACGGGAATCCAGATAAACGAGATGAACGAGGCAACTAGGAACCCTTTGCATCAACTACCGGATGATATATAAGAAGTTATGTTAGGCTATCGGCAGTTTTTATGAATAAAGCAGGCTAAATGTTCTTATTGTTGTTTACACATGATTTTATTTGTGCTACTTTGAATGGCGAAAATGTTTGAGGTTACAGATGAAGGTCCAATCGCTCAGAATAGTTATAAGTTCAGCCCGGAAATTTATAAGTATGGGCGCGCTTACACGTCTGTGGAACCTTCTGAAAAACTTCCACGCCGCTGACATTTCCTCTTTGATGGATCACCTTGTTGCCAGGGAACGGCTTATTCTATTCAATACACTGTATGAACGGGAAGAGCAGAAAGCCGGGGAAGTCCTGAGTGAACTGGATCCGGAAGACGCCGCTCAGATCGTAGCAGCACTGCCTATTCCGCAGATCTCGGACATATTCCAGATCATTCCATCGGATGAGGTGGCATCCATCCTTCCCCTTTTGCCTGAAGAAATGCAGGAATCCATTCTAACAGAGATGGAGGACGAACCATCCGAAGAAATTCAGGAACTCCTTCAATACGAGGAGGAAACTGCCGGACGGATCATGTCCCCGGACTTCTATGCGCTCAACCAGATGACGAATGTATCAGACGCCATCACGGCCATGCAGTTGGAAGGGAAAGTAGAATCAGCTTTTTACCTCTATGTCGTTGACGATGATTATCATCTGGCCGGCGTGGTTTCGCTGCGGCAGGTCCTGTTTGCCCGCCCCGACACAAAGCTGATGGACATCATGACTACGGATGTTATAAGTGTCCGGACCGATACCGATCAGGAACAAGTCGCCCGGAGCGTGGCTGATTATAACCTGGTGGCCATTCCGGTCCTGGACCCGGAGAATGTCATGGTGGGTGTCGTAACTGTCGATGACGTTATCGATGTTATCGATAAAGAAGCAACCGAGGACATATACAAGATGGTCTCTCTGGATTCTTCGGATAGAGTCCAGGACAGTCCTTTTATGTCTATCAAAAAAAGGCTCCCATTTCTCCTTTTCAGCATTCTGACCGCTTCTCTTGCTCCTTTTGTTGTCAAACAGTTCACGGGCACTATCGAGAAATTTGTTACTTTGGTCGTATTCATGCCGCTGGTAGCAGCACTTGGAGGTATCGCAGGAAACCAAACGATCGCCATTATCGTCCGCGAGATCGCCATCGGCCAGGCAAACTGGATATCCGCCCGTAAGGCCTTGTTCAAGGAAATGTTAGTAGGAATAGGAAACGGTATCATTATCGGCCT
>DAOVDI010000163.1 GCA_030669585.1 Acidobacteriota bacterium
ATTCATGAATTGTGCTCTCTGCCTGTCCATCTCCTGAAAGATTTCCTGCAATCTCTCGAGTTTCCTATTTCTATACAGCCTGTTGTTTCCCCTATTATGAAGGAGATCGGCTCCCGGCTGAAGATCATGGTCGAACTGGGGATGCCGTATCTGCAGTTAGCCCGGACTACGTCCTCGCTGTCTGGTGGCGAAGCAAGGCGGATCAGATTGTCTGCCCAGGTAGGAGCCCGGCTAAGGGGGATCCTGTATGTTCTGGACGAGCCGACTATCGGGCTGCACCAAAGGGATAACAGCCGTTTGATCACACTTTTAAGAAAGATTCGGGATGAAGGGAATTCCATCATTGTTGTGGAACATGATGAACAGACCATCCGGTCAGCAGATTTTATCCTGGACCTGGGCCCTGGCGCCGGAGAACACGGCGGATTCAAGGTAGCTGAAGGCGACCTGAGTCAGATTCTCAAATCTCGGTATTCTTTAACAGCTGACTATCTTCGTGGGGATAAAACCATTCCTGTTCCTTTAAAAAGACGCGTGTCTCATGAGTGGCTGACAATTGTTCAGGCAGCGTATCACAATTTGAAAAATATCGATGTTCGCATTCCCCTGGGAGTAATGACAGTCGTCACCGGTGTTTCCGGCTCCGGGAAAAGCACATTGATATATGATATTCTCTATAAACATCTGTCTAATATCTTGTATCGTGCCAAACAGAAGCCGGGAAAACATGAAAACATAAAAGGGATTGACCGGATCGACAAAGTGGTTTCAGTTAACCAGAAACCGATCGGACGGACACCGCGGTCCAACCCGGCTACTTATACAGGATTATTTACATCCCTCAGGCAGCTTTTTGCCATGACTCAGGAGTCCCGCATCCGTGGATACAAACCCGGCCGTTTCAGTTTTAATGTGCGTGGAGGGCGGTGTGAGGAATGCAAGGGCGCCGGCGTTAAAAGAATTGAAATGCATTTTTTACCTGATGTTTTTGTGACTTGTGATCGATGCTCTGGACTGAGATACAATAAAGAGACGTTAGCCGTTCTTTATAAAGGAAAAAACATCGCAGATTATCTGGAAATGACGGTGGATGAAGCTTTTGACCGCCTGAGAGCCCATCCGTTCCTGAGCCGAAAACTCGGACTCCTGAAAAAAGTGGGGCTTGGTTACATCCGCCTGGGCCAGCCGGCGCCAACGTTGTCCGGTGGAGAAGCACAACGGATCAAATTAACCAAGGAATTGAGCCGGAAACACACCGGCAATACCCTGTATCTACTGGATGAACCGACAACAGGGCTTCATTTTGATGATGTCCGAAAGCTCCTCGATGTGCTTTCCGAACTTGTCGATCTTGGGAATTCCGTGGTGATTATTGAACATAATCTTGAAGTTATTAAGTATTCCGATTATATTATTGACTTGGGCCCGGAGGGCGGTGAAAAAGGGGGATATGTTATAGCACAAGGTACTCCGGAACACGTGGCAAAGGTCGAGGAATCTCATACAGGAAGATATTTGAAAAATGTTTTGTCTTGACTTAAAAATTAAATAAACCTGGAGGAACAATGAAAATCAATCAAATTTGGATGTGGGTGTTTTTGGCGCTTTTATTCTTAAGCGGAAGCACAATGATGTATGCGGATAATCCTTTATTCGCCAAGGACCTTGAGGTATTCCAGTGGCGTCACATCGGTCCATGGAATTTCTCCGGGCGGATCACAGACGTAGCTGTTCCTAGAGGCCAGAACAAGGTCTATTATGTGGCAACAGCATCAGGCGGTTTGTGGAAAACTGAGGATCGAGGTACCTCTTTTAAACCCATATTCGAGAAATACGGAATTCAAAGCTTGGGCAATGTTGAAGTTGCTCCTTCGGATCCGAATGTGGTTTATCTGGCAACTGGAGAGCCTCTTCATGCTCGTTCAAGCGCCCATGGCAAGGGTATGTGGAAATCCACAGATGCCGGCAAGACCTGGGCCTTCATCGGATTGGAAAAAACCTATTTTATTCCCAAGATCGTAATTGATGACAAGAATCCCGATATCGTTTATGTGGCCGCTGAAGGCAAGCTCTACGATAATAAAATGGATTGCCAAAGGGGGCTTTTCAAAACAGTAGACGGTGGAAAAACATGGGAGCAGGTTCTGGACCTTAAAGACAGAGGAGTTGGAGATTTTATCATCGACCCGGGAAATTCCGATATTATAATTGCTGCCGCTTACAAGACCTTCCGGCGGACCTGGACTTTCATAGACCGCCAGTCCGGAAATTTCCTATATAAGTCGACCGACGGCGGGAAAACCTGGAAGAAGCTGACCAGAGGTCTCCCCGTGAACATCAAATCCGGATGGAATGGCGTGACCGTCTATCCAAAAAATCCGAACATCGTCTATGTCCGGATGGACGAAGAAGTCAAACTCGGTTTTGACGAGAGGGAAAACCGGTGTCTGTTCCGATCCGGAAGGATCTTTAAGGATGGTTATTACTTCAATAAATTCAAGTCTTATAAGATCAATCCGGCTGTCGCCAAACTGGTCAAGTTTGAATCAGTCAAGGCGGAGAACGAACAGAAACTGGTTGAGGAATTGAACAATCTGATAAAGGACAAAGAATTTCTTACAAAGACCGGTGTCGACATCAAAACTTTTAATAAAAAGGCCAGAGATATCTATAAGAAGGACAAAGATATCATCGGTCTTATAGATGAGATCGAAAAGACTTTAAAACGCGCAGATGAAGAAAAAAAAGAAAAGACAGAAGAAGGGAAAAAAGAAAAGAAGAAAGACAAGAGCACCGCCGGCCGCTACCAGTTGATTAACAGATATGTTCTTCAGGTTCTCTACTCCGATGCATTTTCTATTATGGAGCCTGTTAAAAGGTCGGGTGTCATCTACCGCTCTGACGAT
>DAOVDI010000017.1 GCA_030669585.1 Acidobacteriota bacterium
TGTTCAAAGCGTCCCCCTAATCAGCCGCAAAAAGAAGCCTTTCGAGGCGCTGGACCAAATCTCCCTCTCCATTGGAAGCGGGATGTTTGGCCTAGTGGGGCCCAACGGCGCCGGGAAAACCACCCTGATGCGCATTATCTGCGGAATTCTGGCCCCCAGCCGGGGCAAGGTGTCCTTCAACCACCTGGACCTGGAGGAGCATAGGGAGGAGCTTCAGGCTCTTATCGGCTACCTGCCCCAGGAATTCGGCACCTATGAAAATATGACCGCCACCCAGTTCCTGGATTATCAGGCTATGCTCAAGGGGATCTGGAATAAGGGAGAAAGGGACCGCATCGTCGGCACTGCCCTGGATTCCGTTCATCTTTCGGAAAACCGCAACCACAAGATAGGCACCTTTTCCGGGGGTATGAAGCAGCGCATAGGGATCGCCCAGACCTTGCTCAAGCTGCCCAGGATCCTGGTGGTGGATGAACCGACGGCGGGGCTGGACCCGAGGGAGAGGATCAAATTCCGAAACCTGTTGTCCGAACTGGCCAAGGACCGCATTGTGATATTTTCAACCCACATCATCGAAGACATTTCTAGCTCCTGCAACAAGCTGGCCGTTCTGCTGGAGGGCAGAGTCAAGTTCGTCGGCACCCCCAAGGAACTGGTCGAACGGACCCGGGGAAATATCTGGCAGGCCAATATCCCGGAAGGTGATCTGGACAGGGTCAGGCGTACCACAAATGTGGTCCATCACATGCGGGATGCCGGCAAAGTCAGAGTGCGGATTATGGCGAAGAAACAGCCTTTGGAAGGAGCCAAACAGGTGGTTCCCACCCTGGAAGATGCCTACATGTGGCTGATGGGCTCGTCCGGACGGAACGAAGGAGGCAGACCGTGAACAGGTTCAAAACCGTCGCCGCATTTTTTAGATACAACGCTCTTCACATATTCGGGGGGCGGTTTGTAGTTTTCCTGGGACTGGCCCTAGGCCTTTTTTTTCTGGTCCTGTTTATCGGCCTGCTGGGAAGGAGCGGGACGCCTAATTCGGAGCGGCTGTACAACTATCTTCTCGCGCCCGGCATTCTGCTTGTCTTTTATCCTTCGGTGTACGGCATTCAGAGGGACCAGGACACGCGCATGGTGGAAACACTTTTCGGCATCCCCGATTACCGCTACAAAGTCTGGTTGACACGATTGGTGACGCTCTACATCATCATCGCCGTCATGATGTTTGCCCTGGTTCTCCTCTGCAGGATCACCCTGGCCGACTTCCCCGTCTGGCGTATGGTCTCTCATGTTATGATGCCGGTAATCTTCCTGGGGAGCCTGGCCTTTTTCATCTCCGCCCAGTCCACCAGCGGCAATGTCACTGCCGTAATTATGGTTATCTTTCTCATGTTCTTTTGGGTGCTGGGGGATGAGCTTAAGAACAGCAGCTGGTTTCTCTTCCATAATCCCTTCCGTAGTGTGGAGGCCCTCAAGTCTGTGCTCTGGGCCCAAACCACATTCTACAACAGGCTTTATCTTGTCCTGGGATCAGTGGTCGCGACGCTGTTTGCTCTTCTCCGTCTTCAGAACAGAGAGAAATTTATTTAACCCCAGAGTAGTCATACTGATGTTATAGTTATTCTTCCCTATTATGAAGTTACGTCTATCGCAGCATCTTTGCAATCTTGGGACGAGTCATTTTAATCCGCTCGTAGTCCAATCTCAATCCTAGCGGCTTAAGGGCCTTTCCGATGCTGTCGTAGATGTCTTTGACATCTTCGAAAGGCCTCGAAACGGTCTCCAATGCGACAGACCCGGCGTTGTTCCTTAGATTTTTATCAGCACCGTTGTCCAACAGGGCCTCGACGATCTCGGTGTGGCAAAAGAAGGCGGCGATGTGAAGCGGAGTTGATCCCTCGTTGTTTGTGATTTTCATATCAGCCCCGGCCTCAATCAACGCCTTGGCCGCTTCAGTCTGGCCAAACGTTATTGCAGCAATCAGGGGACTGGACCCGTACTCATCTTTTTCATTCAGGTCCGAACCGGCCTTGATGTGCTGCCGAATGGCATCAACTCTCCCCTGAAGGGCTGCCAAGTGGAGGTTTATACGAGGAGTTGGATTCTCCTGCTTTCCACAGCCGGCTACGGTTAGGAGTGAAACGACGAGTATTACTGTCATTACAGTTTTCATTGCTTATCCTCCAGTATTTATTTTATATTTTCGATCTAATGGCCTTTCTATAAAGATAAACGATCAGATTACATACTGCATAGGTTGATGCTGTCAATATAAGATACTTTACCAGTGAAGGAATTGCCGTGTCGAGCATGGTTAATGCTATGCTACCCAAGACTATTACATGGATGATATACACACTGTAAGAATTTCTGTTCATCTCTTTACTGATCTTACCTGATTTATTCAGAAAAAATCTGAAAGTGTTTATCATTATATACAGTATGCATAGTAATGAAAGGAGATAATTAAACCGAATGAGGAGTGTATCAACTATCTCGGAAAAAAAATATTTACCCGGGTTCAGCAGGGAGTACAGAAGTAAGGAAATATATAGTGCTACCGGTATCCATGCAGTACAACTCAGAAAAATGTAAAGCTTTTTGCTTTTCCCTTTTGATTCGAATATCTTGAGTTTATAGCACAAAGATCCCAATAGAAATATCAAAAAGTAGATCAAAAGTCTTTCATTTTGGAAATCTATAAATATTGTTTTTGTCCAACCCTGACCGTTAAAAATATCCATACAAAAACTATAAATAAGACCAATGAGAAAGAATGCCCCAATAGCTCCCTTCAAGGTGATCTTTGATATGTTAATATTTAGTCTTGATAGGAATAAATACAGGATGTCGAATAAAAAAAGAACAGGTAGAAACCACAGCCAATTTTGACTCCAAATTCCGTTGCTCCAGTGAAAGTAGGTCGTCCAACTTTCTTGAGGTAAATTTCGAGAGTATAAGAATATAACTTTGTAAAGCGGGATCAACGTTAAAACGGCGATAATCCAGGGGATCATAAGCCTTTTAAATTTAGATTTGAGAAAGGCCCACTCATTCTTGTTCTTTATAGACAAGGGCGTAAAATAACCTGCGATAAAAAATATGGCTGACATTACAAAGATATCTATAATTAGATTGATAATCTCAAATAAATTGTTAGTTGATGGGTCGTAAACGATCCAAAACAAACCTCCCACACCGCTGTTCTCATAAACAATACCAACATGAATTAAAACCACTGAAAAAATCATGAAAGTTCTTAGATTATCTAAAAAGTAGATCCTACTTCCTTTGGTGGCGTCTTGTCCTTTTCCAATCATCAATAACTCCAATTTAGTTATTCAAAAGTTAATTTGTATCTAGTATTATAATACATGAAGGACTGTGCATAACCGGCAAAACCGAATACGATCAATTTCCTTTCTGGACCAAACCGGACGCGGTTTGGTCCATGTTCATGCGCTTGTTATGTACTTTTTCCTTTAATATCATTTCGTCAAATTCTAACATATTACCTGGACCAATATTAGGGGGGCAGGTCAATGAAAAAAGAAAAATGAGGCTAAGTAGTTGATAATAAGAATGGTGGGCGATAGAGGATTCGAACCTCCGACTTCTACCGTGTGAAGGTAGCACTCTGCCGCTGAGTTAATCGCCCGACCAGTTATCCTGCTTTATTCATAAAACGTGAATAATCCAGGTTATTTGATTTGTTGTCGATTGTCAATATATCCTGCACACAAAGGGAAGAAAATAGGAGTTTGACAAGTCTTCTGTTTATCATTATAAATAGAGTGATGACCATTAAGAGGTGTCCATACTGCAAAGCCATTATCGATGACAGCGCTGAATATTGCTCTAACTGCGGCACAAAGCTTCTTTTTCCTGAAGATGAATTTATCGAAGAGGATATCCCCGGAGAAAAGATCCTCAATGATGAAGTTGAACCCGAAAAGCCGGAATCTGATGAATCCGAGACTTCTTTGGAAGAGATCGAACTGCCGACAGCAGTAGAATCAGTTCTTGAATCTGAGGATGTTAATGAGCAGCCGCCAGATCTGTCTGAAGATGATGATAAAGTTGTATTAGATGAGCCAGAAGAAATAGAAGAGCCAGAAGAACCATCAGGGGAAGAATCCGGGGAAATTCCCGATAAACCAGAAGATAGTCCCAAGGGAATCGAGGATTCAGTCTATCATATGGACATTAATGAAAAAGGTGAGCTTCATATCGAAAAAGAGGAAACAGCCTCAAAACCCCTTCCCGAGACTCCTCCGGAGCGGGCGGATATTCAAACAGAATCACAGGAATTTGTGACAATGGAGGAACTTAAAGAACCGGAACCCGAAGCCGACCAGGAAACTGAAACAAAACCAGAGGAGGAAGATGATTCCTACCGGAACGGAGATCAGATGAGTATCTTTGATCCTGTGGAAAAGGAAAAAAAGGATATCGAGCAATTTCTGGACACTCTTAAAAAAGAGAGAGGAAAGGAAATACCAGCTCCTGCGGATACGGAAACTGGATTTCCTCCCTGGGCCAAGGAGATAAGTCAGGATAAAGCAGAAGAAGATGAAGTTTCTTTGGACGTGGAGACTGAAATAGAACCGGACGGCATAGAAGAAGAGCCACTGGAAGAAGAAAAAGAGCCGTCCTTTCAGGAAGAAAGATTCCCTCTGGTTGAAGACAAAGAATCAACCGAGGACTTGGGTCTGATACCGGATCATCAATCAGGGCTTCTGCGCTGGATAAAGAGCAGATTATTTGATCTCCTTCTTGTGTCAGGAGTTTGGTTTCTTGCCGTCTGGCTGGCGTCCAGGATGCTCGGACTTTCCGCGTTCCGACTGATTTCTTCTTCGACAGAATGGGTGCTTATTCTACTGGGGATTTTTCTGTTTAAATATTTTTTTCTATTTTTCTTTTTTCTGGGTAGGACTCTTGGAGATCATCTTTTTCCCCGAAAAGATTAAGCTGGATCTCTTCACCAAATTTGAAGTTTTCCCCCAAGAATTTTTCTCTCGCATGCGCATCTGCAGTGATCTTTTCTGGAGAGCCCTCTATCAATATCTCTCCTTCATCTATAATATAGGCCCTGTCTGTGATTTTAAACGTATCCCGGACATTGTGGTCGGATAGAATGATCCCGATCCCCCTCATTTTTAAAGTGAGCAGTATTTTCTGAAGTTCTTTGATGGTGATGGGATCAATTCCGGTAAAGGGTTCGTCCAGAAGAAGAAATTTCGGTTTTATAGCAAGGGAACGGCATATCTCAAGCCGACGCCTCTCTCCGCCTGAGAGGCTGTGCGCCGACTGATGGGCCAAGTGCAGCAGCCCCAGTTCCTTGAGAAGGATTTTTGTTCGTTCGGCTTTTTCTTTTTTGTTGTATTTTAGAAGTTCCAGGATCATGGTGATGTTTTTTTCCACGGATGTCTTCAGAAATACGGAATTTTCCTGGGGGAGGTAGGTGATGCCAATATTGGATTTTTTATTTGTGGAATATTTGGAGATGTTCTTGGCATCTAGAAAGATTGCCCCGCTATCAGGTTTGAGGAGGCCGACGATCATCTGAAAAGTGGTTGTTTTCCCTGCTCCATTCCGTCCTAGAAGCGCTATTATCTCGCCTGTCTTACATTCGATCGTGATTCCTTTGACAACCATACGCCGGCCATAGCTTTTTTCAAGTTTTTCAGCTTTCAGAACAGTCATTGTATCCTTTGTAATGAACAGATAAAATACTAAGGTCATCCCTTCCCGCTGTCAAGCCAGAATCTTTCGGACGTATTTGGGTGTCGTCGAATTTTATGAATAAGCCAGATATGGAATAATTTTTTAGATGATTGTGTTAATGTTTAAACATATCGCAAATTTTTATGAATATTTCAGGAAAGATGAAGAAAATTATTAGCGCCTCAAGACGATCAGATCTTGTCGCGTTTTTCCCTGAATGGACTGCCGGTGTCTTCAGAGAAAAAAGTGTCCGTGTTTTTGGCCCATCCGGTCATGTGTACACGATTGATCTCAAACCCGAAAACATCCACACCATAATCCTGTGGTCTAAGAATTTTCTTCCTCTTCTGGAAAATCGCTTCGGCCTAAAAGATGTCCTCAAAGATTTTGATCAGCTATACCTTCATTTCACTATAACAGGACTGGGAGGGACTTTTATAGAAAGGGAGGTTATTAAGTACGAGGATGCATTAAAACAAATCAACGGTCTTTTAAATATCGTTGGTCATCCTGAGAGGATATCCATCCGTTTTGATCCGGTGGTCTACTGGATGGAAGGGGATCGGCTCAGAACAAATCTTCGATTGTTTGAATCCATTGCTCCTGAAGTCAGCTGGCACGGTATAAAAGATATCCGTTTCAGTTTTGCGCAATGGTATGGGAAGTCACGAAAAAGGGCGGTAAAATATGGTTTTCACTATCGAGATCCTTCGATCGAGGAGAAGATGAGAGATGCCTGTTATCTTTCAGAGGTTGCCGCCCATTGGGGATTGAACCTGTATTCATGCTGCCAGAAATATTTGGAAAACCTGCCCGGGATCTCGCCTTCAGCATGCATCGACGGCCGCATGTTAAGAAAGCTTCATCCTCAACAGGAAAAAGCCTCGATCAAAAAAGATTCATCTCAGAGAAAGGATTGCCGCTGCACCGACTCGGTGGATATCGGCAGCTACAGGCAGAACTGCCCGCATAGTTGTATATACTGCTACGCCAATCCAAACCTGGATAATTCATAAAATTCGACGACACGTTGAAAAAAAAGGATTCGAGGATTCTAGGGTTTGAGTGAAAAGAAAAAAGATAGAAAGAGAGGATTCAAGGATTCGAGTGTTTTTTATTGTGTTCTGTTGAAGTAAGTGCCTGGACTATTTACGATTCGAGGTTGATGCATCTGCAAGAGACTGTTCGTGAAGCCGTATTTATATACTGCGAACGGACGGCATCGCAGCAGATGGGATAAGATCGGCTCGTAAATTGTTCAGGCTACTATGAATAATCCAGGTTATATGCCGATAGAGAGGCGGTGAGCCAAAGCTTCAGGAAGACCAGCATATAGAATTTTCCTTTGCGCGGTTTCAATGTCATATTTGATGCGAAAAAAGGTGATCTTATTTTTATCCGTATCGTAGACAGCACATGATGCTTTGTTGTTCCTGTCTCGCGGCTGGCCCACAGATCCCGGATTGATCAGATACCGGGTTCCCTTTTTAAGGGAGATAGTTCTCGTATCGCTTGAGATGTGCGAGCCTTCAACAATGTGATTCTTTTCTGTATAAACATAAGGAAAGTGTGTGTGACCGAAAAAACAAATATTTGTTTTAAAATGGAGGAAAGCTTCGGATGCATCAAATTCTCCGAATATATAAAAATCTTCCTCAAAAGGAGCGCCGTGGCAAATCGTTAATAATTTATCAACAACAACAGGCCCTTTCTTCAGCTCTTTTAGAAAAGCTCGGTTCTTTTTATTAAGAGCGATTCTGGTCCACAGGATAGCATCAGCAGCAATGGGGTTAAAAGATTTGACCGGATTCTGGTCACAAGCAGCCTTGTCATGGTTGCCGCGGATTTTTGTGATTGGATCAAGCGAATTTACTTGCTCCAATACATCATTAGGGGAAGCGCCGTATCCAACAATGTCTCCCAGAAAAAGATAATGGTCAATATCCTGTTGAGCCGCGAATTCCATGACAGTATCAAGAGCTTCCTTGTTACTGTGGACATCGGTGAAAAGAAAAAACCTCATTTCAGACAATTCCTTTCTGGATAGACCGGTACATTTTATGGGCATTATACGAACTGCGGATAAGAGGACCGGCTTCCACATCTATAAAGCCCATGCTGAGGGCTTTCTTTTTTAATTGCTCGAACTCTTCCGGCGAAACATATTTTTTCACATTTATGTTTTTTGGAGTGGCTTTCAGATACTGGCCGATAGTCAGAAGGTCACAATCAATGTGCCGCAGATCTTGGAGGGCATGAAGAACGTCGTCTCCGGTTTCACCAAGACCCAGCATTATACCGGATTTAGTGACTGATCCCATTTTTTTTGCCTCTTCTAATATTTGAAGAGAGCGGGCATAGTTTTCTTTTTTTCTGTTGATGTCCGGATAAAGTACTTCGGGAACCTCAAGATTGTGATTGAGAACATCAGGCCTTTCATCGATAACAGTTTTCAGGGCTTGAACTTGACCATTAAAATCAGGGATCAGGACTTCGATCTTGATGTGCGGAGAACGCTTCTTCAATGTGCGGATGGTTTCAGCAAAAAAAGATGCTCCGCCGTCATACAGATCATCCCGCGTTACTGAAGTCAAGACAACATATTGGAGGCCCATAGCAGAAACTGCATCTGCAATTCGTGATCCTTCATTTTCAGAAACCGGCTCCGGCTTTCCTGTTTTCACCGCGCAAAATGCACAGTTGCGTGTACATACATCGCCCAGGAGCAAAAAAGTGGCGGTCTTATGGGCCCAGCACTCTGAGATATTAGGGCACTTTGCACTCTGGCATATGGAGTGCAGATTTTTTTCTTTAAGGAGGCGGTCAACATAAAAAAAGTTTGGACTGGTAGGAAATTGAACTCTGAGCCAATGAGGTTTTTTTTGAAAGGAAATAATCTGCATCAATAATCCACATCGCGCTCTCTTTTGAGGCGGCGTCTCATCCGCTTTCTAGCCTGAGCGTCTTTCATGCGTCTTTTTTCGCCGGGTTTGAAGTACACGGAGTGCTTTTTGATCTCTTTAATGATCGCTTCCTGCTGGACTTTTCTCTTGAATCTTCTCAGTGCGGATTCTATACTTTCTCCCTTTTCTATAACAACAAAAGCCAAGGAAAATCACCTCCTTGAGGTTTGGAATAAACTGAATTATTGACTAATTCGCCGAATTTGTCAATAAAGAAGGATTTTTAACTTTAAATCCCGCCTTTTTAATGCAGACTCTGGCGCCGATCTCCATGGGCTCGATCAAAGGAACAGGAATGTCCTGTTGTTTGAGGGCAAGAGGTATTTCCGTACATCCGGTAATGATAGCCTCTGCTCCATTCCTGATTAGATTGTGTGCGACTGTGATGATTTTTTCTCTGAGGCCGTCTGTGATAAAGCCTGCTTTGATCCCTTTTTTACCGAAGACCGCTTCACTGATCACGCTTTGTTCATTGTCATCCATCTCCAGGATGTTAAAATCAAACCGGCTGAATGCTTTTTGAAACAAGCCGGTTTTCAAGGTTCCAATGCTGGATATCAGCCCGGCGTTTTTAAGCCCGGGGAGCGTATCCCGAGCCCATTTTGCGGATTCATCAAGAAGATTGACAACAGGAAAATTTATTTCTTTCAACACATCCGGGAGGAAGTAATGAGCTGTCATACAGGGTATAACAAAGAAGTCGGCTCCAGCCCGTATGAGCGTCCTTATTCCTTGAATGAGTAAGGGAACAGGATCCGGGGCTATTTTTTGGATAGAATCGGTTCGCGGGGGAATGAGAGGATTACTGTATATCAAAACAGGGATGTGTTCCTGATCTTTTTCCGCCAGGGTATTGCGGATGATCAGTTTGAAAAAATACGAAGTGGCTTCAGGCCCCATGCCTCCAAGGATACCGATGGTCTGAGTCATTGTTGAAGGCCTTTCATAAGGGTTTTAATCATTTTAAGCGGCAGGGCATTAACATGATGATCATTATTTCCAGTCATGGGATTGGCTTTGAACATGGAGTTCAAGATGGCTTCTTCCGTTGCCTCGGCCGCTGCCAGAAACAGCGGAGACATGTAATTGTTTTTCAAGATCTCCAAAGAAATAGTTTGATCTTTTGATTTGTGAGGGATTCTGACCTCCTTTGCTGTTGAAAAGGCGATAGCATAGTCTCCGCTTCCATTGGAATAATATCCTCCACTTCGAGCAATACCCAGGAGCGCCCGTTTTGCCAGTCTCTTAAGATTGCGGCTGTCAAGCGGGGCATCCGTTGCCACAATAACCATACAGGACCCTTCAAGATTTTCTTCCAAAGGATTTTTTTTGACATGAGTTCTTAATTCCTTTCCTACAGGGAAACCGTTGATGCGAAGAATTCCTCCGTGATTCGATTGGACAAGAACTCCCACGATGTATCCTCCTCTGGATTCCGGTAATTTTCTTGAGGAAGTGCCGATCCCTCCTTTGAAGCCGAAACAGATAGTTCCGGTTCCTGCTCCGACAGCCCCCTCTTCCACAGGACCGGAGGAAGCATTTTTAATGGCATCTAAAACATGTTTTTCTGTAATATGACGACCCCGGATATCATTCAACATTCCGTCATTGGTCTCACCCACAACAGCATTGACCGAAAATATCTGTTCATTACCGGGCAGGGAAAGGATATAGGAGATGAGGGCATTGGCTGCGACGGGAACGCTGAGTGTGTTTGTGAGTATTATGGGTGTTTCCATATTTCCCAGTTCTTCGATCTGTGTTGAACCCATCAGTTTTCCATATCCATTCGCAATACAAACAGCCGCCGGGACTTTATCCTGAAATATATTTCCGCAGTGAGGCAGGATCGCTGTAACGCCGGTACGGATATTTGCTCCTTTTATTAAAGTAACATGACCGACTTTTACGCCTTCTACGTCGGTAATGGCGTTGTTCAGGCCGGGTTGTAGGATTCCAATGGCAATTCCGAATTGCCGGATCCGGGGACGTTCCGCTGCCAGAGAGATTATAAGCAGACAGAATATTAAAAGACCTGTTAAAGAAAACTTCTTCATGATTTTTTTCCTTTAATGTGAGAATAAAATGTTAGTTGATACGTCTTAAAAATGCAACAGATGTGTCATATAGTTGCGTCTATTGATAAAATATGATGCTAAAAGATTTTTTAAATAGTGCGGGTAAAAGATTATGAAGAGATTTATTCAAATTTTTATTCTCCTTTTGATTGTGGTTATTAATATATTTTCTGTCCAGGAGTACACGAGCCGTAACGCTAACAATATGACCCGGCCGTCTGTTGAGAATGGAGAGCTTTTATTTGTACAAGGGGATTTTGAAGAAGCGGAAAAAGTCTTTCAAGCCAGCTTGTATCAGGCCAGGTTATCCAATAACAGAAACAATATTCTGGAAAGTCTTATGCGCCTTGGGGCTATTGAATGGAATCTTGGACACATAAAACCATCTGCCGAATATTACTCCAAAGCTCTTTATCTTGCGGATGAACTGGTCCATCCTGACTATCAGAAAAAATGCAGGAAGATCATGGACATCTATCCTCTTTATGATAAAGGGAAAAATGACCGGGGCAGAGGAGAGATCAAGGAATCCATAAAAAGCTTCGGCCGGGCGATCAAAATCGCACAGGCAGTCATGAGCCGGGAACACGAGCTGAAATGTCTGCGTCAAATAAGTGTTTCTTATTGGGATCTGAATGATTATGTCATGTTTCTGAAGTTGAATGAAAAGGCTCTGGATCTGGCACGCAGTCTGAACCATAAAAGAGAAGAGGGGAAATGTCTGAATCATCTCGGTCTTTATTTCTGGAAAACCAACGACTATTCCAAAGCTCTGAGTTATTATATGGAGGCATTGGCCATCGCCCGGAAAAGAAAAGCTGATAGGGATATTTCCACCTGTTTAAATAACATCGGTATTATATATAAGGAGATCGGGTATTATGATCAAGCCCTTTCCTATTTGAACCAGGCCCTGGACATAGACAGGCGGCTGGGCATAAATAAATTGATATCCATTGACCTCAACAATCTCGGTTCAACTTATATCCGGAAGAGTACAGAGACCGGAAAGAGTGAAAATCTGCTGCGGGCGCTGACTTGCTTTAAGGAATGCTTGGGATTAGCTCAAAAGGATCAAGACCGTAGGACAGAAGTCCAGGTTTTAAATAACATTGGAACGGTCTATATGGACCTTGGGGATTACAGCCTGGCCAGAGAGACTTTATTGCTTGCTCAAAGTAAGGGCAGGAAGGTCAATGATATCGAAACTACCGGGATGATTCTTAGTAATATCGGATCTGTTTATCTTCATCAAAAAAATCCTCAGACAGCAGTGATTTATTTTAGAAAGGCGATTGCTATAGGGGAACGGATTCAAAGCAACAATATTTTATGGGAAGCGATGTGGCAGTTGGGCAAATGTTTTGAATTTATGGGAAGGGACCGCGAAGCTGTGGACATGTATAAAGATGCGATCAATATTATTGATCATATCCGAAGCAGTATGCTGCTGGATACATACGAGACCGGCTACATCCAACACAAATTAAAAGTTTATGAATCTTTGATCGACTTGACTTTTAATATGCATAAAAAAAACCAGGAACAGGAATGGGCTGAAAAGATCTTTCATTTTGTAGAGAGGGCAAAAGCCCGGTCATTTCTGGATATGATCGCTGCCTCAAAAATCGATCTTCTCGAAAGGCTGGATTCTAATTCAAGGGACAAAGAGGCCATATTGTCTCTTCATATCTCCTCTCTGCAGAAATCATTGTTTGCGCCCGGTCTGGATAGTCAGCAAAGAGAGGAGATCAAAGATCAGTTGATTCAATCCGAGAATGAGTACATGCAGTGGCTCTCCCGGATCCGGGTCAGGAATCCTGAAGTGGCTGACCTTGTTTCTCCTGAGCTCTGCCGTCCTTCGGACCTTCAGTCACAGATCTTGGATAAAAAAACAGCTGTGTTTGAGTATTATCTTGGGATCAACAGATCTTATCTTTTTGTGATCACATCTGACAGGTATAAGCTTTTTACTCTTCCGGCCAGAGAGAAGATCCATGAGTCTCTCAGGGCATATCTGAAAATGCTGTCTGATCCGCCGGAATCCGAATTTAAAGGTATGAAAGCCTCAAAGCGACTTTTTAAAGAATTTTTATTTCCTCTGGAAGAAGAGGGGTTGTCTGATTTGGACCAACTCATTATTATCCCGGATGGGGTTTTATATTATCTCCCATTTGAAACGCTGATTATGAATTCAAAAGGGTCTGATAATGATAAAAAGATGTTAATCCAGCAGTTCAAGGTTTCCTATGCTCCATCTGCATCATCGTTGTATTATTTGCTCAAGACAAAGAACAAAGTAAGGCATGCCAAAACTCTTCTGGCGTTCGGAAACCCGTTTTATGAACTGGATGCAGGGGCGGGTCGAAAAGAAAATAAAAACTCATCTGAAATATTAAGAGATCTATACATGTCCTCGGGTTTTGATTTTTCCCCTTTGAAATATGGGAAAAAAGAAGTCCAATGGATCGCAAAAAAGTTTCCCGGTGTGATGAGCAAGGTCTGTGTTGGAAAGGATGCTAAAGAACAGGTTATCAAGTTAATGAAGCCTGACGAGTATCGAATATTGCATTTTGCATGCCACAGCTTCCTTGATGAAGTGCTGCCTTATCGATCTGCTCTGGTCCTCTTTCTTGAAAATCGGGATAAAGAAGATGGGTTCCTTCAGGTACGGGAAATCTATAATTTGAGATTGTCTTCTGACCTTATAGTATTATCAGGATGTCAGACCGGAAGAGGAAAAATGACCCGGGGCGAGGGCATTTTAGGACTTCCCAGGATATTCTTTTATGCCGGAGTCCGATCTGTTGTGTTTTCTGTCTGGAATATTGCAGATAAGCCCACAGCCCGGTTTATGAAAGAATTTTATCATCACCTGTCACGCGGAGAAGACAAAACTCAAGCCCTGCGTCTGGCCAAGTTGAAAATGATCCATTCCCGGTACTCCCACCCTTTTTTTTGGGCAGCCTTTGTCCTCTACGGCGACAGTTCCGCCATCCAATTCGAGCCGGATAACTAAGTATTATTTTTTATTCTGTTTTTCAAGATCCTTCTTTAAATATTCCAGGGCAAGATCACGGGAATCTCCATATAGGGCTTGAAGCTGCTTCAATTCCGCCCGGAGTTCTTTGACTACACCGGTATATGCAGGATCTCCGTAGACATTGTTCAGTTCATGCGGATCTTTTTTCAGATCATATAGTTCCCATGCATCGATGTCGTGATAAAAATGCATCAGTTTGTATTGCCTGGTCCGTACACCGTAATGCCGTTTGACCATGTGTACGGCAGGAAACTCATAGTAGTGGTAATAGAGTGATTGGCGCCACTGGGGCTCCTTTATGCCTGTAAGAAGTCCATCCATGGACAAACCCTGCATATCCATGGGTTTGTCCAGGCCTGCCACAGCCAGAAAGGTCGGGGCGAAATCCAGGTTGGATACCAGATCGTTTTTGCAGCTCCCTGCTTGTATATGGCCGGGATAACGAATAAGGAGGGGCATTCTAAGAGATTCTTCATACATGAATCGTTTATCAAACCATCCGTGATCGCCGAGATAAAATCCCTGATCAGAGGTGTAAACGACTATCGTATGTTCTGAAAGCCCGGTATCATCCAAGTAATCGAGAATTTTTCCCACATTTTCGTCTACAGCAGCGATGCATCCCAGGTAATCCTGCATATAACGCTGATACTTCCATCGGATCAAGTCGTCTCCTTCAGGAGGATTTTTCTGAAATTTATCCTTTTTGGGACCATAGATCTTCTCCCATGCCGCTTTCTGATTCTCAGTCATCCTTTTTGGAGGAGGACCCATTTTAAGGTCGTAGTCAAGGATCAGATGTTCTTTTACCGTCATTTCCTGCTCTGCAGCCGCAGTCGAGCGGGTTGAGTAGTCATCAAAAAGTGTTTCAGGCTCGGGAAAGGTTCTGTTCGTATAATCCTCGAGGTGTCTTAATGCAGGCTGCCAGTTACGGTGGGGCGCTTTGTGATGGAGCATCATCATGAAGGGTTTACTCTTTTCTCTGTGGTTTTTGAGGAAATCCAGGGCAGTGTCCGTCACAATGTCGGTGACATAACCTGGGAATCGTTTTTTTTCTCCCATCTCGATCATATCCGGGTTGTAATAGTGACCCTGTCCCGGGAGAACATTCCAGTAATCAAATCCGGTCGGTTCACTTTTAAGATGCCATTTCCCGATCATTATGGTCTGATATCCCTCAGCCTGCATCAGCTTAGGGAATGTCTGCTGTGATCCATCGAACCGGGAGGCATTGTCACGGATGCCGTTCAAGTGGCTGTGTTTTCCGGTCAGGATCACGGCACGGCTGGGAGCGCAGATGCTGTTGGTACAGAAACAATTGTCAAAACGCATGCCTTCTTTTGCCAGCCGGTCGATATTTGGTGTTTTATTGATCCGGCTCCCATAGCTGCTGATTGCATGCGAGGCGTGATCATCCGTCATGATGAATAGGATATTAGGCTTTTTTCTGGAAACTTTTCCCCTTTTGAGGCTATTGCAGCCGGGTACTGTCAAAAAGGCCATTCCCATTCCCAGTGATAGAATAAAATTACGTCTTTCCATTACTCTTTTCCTCCTGGCTATTTTATTTTATATATCATCCGTGCAGATGGAAATCAAATGAGATTGTATGCAATTTCTAAAATCGTGATAAAGGTTAATAAAGGACGAGGTCTTTATAGACCAGATGAACGATATACCGAGGCAAACCAGGGATATTCAGCCTTGATAATTGAAGGGCAACATCTTATCCTGTGATAATACAAAGGAGTTTCGATGAAAGAAATCCGGGTGCGGCTTTGTTTCTTGAAATGGAATAACGGAGAAAAAGGATGTTGAAAAAACACTGGTTCTGTTTTTTGTTGATGGTGATGACCGTTCTTATAGCCTCGTGTCTTGGCCCGGGACACGGGCGCAATCTCGAATTGGAACAGGCATCAAATGTTTTGCAGTCTATAACCGGCGAGAAACTTCTTGGATACGTGAAAAAACTTTCTTCTGAGAATTATTCCGGAAGATTGACCGGTACGATTGAGTACAGACAGTGTGCGGATTGGACGGCGTCCCAGTTTAAAAAATGGGGGCTTGTTCCAGGAGGAGAGAATCAAGCCTATCTTCAGACCTATATTAATCCTCACGCCGTCGTTTTTGTCGGAGGAGGATTATCGCGGCGTCTTTCCGGGGGAAGATCAAAAAAATACAAATATGAGCAGGATTACTATCCGGGCTCGGCATCCGCCAACGGCAGGATCACAGCAGAGGTTGTTTATGTAGGATTCGGGATAATGGCATCGGAGCTGGAATATAACGATTATGCCGGGGTGAATGTAAAAGGAAAGATCGTGCTGGTAGAACCGGGAGTTCCTGTTTCTTGCGAAAAGAATCCGGATGAATTTAAAGAATGGGCGCCATATGCCTCATTGCGGTATAAAGTAAAAATGGCAAAGGCTCATGGAGCACGAGGATTTTTATTAAACAAACTGGCGGTCCTTCCTGATGTGGAATATATTTCCAGGCTGGTCGTCTCCAATATAAGCCAGGCTGTTACTTCCGAGATAGTAGCCGGTGCCGGGAAAAAGCATTCAGACATTCTGAATGCTATCAGAACGACTTTAAAACCGAATTCCTTCCGGACAGGACAGAGAATGACTTTGCACAATATGACCGAGTTTCACCGTCGAAGCCGGGGTTACAATGTGATGGGATATATTCAGGGTTCGGATCCGGTGTTAAAAGATGATGTGATCATTGTCGGAGCCAATCTGGATCATCTCGGTTTCTGTTATGAGATTATGCCTGGGGCAAACGACAATGCGTCGGGAATAGCGGTATTACTTGCTGTTGCTGAAGCTCTTTCTCAAAGTCCGGTAAAGCCCAAACGAACAATACTTTTTATAGCACTTGGTTCAAATGAGCAGGGATTTTTAGGAGTACAGACCTATCTGAAACAGCCTTTCTTCCCTCTGGATAAGACCAAAGCTTTTATTGGCCTGGAACGAGTAGGCTGTGGACAGAAATATCATGTGACAGGATCCGAAGAGTATCCCGGATTCTATAAACATCTCCATAAGTTAAATAAGAAGTACAGTTCATATGAAATGGATGGTTTCAGGTTCCCGGTTTCAGATCTGCCGGCCTCGGATGTGGTTTTTTTTCATAAAAAACGCATTCCAGCGCTTTTGATAAGTACAGCAGAAGAACCGGTTTCCTTTTCGGGAAGGCAGGACACTTATGATAAAGTTGACCCGAAGATCATGTCAGAGCTGGTTAAAGTGCTGTATTTTTCCCTGTTGGATATAGCCGGTCAATCTGAATTGAGTTTATTTTAAAAACATGTCATGAAGATGGAGTTATTATCACTCTGTCTATTGCCTCAAAGAGTTCTTCGGATTTGAGCGGTTTTGATATGTAATCATCCATTCCAGCATCAAGGCATCGTTCTTTATCCCCTTGCATGGCGTGAGCTGTAAGAGCAATGATCGGGATGTGTTTGCCGGTGTTTTCTTCTTCTTTCCGGATCTTTTTTGTGGCCTCCAGTCCGTCCATTTTTGGCATCTGGATATCCATAAGGATCAAATCGAACTCTTTCTTTTTTAAGGCCTGAATAGCCTCGATCCCGTTATTTGCCAGAAAAACCGTATTGCCGAATTTCTGAAGGATGTGAGCTGCAACCTTTTGGTTAATGATATTGTCCTCTACAATAAGGATATTCAGTCTCTTCTGGGATTCTCGGATGGAATATTTTGTGATCAGAACCCCTTTTTTTTCTTCCGTGCTGTCTTTGCCCAGAACGAGCATGATGGTGTTTAACAGTTCGGATTGTTTAACAGGTTTGGTGAGATAAGCCAGGATACCAAGACGGCGGCAGCGGGTGGCATCCCCCCGCATTCCGGCCGATGTAAGCATCATGATCCGTGTGGCTGTCAGATCAGAATTTGATTTGATACTTTGTGCAAGTTCAAAACCATCCATTTCGGGCATCTGGGAATCGATGATAGCTAGAGCAAAGGGTTTTCCTGTATTGTTTGCCCGTTTGAGTATTCTCAGAGCAGATTTTCCACCGGAAGTCAGCAAAGGTTTCATCTGCCAGTTAACAAGCATTTCTTTGAGGAGAAGCCGATTTGTAGCATTGTCGTCAACGACCAGAACCGGCAGGTTTTTCAAGTCAAATATTTCGACCGGGACATATTTTTTCTTTGTTTCTTTCTGGATGTCCAGTTTTACAGTGAAATGAAATTTGCTGCCTTTTCCAGCTTTGCTTTCAAGCCAGATTCGTCCTCCCATTAAACCCACAAGCTGGGCTGAAATGGACAGGCCGAGGCCTGTTCCTCCGTGTCTGCGGGTCGTAGATCCGTCTGCTTGAGTGAAGGACAAAAAAACAGCTTTTTGTTTGTCAGCCGAGATTCCGATCCCTGTGTCTTTTACGATAAAATGAAGAACAATTTGTTTTTCGTCTCTGGATTCTTCCTTGACGGATACGGACACTTCCCCTTTTTGTGTAAACTTAACTGCATTACTGATGAGATTAAGGATAACCTGCCGCAAACGGCCAGGATCGCCTTTAAGATCATCAGGAATATCCGGTTGGATATGATATAACAGTTCCAATCCTTTTTTATGGGCCTGAAGCGCAAGGGCGGATACAATATCTCCGATAGAATCGCGGAGGGAAAAATTTATTGTTTCGATCTCGATCTTGCGGGCCTCGATCTTGGAGAAATCCAGGATATCATTTATAATAGTCATTAAAGATTCCGCTGAATCCTTAAGCGCCTCGATATAACCGAATTGTTCTTTTGTCAACTTTGTGCCTAGGGCCAGCTCTGCCATTCCGATGATTCCGTTCATCGGGGTTCGGATCTCATGGCTCATGTTGGCAAGAAATTCACTTTTGGCTTTATCTGCGGCCTGGGATTCCTTCCTTGCTATAACGAGTTCAGAGATATCTGTAAAAGCGCTTAAAACGCCCTCAAATTTTCCAGCTTTAAACAGAGATTGAGCTGTAACAAGAACAGGAATAACCTTTTTACTTTTAGAAAGAAGGCGTGCTTCGTATTTTTCCGCCTGGGTAATTTTTCGGGATATGGTTTTGCTTTGAATGTCCACGTAATTGGTTTTTGGGATTATTTTTTCCCAGTGCTTTCCAAGCAGCTCTTTGGCTTTATATCCGAGGATCTTTTCTAGGGAAGGATTGACAAAGGTAATGATTCCCTTTGAGTCTTCTATCAGAATACCTTCCCCCAGATTCATGACAATGGTTTTATTATATTCCATCAGAGCATTGACTTCGTCCTCGGCTTTCTTGCGGTTCTTTTCCTCAATAATACTATTAAAGAAAAAACCTAGATCACTGGCGATCTCTTTTAGGAGTTTCAATTCCTGTTGGAGATTAAAGGAGGGGGTTTCGTTTCCAATGATTAACAGCCCGTAGAGGTTTTTATTGTGCTTGAGAGGCAAGCAGATGCCCCAACCCGAATTGTATTTGGAGCAGTCTTTACAGAAAGCAGATTTGGAGACATCCTCGACGAGTAAAAATTTCTGTGTTTTAAGAACCTTCTTTGCGCAGGGAGGAAGCCTTTTACCCTTAAAACCGAAGAATTGCGAAGGCTTGCTTTTTTCATCGAGAAGAACAGCCTGGGCATTTTTATAATCACCTTCCTTTTTAAGAAGACGGCAAGCCTCTCTTAAAACAAGTGTTGGACCGGATTCCTGGATGATCAATTGATTGATATCACTGACAGTTCTTAACAGCCGGTTGATATGGGTGATCTCTTCACTCTTTCTTTTCCACTCTGAGATCTCCCTGTACACGGCAACAGATCCAAGGAGCATTTTCTTGTGAAAGATTGAAGAAGCGGATATGCTGACCTCTACAGGGATGCCGCCTTTTGCGTAACGGACTGTGTCATCGATAAAGATCCTGCTTCCTTTGCGGAAGGAGCGTTGAGTTACGCGCTGCGCCTCATCGATATTTTTCCCCCCGATCAATCTGTCGACATTTTTTCCCAAAGCATCGTCTTTTGTGTATCCGAATATTTTTTCTGCTGCTTTATTCCATTCCACGATCTTATTGTCTTTATCCAAAGATATGATGGCATCTCCGGCATTTTGTATAAGAGCGTTCCAATAGAATGCTTCTTTATTGGTTTTAAGTGATTCTTTCTTTGTTTTTTGGTCAGGCATATTTATTCTTCTTTGTTCATCATATTATATAAAATGTCTTTTAAAGAAAACAATTGTCTGATAAACTTTTTCAAGATTAATTCTTTTTTATAATAAAATGCTGATTTCCCTATCTAAAGAAAAAGTAAATAACTGGGATAATATCCATAGTATTCTAAATAATCTGGAAAAACACACAATTCCTGAACGATCAATAAACAAACAAAAAAATGGCAAAAAAATCAACAGGGAAGTCGCCTTTATAACTTTTAATTTCGGCATTGATGGGGTCTCTATTGAAATACAGAAATATGCCTTAATCCTTGAAAAACTATTTGCCTCTCGATCCAAAAACACGGTTTTCCATTTTATAAGCGGTGATTTTTACGACAAGGCAGATACGGTATTATTACCAAAATGGAAAAGGTTTAAAATTGAGGGGATCAATGGATGGTCAAAATGGGATGATGGTAAATGGTTCTCTGGCCTTTTTTATTCGGATATGCCCGAAAATTCTGATATTTCTGACTTTTTAGCTCAGGAAATATGGAAACAAACACTCAAATTTTCCTGTATTTTATGCAGCTATATAATTGAAAATAACATAGATTTGCTCATTCCTGTTAACATCTGTTCAAACCCTGGCAATCTCGCAATAAATCTTGCCGTAATAATAGTGACTGAACTATTGAAAATTAAAGTTATATCTTCCAATCATGACTTTTATTGGGAAGATGGAAAGGAGGATCGAAAGCCGGGAGAAGAAGCTGGTGTACGGGACCACTTTTTTCACAATTCCAAAAATCGACCGTTCTTTAAATTGTTTAAAGCTGTATATCCATGGAACGGCAGGTATTGGCTTCAGGTGAATATTAATCAACTGCAGAGTCATGAGCTCGTTGAGAAATATCGATTTCTGAAAAACAAGGTTCATGAAATAGGTTCCTGTTTAAGCAATAAATTTTTTGAAGAATACACTTTTAAAGATGTTATGTCTGCTCGTAAGAGAATGGCCTATATTTTATCGGATGGGAAACCAATTATAAAAACAGTCCAAATAGAAAAACATTTGATGGAGCTTGGAGATTGGATGACCGATCAGAAACCGGTCGTATGCGGGTACAATGCAGGATCTGAATTGGATCTTACAAAAAACGAAACGATATATTGTCTGCAGCCAACCCGGGTAATTGCCAGAAAATGTATTTACAGGGATTTTAAGCTTATTGCCGCATTATTAAAGAAAAGCAGATTGAAAGATTTTTTTGAAAAAAACAGTTCTTCTCAACTTGTCTTACATATAACCGGCCCGGTTCCAATAGAACATCAAAATGATCTTGAAAAAGTATTACAGGGTTATATGCAGCTCTGTAAAGAGATTCCGCTGGATTTTGCGACCCGCATTTTTGTCGCATTTTCAGTAGGAACAGAAAAGCACCCAAGTTTGCAAAAAAACGGTCTTGAAAAACTCAGTATAGAAGAAATTTACCACATGGCGGATATTGTTTTGTTCCCCAGTGAAACAGAAGGCAGAGGACTTCCTATCATTGAATCAGGAGCATCTGGAGTTCCTATTGTATGTCGCAGGTATTCCCCGGAGGAAGTATTTGATGATGTTGTAGGGAAAAACCTTGAAGAAAAATACAGAATAAAATATCTTCTCTTTCCAGAAAAGGACGATTTCCCAAAAAAACTACTCTCTCAGATCTCAAATGTATTAATTGATGACAAAAAGCGCAGAATTTATTCATCCCATAATAGAAGGGCGGTCAGGCACAGATATAGTTATCCAATGCTTATCAACAAATTTGCCGCTTTTTTAAGAATGCTTGCGAATATAAATGAAGAAAAGGGAAAACAAGAATGCGAATAGGTTTTATTGAAGATACTCATTTACACGGAGGCACACAGATCTGGGTAAATGAAGCTGCAAAAGAATTCATAGGAGTTGGAGATGATGTAATTATTATCGCACCTGAAAATAGTTTTGTAGCCAATGAATGTGAAAAACAAGGGGCTCGAATATTTACATACGATTGGGAAGAGATCTCCAATAATAAAGCGAAATATTTTGATTCCTGGATACAGGGTTTAACAAACTCTGATGTTGTTATTTGTACAGTGCATCCCCCAAGAAAGGGATTCCACTGCTCTGTCTTTGCCGCTGAATGCATGAAAAAAGCAGATCTGGACAATGTGCTTATTCCAAAAACAGGGACTATCGTTCCGGAATATTTAAGAGAGTTTTATTTGCCAGACCCGGAAGTAAACACAAGGATAATAACCATCACCAATTTTACACGTGAATATTTAGTCAAGAGCTATAAAATTCCTGAAAATATTGTTCAACTGATCTACCAGGGGACGGAAATTAACCGCTTCATATCGACGAGGAAAACTCGTAATGAAGCAAAAGTACGTTATTTTCTCCCAAAAAACGCAGGACCTGTCCTCGGTTCTGTCGGATCATTTGAAGAACGAAAAGGACAGGTCCTTCTTCTCGATGCAGTGAAAAAATTGGCTGATAGTGAACTGCCCGATGTTCATTTAATGCTTGTAGGCGACGGCCCTGATGAAAAGATGCTGAAAGAAAAAGTCAAAACTATGGATCTGGGAAATAATGTTTCATTTTTCCCTTTTACAAGAGAACCAAACTATATTTTTGAACGCCTCGACATATTAACATTACCGAGTCTTTATAAAGAGGGCCTTCCCAATGTTCTTTTGGAAGCCATGTCTATGAGTGTGCCCTGCATTGCATCAAAAATGGCTGGCATTCCTGAGATCGTGTTTAATGGTAAGACAGGTTATATGGTATCTCCGGGGAATGCAGACGAACTTGCAAGTGCGGTGTTAAAGTTATGGAAAGATAGATCCATATGTAAAAAAATAGGAGAAAATTCAAGAAGATTAATGGAAAAAAACTTTGATAAGAAAAAACAATTCGGTAAATTTCTGGAATATTTCAGATCTATTCATGAGAGAAGAGTGAGATAGAGCAATGAGAACAAAACATTGCATTATAATGGTCATGTTCGGTCTTTTCTTCTTATGTCTTTCCGCAGCAGCTAATATCCTTCCTACAGTAGATCCGGAAGAAGTTGGAATATCAGGAAAACGTTTGGCCGTGGTCAGGCCTCTGATCCTTGAGGGGATAGAAAAGTGGGAATACCCGGGGGCGGTTCTGGTCGTAGGGCGAAAGGGGAAGATCGTTTTTCGGGAAGCATTCGGTTATTTTCAGTGGTTTCCTGAGGAGCGTGTGATGGATGTTAACAGTATATTTGATCTGGCATCAGTTACAAAACCTGTTGCTACCGCCACATCCATCATGATTCTGGTAGAAAAAGGAAAACTCAGGCTGTGGGATAAGGTCAGGTCTTTTATCCCGGGATTTCAAGCTTATATCACTGATGAGACTGACTCTGGAAAGGACGCACGTATCTGGCATCTTTTGACTCACACATCGGGTCTTCCTCCCTATACAGAAGTCGGGGGAGTTTTACAGAAATACGGTGATCCCTGTTCTCCGGATGATCTAGTAAGGTATATTGCAGAATTGGAAAAGACCAATGCGCCTGGAGCGGAATTCCATTACAGCTGCCTGGGATACATTACATTAGCTGCTGTCATCAAACAGTTGACAGGGATCAGTGTTGCAGATTATGCGGAGAAAAATATATTTTTGCCACTTAGAATGAGAACAACATTTTATAATCCGCCCGATAGATTCAGGAACCGGTGTGTGCCTACTGAATACTTCGGAAAAAATCCGCTTCAGGGTATTGTTCATGATCCTCTGGCTCGTCTCCAGGGTGGTGTGTCAGGAAACGCGGGATTGTTTTCCACAGCCGATGATCTGGCTGTTTTTGCCCAGATGATATTGAACAAGGGGAAAATTCGCGGCAGGAGGATTCTCAGCCCTCTTACCGTCGAGCGGATGACGGAGATATTTCCAAGGGTGTTTTTTGCGGGCCGCGGTCTTGGTTGGGATCTGGATTCTGCCTATTCAACGAATGGAGGAGACCTCTTCGGTGCGGAGTCGTTCGGTCATACAGGATATACCGGAACCTCGGTCTGCATAGACCCTAAGACCGAAACATTTGTGATCTTACTTACCAACCGGGTTCACCCGGACGACAAGGGATCGGTTATTTCACTTCGAAGTAAAGTCGCAAATATTGTTGCCGCATCCATTATAGAGAGATAATCGGTCAGGACTTTTCGACCATATCCGTCTCATGCCACAGTCCGTTTTTCTCGAAACGAATGGTTTTGATCTCCAAGGGTTTTAACGATATTTTTAAAAGTGAGGTCATCCCTTGTAACGGGATTTGAAGGGATGTCTTTATTCCGGAACATTCCTGGAACCTTAAGATAAGCGCCTTTTTGTCCCTGCTCCTCTTGAGCGCCAGCATCCGGATATTTCCGGGGAGAGGTTTGTCCAGGAAAATAAATTCCTTTCCAGAGGCGGGAAGATGGGAATACACAAGAGATGGAGTATTCAGCCAGTCGGCCAGGGCGGGTAGAGAGCCGAGAATCTTTTCTTTGTTTCCTAATGTCATCAAAATCCGAATTTCATGAATACCCAGATCCATGTATTTCCTGTCAGGGAACTTTCTGATGTGAAATCCTCTCTCTTGACAGTACGGAGCGGAACGCAGGACTGAAAGCCGCAGCTCGCCGGAATGGCAGTCAAATCCGTGCAGTCCTGTATGGGCGATCCCCAGGACGCTGTCCTGCCGGCCGGATTTCCCTTCCAAAATAAGCCAACAGCCGTGGACATGTTCCTGTCCGTCTGCCGGACGGAGGATGTTACCGCCGGGGATCTCGCAGAGAATATCTTTGTTATCAAATATGGTAGGAATAGAGAGTTTGAGTCGTTTTTGCTCTTCATTCCAGTTTATCCGTATCCGGAATTCGAGAACGGGCCAGAAACTGTAAGATAAAGTATGAAGTGTAAGACGGCTGTTACGATAGACATGCTTTGATTCAAAGATAGTACGGACCGGCCCTTTTTCTATTGTCCGGATACTGTTTTTTAAACATCGAAACCGGCCAATGACTTTCCGGTACGCCCATTGATCCGTGCCCCAGGTATCTGCCATGTCCTCCACGACCAAAGGCATAAGAAGTGGTCCCTGGAGTATCTGAGGTGTTTTTTCAGACCGGAGCGACTCGATCAATCCGCTTGCTGAGCCGATCCGGAACTCCAGGGCATGTTCGGAATGCTTAATCTTTTTTTGACCCTTTTTCATTTGAATTTGGAACTTTTTTGCTCCGAATGCAGGAAGATCTGCTAAAAACACGCATTTCCTTCGCCATCCATTGAAGGGGAGTAAAGCTTCAGGCTGTTCCTCCTGGCAGAGCACTTCTTGACAGTCTGTGCCCAGCAGTCGAATGTGCCATGAGCCTTCCCATTTAGGCCGATGAGATATCATGAACTCGGTTTCTACTGGTATTCGGGAAATTGAAGGGATAGTATTGATCACAGTAACAGGTATCTCCACATCTCTTTTTTCCCCCCTGTTAATGGAAACAGCGGATTCAAGGTTTGATCTACGCATAAGAGTCAATGAGTGGCCGTAAAGATCCAAAGCATCCTTTTCTGCAGGCTCAATGCATGTTCCGGAGAGGATATCATGGAAATCATTGAACAGATGGGAGCGCCATGCCTGATCCAGTTTATTCTCAGGGTAGATAAGCCCTTCCGTCCACCAAAGGGCTGCCCTAAGGGATTCACATTGGATCAGGCTGTGGAGATTGTGCTGGGCTCTGCGTTTAAGTCCGGCCATGGAAGTGTAACATCCTGTAAAGACCCTCTGGAGCCCGCCTTTATAGACGGGTGCATCATTTTGATGTTTTTTAACGGCATGGTAAAAAGTATCCGGTGTGCTGTGAAAGATATCTACATGATGTTCTTTTTTCCTGAAAGCGTCGATCAATTTTAAGTCTTGCCGGGTTGCGCCTCCTCCATGGTCTCCGATCCCCCAGAACACAGCCGCATCATGTTTATTAAGGACCGCGTCTCTGGCTCCCTGCTCAAGACGTTCCTCTATATTACCGTATTCGGTATGATAGAGGCCGATATGAATCCTGTATGCCAGGATCTCAGATCCGTCTACTCCTCGCCACCGATAAAGCGAAGCCGGTAACTCCAACAGGTCCTTGTTAGGCCGCATATGGATATACATTTTGTAGCCCGCTTTAGTCAAGATCTGGGGAAGACCGGCGCTGTGACCGAAAGAGTCAAAATTGTAGGCAACTAAAGGAATTTTCTTAAAATAATACCAAAAAAATTGTCGTCCTTCCTGGATCTGCCGGATCAGGGATTCAGTTCCCGGGAGATTGACATCTGGCTGAAGATACCATCCGCCGCTGATATGCCAGCGCCCGGCTTTCACCATCTTTTGGATATCCCTGAACAGGCTGCGGTCCAGTTTATTAACCCATCGATAAAGAAGGGACTCATTGTGGTTAAAGATCAGGGATGGGTGTTCCTTAAGAATCGAAACAGCGCTGTGAAAAGTGGAAAGAGCTTCCGAGCAGCCTTCCTCCCACTGCCACTGCCAGGCCGGATCAAGATGGGCATTGCATATGAGATGAACTCTTGGTCTTGTCTGGTGTTTTCCTGCGGTCACAATTCATCCTTTGCGGGCAGATTTTTGTACCATGTGAAATAAAGAAGAACTGCAAGGACCAATGCGGCGGCAGTCCAGGCTGCAGCCTGTCCCCATATGCGAAAAAGACCGTAAAATGGAATAAGAGCCAGAGACAATTGAAAACCTGCAGTCAAAAGGCCGTTTAAAGCATCCATGGTCGGCATCCTGTCCTTTTCTGGAACAAGGCCTCTTTGAACGGCCTCAAGCCGGACCGGGCGCCAGAAACCAAAGGGACGGATACGGGAATAGAATTGAACAAGGGTTTCTTTGTTCGTTGGTTTGAAGAAAAAACCAAGCATGACAGTGAGCAGGAAACTAGCTGCAATATCCACACTCAGGGTTCGGGCTGCGCCCCATTGTGGGAAAACTATTTTTTGAAGAATGATCAATGTTGCGGAGAGCCCCATACTCCATACAAAAGCTTTAGCGCTGAAACGCCACCAGTGCCACCGCATGGTCGAAGGAACCAGGATCATGGTGACAATGACAAAGATCATTGTTTCCCAGGCTGAGATAATATCTTTGAATGAAAGGCTGAAAATAAATGCCAGAAAAAGTACCAGGACCGACGCAGCTTGTCCAAGTCTCACCAGTTGTCTCTGATTGAAGTTTTTTGTGAAATACCGCTTCAGGAAATCATTGACGATGACCGAGCTTGTGACATTTATCATAGCATCCAGTGTGGACATCAGGGCGGCTAGAAGAATGGCTATGAACAACCCTCTGATCCCGATGGGCAGTTTGCTGAGGACAAGCGGCATTATCTTTTCCGCATCGAATCCGGCCTGAGATCCAAGAAAAGTGATCCCCAAAGCTAGAAAGGAACATCCGATGATCCAGCGCAGTGTGTAACCGATTACAGATGAGTTCAGAATATTGCTTTCTATTTCAATTGCGGTTAAAATAGAAAAAAATGAAGAACAACTCAGGAGGAATTATGAAAAAAGTTTTGTTAATTCTGGTATTGGTAGGTTTTAGTGCGGTTTTTTTAACAGCGGATGTCTATATTCAACAAAAGATTCACTCGGATGCTTTTGAGATAATGGGGCAGAAAACACCGGAAAAGAATGAAGTGAGCCACATGTGGCTCGGAAAGAATAAAATGGCGTCGCACGGGGAAAAAATGTCGATTGTAATAAATCTCGATAAAAAAGAGATTCTGATGATCAATCATGATAACAAAAGTTATGTTCCCATGTCGCTCCCGCTTGAACTTGACAAATATTTTCCCGCTCAGATGCTTCAGATGATGGGCGGTGTTAAAGTGACTGTCAATCCTACAGGTGAAACCCTTAAAGTCGGAAAGTGGGAATGCCAGGGATATGATATGTCCATGAATATGATGATGATTACTATGAATACAAAGATCTGGGCGTCCACGGATGTTCCCTTTGACTGGAAAGAATTTCAGGAAGGTATATTCATGGAGTTTGCAAAAGTGACTATGAGACTTGGTGAAGATACAGTCAAAGAATTCCAGAAGATCAAAGGTTTTCAGATTAAGTCGGTGATGACGATCAACATGATGGGCCAGAATATGGTAACAACTCAGGAAGTGGTCGAAATATCAAAAAAGAGCGTTCCTGCAGGCACATATAGCGCCCCGGACGGTTACACCAAAAAAGATAAATTCACCATGATGGATATGCAGAACAAGTAATATCAGACAAATTGGATCGAATATCAGGGCTCTTTCTCTCCGGAGAAGGAGCCCTTTTTTTGCCTGCTTGATTTTTTAAGGTGAAGTTCATACTTCCCACTAAAAGATTTTCAAGATAAAAAACTACGGTCCACACACCGCCCTTGAGGGGTTTTTTGATTTGAGTAAGATCCAGTTCGTCATACAGTGTCTGAACCATGATAAAATCTTCTCTGGTATTTACAAGTGTATCAAATTGGACTGTATCGCGGACAAGCCGGCTGTCCGGGTCATACCACTTCCACCGGACTTGAATTTCTTTATTGATATTGTTGAGTCGCACAAAGCAGATGACCTTTTTATCCTGTGTGTTGAAATCGGATGTGATACCGGCAGGAGTATAAAGATCTTTTTCAATTTTGATATTTGAACAGATATACATTCTTCCAAATTGATTATCCATGGGATAGGGAGCTTGGATATTCAGGGAAATACATCCCCAAAGAGTCAGAACAGATATGAAAACACAAAAGCCGGCTTTTCGATTTATCAATTGGGCACCAGTTCGATGAGGATTTGACGGGAAATGCTTCGCCAGATAAACCTGATCTGGAATCGGCCTGCCTCACGGATGAGATACAGATCGATGTTGTTGAGTCTGTTCAATAAGAAATCATAGTTTATCAGAGAATGCAATTTCCAGTTTTTTACAAGTCCAATAGAGATATCGGCAAAGGATTGCCGGAATCTGTCGGTTTTCGGGTCATAGGAGAGAGAAACCCATCCATTTAGTTTGTTAGAGGGATTAACTCTCAACACCATGCTCAAGTCCTGGCTGGTCGTTCCTTCAATAAGCCATCCTTCTGTTTTTCGCCGCGATTGAAAGCTGTAAAATCCTTCCAAGGTTATACCCCGAACCAGTGTTTTTTTTAGGTTAAAGATCAAGCCGCCTGAGGTGAAATTGCGTCCTTCCTTTTCGAGGAACTGCTCCAGAGCGATATTGAAATCCAGGGACAGGCCTTTTTGAAAGTAGACGGGTTTGGATGTCAGTTTGAAAACTGTATTGTTGCTGTAATTGCTCTGCCAAACATTGTCCATCTTCATACTGTTCCAGATAAAGATGTTCCCGATAGAAGCGGTTAAAAGCCCGTTATAAAGATCGAATGGATTGAGTCCGAACCGCAGTTGAGGCTGGGAGAGAACCTGGTGACCGAATAGATCACTGTTCAGAAAATAATTTGTGGATAGATTGAAGACTCTGGATGAGTAAGACAGGTCGATTCCTCCGGTTAAGATCTCGGAAAAAGTACTGGAGCCGCTGATCTGGATCTTGGAGTAGCTGGATCTAAAATTGAACTTCAGATTCTTCCATAGATCTTTATAATAGGCCAGCTCAGAAAGAAATTGATCATGGATTTCATAGCGCCCTGAGAATGTCAGGGCCCCGAGTTTTTTCGATTCAAACTGGGACAGTACTCCAAACCAGGTTTCGCCTCTCTGATTGATGGGTTTGTTATATGTAAAATCCACAAGGACATAATTCGTATCCTTCCATTTTTTGTCAAGATAAAGACGTGTGTTCCACAGACTGCTGGAGTTGTAATTGGCATCAAGACCAAATATAAGGGCTTTATTGATCTGAACAGTGTTTTTTGTCCGGAGGTCGACCTGGCGTGGAAGTCCCTGATAATTTTTTAGTATGGAGTGCTCTTCGTAGTCTATTTGTGTCAGGCTGTCGATCTTGTTTTTCTTCTGATAGACAAAACTCATTCTTCCAATAAGCCCCTGTGTTTTGTTATACCATATCCTGTCTATGGAAAATCCGCTGCGGATCTGCTTGATTCCCTCGGACAGCTTGAATTTTTTCAAACCGAAAGATTCAAACCCTTCAATGAAAAGAGTTACATTTTTTCCGAATACATCAAGGTCTTCAGTGATATCCATATCTTTTCCGGTGAAATAGAATAAAGATTTACGGATCTTATGCACATTAATGGAATCGATCGATTTTTTATTTTCGAGGAGCAACTTAATGTTTATATCGCCAAATGGAGTAAAGGCGATAGTTTTATTATAATTTACAAGCAGTCCCTTGCCTTCATTGGGAAGAAATACTAATTCGTCCCCATAAATTTCCTTTTGACCTTCTTTCAATAGTATGTTTCCGGAAGCATAAAAAGCCTGGGATGAAAGATCAATCTTGATGTATTGAGCAGTAACTGTATAGGATAAAAAATTGAACTGGACTTTTTCTCCGTATAATTGGTTAAAGTCATAACTGAAGGCCAGATAATCTCCCTTGATGTGAAGCAAGTACTCTTTGGCTGTAAGAGGTAAAGAACTCAATATCACTACACATACTGTGCATGCAATAAATCTGTTAATTCCTCTCAATTTTGAATTCTCATCTGATAGAGTTTTTGTGTTCCATCTACATTCCAGAGATAGTGTCCATCATAAGTCAGGCCCCGGGGAGATTGCCCGGGAGACAAATATATTCGAATCACTTTTCCGGCCAGTGTGACCTGATAGATAGACAGCGTTGATGCATCGGAGATCCATAGATCTATACCATCGAACGCCAGGCCGTTGACCCGGGTTCCCGGATTGGGAAAGGAGGAGTGAATCTCTCCTGTCCCGGGATCGATCTGAAGAATTTTGTTGGATTGGGCATCTGCAACCCAGAGAAAACCCTGTCCATATTCGATGGAAGTAAAAGTTCCTCTCTGCAGGTTGAGCCGCTTCTGTACTTCTCCGTTAAGGAGATTGATCTTCAGGATGTCTACCTGTGTTTTACTGCAGAGCCAGAGTTCACTCCCGTCATAGGCGATTCCAGTAATATCGGATAAAGAAGGGAATATGGTTCTGATCAGGGTGCCGCTCAGCCGGTCGAGGCTGAACAAAGTGCCCGAAGACCCGTCAACATTCCATAATGTATTCCCATCCCATGTCAAACCTAGAGGCTGGACAGCAGGTGTTTGAATAGTGTTGATGATCTCCAGTATGACCATTCCTGCGTCAGGGTCAAAAGGATTGTCAAAAAGACGGTCTTGGCAGGAGAACAGCAGTATAAGACTAAAAACGATAAGAGATCGAAAGAGAGAGATTTTTTTTTGAAGCACTTTCAAGCCTGAATGTTAAATTCCTTTCTTTTTTTTGTTTGTTTTTTACAATTAAATAGATATCGATCAGGTTGAGAACCCATATTGCTGCTGCAGCAGCAAGGAATTGGTTTCTTCTTGTGTCGTATTTTTCAGCAAAACTCCGGTAATGGACTGCATCTTCGATGTTCGATGCCTCCTTATAAGATAGATATGCTTTATTTCCCTGTTGATTGTTGTGCAGGATGCTTGTGAAACAAAATATTTCCGCTCCGAGAAAGAAAATACCTTTAAGATATTTTTTCTCTGAAAGCTGTCCCCATCCCGGTAAAAGAAGTGATTTGTGTAAAGACCCGAAACTATGATCTTGCGGCGGTACAGGATTTTCCTGAGAAAAAATTTGTGCGGGAAATAAAAGGAAAGCACAGATAATCGGAAGAAAGATCAAGACATACTTTTTCATTGAATTTACAAGGAAAGTCAGCTCACTATTTGAGTTTAAGTTGTTTATAACAAAAATTCAATGATTCTTGACAATAACCATCAGAGTAGTTATGTTGAGTCTAAATTAATGGTAGGAGAGAAAAGTGCCTGATTTTAAAAGCCCGTTATTTTGCAAGGCGATTACAGTTTTTCTATGTGTTTTCCTTGTGTTTTCTGCCCATTATGTCTTTCCTTGGTCTTCTCAGACCGGCCAAACCGAAGTTGATGCTCTGACGAATCAGCTCAACAATGCAAAAGATGCATATTTCGCAGAAGATTACGAAATTGCCAAGAACATCCTTGAAAACCTGGAGGCCGCACTGGCGGAAAAGGAAGGATTGGATACGCTGAAAGGCGGAGCGTATCTTTTACTTGGAGCCACATATGAAAAGCTGGGATACAAGATCCTGGCAATGAAGTACTATTGCCTGGCCAAAGATACTTTAGGAGAAGGAAAGACCATTGAAGGTCTTGAGCTTCAAAAACTACGCTATTATGTAGTGACATGTCAAACCCCATCCGGCATTGCCGTCTTTGTTTTACTCGGCCAGTATGATGAAGCATATGGGGCCTACTTCGCAGAAGATTACGAAAGCGCCAAAGTTATCCTTGAAAATCTTGTAGCTGAAGTCGAAACCCTGAGAGGGTGGGAATCTTTTAAAGGGGAAACCTATCTTCTTCTTGGCGCAACATATGAAAAGCTGAAATACAAAGAACTTTCAATCAAGTATTTCTGTAAGGCTAAAGATATCCTCGGAGTCGGTAAAACGATCAGGGGATTAGAACTGAAAAAGTTAAAATATTACAAGGTCAAATGTAAGGGAGTTGCCGGTGTGGCCGTTGCCCCAAGAAAAAGAGGGGGAGGTTTTGGAAAGTTCATCGGAACACTCCTTGGACTGGCCATACTGGGGGGGCTTGTCTGGTATTTGTTCTTCTCTCCCAACGGTCCGTTACGCCCAAAAGGAAAATACACCAGCATTGATGTCAGGATCGAAGTGGAGTACAAGGGGATGAACGGAAAAGGCGTCAGAAAAGTGTGGATTAATAATGTATCAAAGCTCGATGAGAATTTTGACTATCCACAGGATGCTGATTCCAATTCAATCTGTTCTGATGCGACTAAAATAGAGAACCGTGGACCGTGGACCTATTCAACCACCAATGGTCAAATCACTATTAAAGAGGAATGGCTCGACTGGGATTACTGGCGGCATAAAACGGGTGGGGTTTTGAATAGAAAAATCCTATGCACTAGCTGGTCCATTTCCATCGATAGTTATGAGTGGGAAAAAGGAAAGGATCCGGGAACACCTGTACCGCAGGGCCTGGGTGATTTGGCCATGGATCTGACTGGAGACTGCGAGGATATTTCCTTCTGGGTTACCAACTGCTCCCACGAGACTACTATCACATTCAGCGCGCCTGCTCAATTCGGCAAGAAATCCAGCAAGAAATATACTTTTACTACGTACAAGGTTGAGACAAAAAAATAATCTGAATTATTCATAAAAACTGACAGGCGAAAGAACCTCTTTTTTCTCCTTTATATATCTGATTTGGACTGTAGAGAAAACGCTGTTTGCAAAACATTATCAAAAAAATGGTCGATGTCCTCTTTCTCGGATTCATGATTGAAGATGACAAACCGGATCGCCAGATCTTTTCCGATATGAGCATAGTTGACCATGCTTTTCCCTTTTTTCGCCAGCTCTTCGCGTAACCGTAAATTGAATATATTTAGATCATGGATGCCGGGCGAAGAGTATCGAAAGCAAATATTAACCGATGACCGGTAAGCCATCAGTTCGAGATTTGGGTGAGAATTGATGATTTTTTCAGCATAGGCGCTCAGTTCAAAGAATTTGTCTATTCTTTCCGTATAAACTTCATCTCCATAGTATTTCCATGAAAGCCAGAGTTTTAACGCATCGACTTTACGGCCGCACTGAAGAGATTTGAGGCCGAGATCATATGTTGAAGAAGTATCATGGAATAAATAATCCGCGCCGGAAGTGGAAAATGCCCGGGCAAGATTGCCTTTTTCTTTGACAATAAAAGCAGAGCAGATCAAAGGCAGGCCCATCATCTTGTGTGGATTCCAGACAAAAGAATCGGAGCCTTCACAGCCCTTCAGCAGGTGTCTGTGTTTCGGGCTGAGCAGTATAGATCCTCCGAGTGACCCATCAACATGAAACCAGATGTTATATTTTTGTGCGATCTTTGAAATTTTGTCACAGGGGTCAAATGCGCCTTTGACGGTAGTTCCGGCTGTGGCGGCGATGAAGAAAGGTGTTCTGCCTGATTCTTTTGTCTTCCGGATCATTCGGTCAAGTTCTTCCGGGATCATCCGTCCCTGTTCGTCCGATGTAACTTTTATAACCTGATCGGTACCAATGCCTAAAATATTGGCGGCTTTATGAAATGAGTAATGGGCTTGATCCGAAATAAAAACCACACAATTTTGCCCGCTTTGAAGCCCTTTTTTCTTCAAGTCCGGATACATTCTGTTGCGGGCGGTCATCATGCCCATGAGATTTCCGTTACTTCCTCCTGTTCCGAACAAGCCGTCCGGAGAAGAGTATCCGATCAAAGCGCCCATTTTTTGTATCAAGGAAATTTCAATGAGAGTTGCTACCGGCGCCGCTTCATATGTATACATGGATGTGTTTGTCAGGCTGGTGAACAGATCACCCAGGAATCCAGGCAGAGTGAAACCCGACCAGAGCTGGTTGAAAAACTGTTTGTGCCCCGTGCGTACACTGTACTTGAGGTAGGAATCAATGAATTGATAAAGTTCGTCAAGAGTGCATCCTTTAGGATTAAGAGTCAGGTCGATTTTTTTCTTGAGTTTCTCAGGGGAGAGCTGATTCACAACAGGTGTGCCATCCGACTCGGTTTCTTTGAGATAATCGGTGATGATAGTGAGGATCCTCTCATCCGGGTATTTGTTATTTTGTTTCAC
>DAOVDI010000052.1 GCA_030669585.1 Acidobacteriota bacterium
CAGCCAGAACGTACATGCTTTACTCCCGGTTCAGTGTTTTCCCGTAACCAAACAGGTTGCCCGATTTGAAAATCGCAGACTGAACTCCGCTCATCGTCTCTATAGTAAAGGAAGTTTCTTTGGTTAAATTTTTCGCTTCGCTCGACCCAAAATCCAGTGTAATCCTGTCTCCGGTTTCCATTTGACTGCTCAAAACCAGTGTATCCAGTTCAGTGGAACGAAGAAGCGGGAACCCGGAATTGACCGCATTCCGGAAGTAGATAGCGCCGAATGACGGCGCCAATATAGCTGATATTCCCAGCGCAACAAAACAGTCCACAGCCTGCTGGCGGGAAGAGCCGGCTCCGAAATTTCTTCCGGCTATAATGATATCTCCAGACCCTGCTTTTTCTGGAAAATTCTCCCATCCCTTGAGATTGCCTAAGGCATACTGGCCCATCTCAGCAATGTCCGTGATATGCAGGAAAGCATTGTGAAAGATCTGATCTGTGTCGATGTCCTCGACCAGATGTCCACTCTCCGCAAGAACCCAGATTTTTCCTGAAAGTGTTGTTTCTGTCATCAACTATGCTCCGGAACGGTGATACATCCGGCAAGACAGGATGCTGCAACTACGGCCGGGCTTGTTAGATATGTCTCTCCCTTCCCCTGTTTTCCGGCAAAATTTCTATTCCCGGTACTAAGTTGAACTTCGCCCTCTCCGGTCAGGCCAATGTGCCCCTCTGCACATCCTCCGCATCCCGGGTTGCTTATAATAGCTCCGCTTTTAAAAAGCTCGGATAATATTCCCTCGCGAAGAAGTACATCGTAAACAATTCGAGTCGCCGGGACTATTTTCAGCATAACGCCCTCTTTGACCTTATATCTACCCAAGATTCGGGCCGCTTCAGCAAAATCCGAGGCCCGCCCGTTTGTACAGGATCCGATGAATCCGGAATCGATCTTTTTTCCACACAATTCAGAAACATCATGAACATTTGTAGGCAGAAAAGGGGCAGCGATCTGGGGCTCAAGTCCACTGACATCGATAGTTAACACATCGGAATATTCTGCATCTTCATCAGCAGCAAGAGGAGAATAAGCCTTTCCGGATAATTCCTCGACTTCCTCTGCAAAGGTTTTATCATACTCCGGGATGAAGCCGATGATTCCTGCCATTTCGGTTACCATGCTGCACAAAGTGATCCGGCCGGAAAGATCGAGCGACTTGACCGCACTGCCGTAAAATTCAATAGCCCTCAGGGCTCCCTTCCTGGTCCCCATTTGTTTAAGGATAAAAAGAGTCAGATCCTTGGGAGACGCAGTCTTTGACATCTGGCCTGTGATCAAAACCTTGACTGTTTCCGGCACTTCAAACCAGGTCTTTCCGGTTTTATAAGCAAAAGTGATATCCACATCCCCCATACCCTGGCCAAAGCTCCCGACTGCTCCCAGTATATTCATATGGCTGTCCGTTCCAACAACCGTTGTTCCGGCAGATGCCAGGCCTTCTTGGATCAGCACATGAGAACCGATACCCTGGTCCACGTCAAATACTTGAAACCCCTTTTTCCGGGCGAATTTACGGCAGATCTGCTGATTGTTTGCATACCTGATGGAACAGGCCGGCACACACAGATCAAATGTAAAGAATGTTTTGGAGGGATCATCTACCTGGTCCTTTCCATACTCTCTTTCAAAATTTTTTACGACATTCGGCCCTCCGAAGTCCCGGGCGGATCGGACATTCAGGTCAAGCCAGATAACCTGTCCCGGACGCACGTCATTCTGTGAATGGCGAGACAGAATTTTTTCGATAACAGTTTGTCCCATATTCCTATCCGAGTTTGGCAGCCACAGCCCTGGCCACATCCAGGGTTGTTGCGCTTCCGCCCAAGTCGTATGTTCTAACCTTCCCTTCCTTGATTACCTCAGCGATTGCTCCTTCCATACCATGGGCTTTATCATTTTCACCCAACCATTCCAGCATCATTTTAGTCGCCAGAAGAGTGGCTGTAGGGTTGACCTTATACATTCCGTCATACTTAGGCGCAGAACCATGAGTAGGCTCGAAAACCGCATAATTATCACCGATGTTGCCACTGCAGGCAAATCCGAGACCGCCTACCAGTTGAGCCGCCAGGTCTGAGATGATATCACCAAACAAATTTTCCGCAACCAGAATATCATAATCCTGAGGATTTTTTACAAGCCACATAGCCATAGCATCTATATTCGCCTCCCAGAATTCCACATCGGAATAATTCTTGGATATCTTACGTGCAATTTCCAGGATAAAACCTCCTGTTTCTCTGAGGACATTCGGCTTTTCCACAATAGTCACAGACCTGCGCTTGTTTTCCCGGGCAAAATCAAAGGCCTTTTTGACAATCCGCGTACAGGCTTTTTTGGTCATGATCCGCGTTGAGAGAGCAATTTCATCAGCCGGAACATCCTGGAACTTTTTCATCTTGGGATGGAGGAGGAGCGCTTTTCGCACATCATCTGGCATGGGATAAAACTCTACACCAGCATACATCCCCTCTGTGTTCTCTCTAAAGATCACCAGGTCTATGTCTTTCCTGTAATTGAGAGGATTCCCGGGATAGGCCTTGCAGGGCCGCATGTTTGTATAAAGATCAAATTCCTGCCTGAGCCGGACGATCGGGCTGAAATATACATATCCTTTGTCGCGGAGTTGGGGATCAAGCTCCTTCCATGCATCATCCCTGGGTTTTGAAGTAATGGCTCCGAACAGACAGGTATCGGTTTCTTTCAGAAGCTGTATAGTCCGGTCAGGCAGAGGATTGCCTTCCTTGCACCAGAACTCCCAACCGATGTCTCCATAGATATACTCTGCATCAATATCAATCCGGTCCAGTACAATTTTAGCCGCTTCGATGACATCCTTTCCCACTCCATCGCCAGGCAGTACCGCAATACTATATTTAGCCATTAGATATCTCCTTTAAGTTTCTTTTTTGTATAGGGGATCAGGCCTCCGGCCTCCAACAGACCGATGACTGAATCAGGAAGAGGCGGAAATGAAAACACCTTTTCGCCTGCCAGGATCTTGCCGGCCGAAAAATCGATGGCGATTTTTTCGTCGTCTGATATCCCATCAACCGCTTCCGGACACTTGATCACAGAAAGCCCCTGATTAATGGCATTGCGGAAAAAGATCCGGGCAAAGGACTTAGCAATGACCGCCTGAACTCCCGCGAATTTTAAACATGCTGCAGCCTGCTCACGCGAGCTTCCGCACCCGAAATTCTTGCCAGCTACGACAACATCTCCTGGTTGAACACTTCCTGCAAAATCCGGGTCCAGGTCTTCCAGGGCATGTCCGGCCATCTCTTCCGGATCAAGTACGGAATAGGTGTATTTCCCAGGAAAGATCACATCAGTGTTGATGTTTTCTCCGTACTTCCAAACTCTTCCGCTTTTCATAGATATTTCCTAGGGTCTGTGATTTTTCCCTCCAATGCAGAAGCCGCGACTGTGGCAGGTGAGGCAAGGTAGATCTCGGAGTCCCGACTTCCCATCCTGCCCCTGAAATTCCGGTTGGCTGTACTGAGAGCGATCTCTCCCGAAGCAAGGACCCCCTGATGGGCTCCCAGGCAGGGGCCGCATCCAGGGTTCAGGATTACACAGCCGGCCTCGGACAGGCTTTCCAGGATCCCTGTTCTCATCGCATTCAAATATTCTGCTCTGGAAGCAGGAATAACCAGAACTCTGACTGAAGGATGGACTTTCTTTCCTTTCAGAATAAAGGCCGCAACCTCCAAGTCTTCTTCCCGGCCATTGGTACAGGTACCAATCAGGGCTTGATGAAAAGCCTTTCCATCAAGCATACTGACCGGCTTTACATTATCCACAGTGTGGGGGCAGGCTACTTGAGGCTCTATTTCAGACAGATCATACACCAACACGGATTCGTATACTGCATCCGAATCTGAGTAAACAGGCTCATAATTTTCCCGGGCCCGTTTGTTCAACCAGGTGAATACCGTATCATCCGGAGAAAAATATCCGTTCTTGGCCCCCATTTCCGCCGCCATATTGGCAAGGACAATCCGTGAAGCCAGCGAAAAATCCGCTGCCGCAGGCCCTGTGAATTCAACAGACATGTAATTTGCCCTGCCCGCGCCATTGTCTCCGATGATCTTCAGGATAATATCCTTGGCAAAAACTCCTTTCTGCGGCTTACCGGACATTTCCACCTTCAAGGTTTCCGGAACACGGAGCCATATCTCATCCGTAGCCCAGACTGAGGCCAGCTCGGACCGGCCGATCCCGGCCGAAAAAGCGCCAAAAGCGCCATAACTTGTGGTGTGAGAATCCGCCCCGAGGATCAATTTTCCCGGCAGAGCAAATCCGTTTTCACAAAACACCTGATGGCAGATGCCGTGATGGATGTCAAAAAAATTCGAGATATTCTGTTCAGCGATAAATTCCCGGATCTCCTTGTGGTACTGAGCATATTTTTCTGCAGCTGCAGGCACAATATGGTCAAGGACGATAACGATCTTTTTGGGGTCTTTCACTTTTGGGATCCCCAATTCATGAAACTCTTTGATAATAGCTGCGGAATTGTCATGTGAGAGCAGATAATCCGGGGAGATAGTAACCACCTCCCCAGCGGTTACAGGTTTTGCCGCTTTATGGCCGAGGCATTTTTCAGCGAAAGTTTTTCCCAATTTTCACTCCTTAGGCAGCAGGTTTTACACCTTCAGGATATCAAAATTAACAAAGTCGGCATGATTGACGATAATAGCTTCAATGGTATTTCTCGCCCCATCCCCTTCCCTGGAATGGGCGGCAATGATGTGAAGGATCTCAGAAGGCATGTCGAACTTGTAAGCAAAGGCCGCCCCTGATATGGGATGACGGAGAAGTTTCCCTTCATCACTTTTTACGAACCGGCCGTTCTCCCGCTTGTATTCAAAGAGCTTCCCTACGTCATGGAGAAGAGCGCCTGAAAGAAGATAATCCCGGTTAAGGAAAATTTTATCTTTATACTGATCGACCAGCACATCTCCGATTTTTAACGCACAAAGAGTGACTGCCCGCGTGTGTTCGATGATATTGACCGACGTCTGCTGGATGAGGAGCGTGAAAGGCATCTCGAGCAGGTCTTCTAACGTCCAGTTACCCTTCTGAACCGCCTCGACCCAGATATTGATGGTTTTTTCCTGAAGTCCGGCATCACGAATCTGTTGAAATTCGGGCATCAAGGATAACAATTTATTTCGCATTTATAACTCCCTGTCTTTGGGACCATTGTATTCAAAATCTGTTGGGTGTATTTTTCTCATGGGCCGCATATTTGTCTTCTCTTCCTGGACATGGGCTACAATGCCTGCAACACGCGGAATGATAAAAAAGGCATTCCCGATTTCCGGAGGAAATCCCAGGTCGCAGAGTACTGCAGCAATTGCCCCATCCACATTTATGGGCAGCTTTTTGCCTAACATTCCCTCAAGAACCTTTTCCACAGCCCTGGCAATAGTGACATGTCTTCCTGCCAGACCCAATTTCTCGGCCATGGCAAACAGCTTTATGGTGCGGGGATCCTGCGTGTGAATTCGATGACCGAATCCGGACGCTCTTTTCCCATTTTCCTTCATCTCTTTCAGAACCGCAGCCACAACCTCTTCAACCGGGCTGTTTTTTTCTTTCATTCTTGAGGCGATCTTTAAAAAAAGCCGCATCCCTTCTTCGATCGCACCGCCGTGAAACCGGGAAATAGCCAGCACTCCTCCGGCTACACAGGCATTCAGCTCACTCCCTGTAGAGGCCACGGTCCTTGCTGTAAGAACCGAAGGCGGGCTTGAACCATGATCGATGGAAGAAACAAAGATGGCATCTAATAGTTTACCCTCTTCATCAGACGGCATTTTCCCCTTTAAAACCAGGTATATTCCCTGCGCAAAAGAGATCTTCCCCATCAATTCATCAACAGGATAGCCCCTCATGGAGATTTTATTGGCCTCGATTTTGGTGATGGATGTTTTCCAGTGAAGGTCGCTCATTGTTGCTCCCCCAGTAATTTGTATATTTCCAAAGCCTTATACGGAATATCGGACACGGCATCCACAACATGAACGCCGGCATCTCTCAGCCTCTTTACCTTTGTTTTATAAGAACCCCTGGACCCTTCGACGATGGCTCCGGCATGAGAAAACCGGGTTCCTGATTTGGCTGCCTTCCCACCAATATAGGCGACTATGGGCTTCGTGAATTTCCTTTGTTCGATTAGGTCAGCCACACGCTCTTCCTGACTGGTCCCGATCTCGCCGAACATGACCACTATCCTTGTCTGTTTATCCTTCTCAAACATCTCCATGATCTCAGGATGAGACAGGCCGATGACCGCATCACCCCCTACATGGACGATTGTGCTCTGTCCCAATCCGGCCGAGGTCAGATAATAGGAGATGGCCGAAGTCATACCTCCGCTGCGCGAACTGACGCCGACAGGGCCCTGTTTGAACCACTCCCTGGCCCGTTCCGCCCTGCCGCCGATCATTCCAAGGACAGCTTTCCCAGGACTGACCAATCCCAGTGTGTTGGGACCGACAAAACGCGCTTGTTTTTGCCGGGCAAACCGAGCGATTTCAAGAACATCAAAGATGGGAACTCTGTCCGGCACTATAACCAAAAGTTTGACACCGGCATCCATCGCTTCAAGAGCGCTGTTTTTAACCAGATGTGCAGGGACAAAGATAACACTGATATCGATTCGCCCTTTCTTTTCTGCTGCCTCTTCTACAGAATCATACACAGGAATGCCATGGACTTCCTGTCCCCCTTTTCCCGGAGTGACGCCGGCCACAACATTTGTCCCGTAGTCCGTCATGAGTTTGGTCCGGACAACTCCTTCTCTTCCGGTTATGCCCTGGACCAGGACTTTTGAGTGTTCATCAACAAGTATAGACATGCTTTTTCCGTTCTATTTTTTTAATATCTTGTCCCTGTATTCTTTTAATCCGGGAATTGGAAGATGGATGCAGATGGCATCTCTCCCGTTAACTTTACAGAATATCTCACAGGCAAGACATTCCGTACACTTTCCTTTTTTGGCCTCTTCCTCGCTGATGGCCAGAACAGGAAAACCCTTCTTAAGCTTCAGTATCCGCGGCTGACATTCTTGAATACACCCCTTGGAAGAACAATCCGCACATTTTTGATGATCGATAAAGATCCGCCCTGTGAATGTCTCAAAAGCATAACTCTTTTCAGGCGTCACAGGTTTTTCAAGGGGCCTGATCTTAAAAGAACGCACATTGTTCTCATTTATGAGTTCTTCCATCCTCTGCGCGCAAAATTCCGGGGAATCATCGCAGCCATAGCCTTCTACTTTTCCGGGGACGGCATTAAGACAATCGCTTAAAATTTCAATGGCTTTTTCTTCAAAATTACCGCCGAGCCGGATGACAGCCGGAATATCCAGGTTTTCCTCATAAAAAGCCTTCACAAGACCTCGAGCTGAATGATACTGTTCCTGGCTCGCAACTCCAGAACCGGATGCAAAATAACCCTTGATATTGGGTTGAGACAAAATTATCTTCGCCGCTCTATAGACTTTACTGGCAGCAGGATTCCCGCTGGTATCACAGTAATTGGCCAGTTCAAAACCCTTATTCAAGACCGCATCCATAGACATCATGGACCCTCCGCCTCCTGCACCGTTAAACCCGATGGTTTTGTCCGAGTCAGCAATATCCTCCTTCATCTGAAGGAAATAAAAAGTTCCCCGGTAATCCTTCTCTTCAACCTTGTAAGCGATCTTTTCCAGTGGCGTAGGAGGACGGTCAAATTCCCTGGCTACTTCGATACCCAGTTCAGGATGGCGGAAAACGGCGTAATCATCAACAGCCATATGACAGTCCGCTGCATAGATCTGGTTATCCTCTGTCAGAACCAGAGGGTTGATCTCAGCCGAGCGGGCATCATATTTTTTTAAAACCTCGTACAATTTGACCAGCACATCCCCAAGCCACAGAATGAGCTTGCCAATAATCCCTGTTTTTCTGACCAGGTTTCGGGCTTCATAATCTCTTAACCCTTTAAGAACATCGACCTCATACCGGCCGACTTTATCAGGATTATGCCGGGCGATCTCCTCAATACCAGTTCCCCCAATCGAACTGAAAACAAGCAGAGGGGATTTGGACGCATCATCGATCACAAGTCCCAAGAAAAATTCTTTCTTGATGGAAAGCTTCTCCTCGACAATAACTCTGTCAACAACATAGTTTTCCACCTTCATCCCAAGAATCTTTGTTGCTTCGGCCTCAGCCTCCTGAGGCGTATCAGCAAACCGGATCCCCCCCAGCCCGGCACGGCCCGTTACCCAGACCTGCATCTTTATGACAACCGGTTTTCCAAGTTCTTCCGCAATGGATCTCACTTCCTGAGGACTGAAAGCGACACCGCCTTCGGGAATGCGGATTCCCGCCTCTTTTAGTAGTAACTTACTCTGATATTCATATAACCTGGCCATGGTCAATCTGCCTTTGGAAAGCTATATTATCGAGTGAGAAAGAATCTTTGTCAATGGAATAAAAAGGGGAGGTGCTGGCTGTTCTGGGAAATAAGCAAAAGGGGGTTTGATGAAGGGTCTGCCCAGCCAGCGGAAGCAGATTTGTATGTATTATATCACAAAAAAATATTATATCAATAAATTCTCAAAATATTTTTTTAATCCGAGGAAAAAACATCCTTCCACAATTGACACCTCTATTTTATCCAGATTTTTATGACAGAATCCTCTGTTTTGATCTCCAGGATCCGACCTTTAAATTGAGTGATTTCTTTAATGATTTTATCGATGTCGTATCCTTCCTGGCTCAATTCTTCCCAGACTTCTGCTGGGATGGCGCGCAGGGCCAGATCTGCCAGAGCCCAGGGAATGCTGATAGAGAACTCAGGTGTTTTTTCCCCCCGGTTCTGGACCCGGATGTTCAGTATGCTGGAACGTTTGACAAATGGCTCTTCTTCCATTTCATGGTAGGCATCAGGGTCCACACGTAAAAGATAGATTCTGGCTCGATCCCTCAGGTCCTCATCGTTTTCGGTCTCGATGATATTCTCCAGGAACGGCACGGTTTTTCGGGCATATTTTTTGTCTTTAACTTTACTCAATGTGAAAGCTGCGTAATATCTGACGGTCTTGTTTTTCCGATAAAGCCGCTTTTCAATCTCCTTGAGATAGGATTTCCGCCCCGTTTTTTCATAGAGCCGAAAGGACAACTCGATGATGGCGGATTCCGATGCCTCTGTCAGACTCTTATTCTTATCCCTTTGTGCAATGTAGCTTTGATAGATCTCAATGGCCTCAGCCTCTTTCCCTTCCTGCTCCTTCAAGCATTTCGCTTTATAAAAAAGGGCCTGGGAATAAATAGGAGTTCGGGGATATTCATCAAGAAGAAAATCCAATATACTCTGGGCTTCTTCCCATTTTTTATCAAAGATCAGGATCTTGGCCTCCTGGAACAGTTTTTCATCCTGACCGACTCCGGCAGAAGCCTGTACGCATAGGACAACCACCAGAATGACAGCGATACTGATCAAGAATTTTTCTGATTTATATTTCACTTTAAACCTCACTTTGTTCCAATTCCTTTTTAACGATCTTTATTTTTAAAAGGAGCTGTTTCTCTCCGATAAACTCCCGAATCTGTCTGAATTCCTCGTCCGTCATCCGGTCATTCATCAAGGCCAGTTCATAAAAAAGGATCTCGATCTGATCACATATGCTCTTGGCCTTTGCCATCCGGAATCGATCAAGCTGCGGGTTGATGTACTTTTTTTTGGAAAGCAGATCCCTGGCTATTTGGGTGGATTCTCCTTTTTTCCACATTAATGCAGTTGCCGGAGAGGATGATTGGACAAGATCAAGAAGAAGAAGCTGGCTCTGATCTAGATAATCGATCGTATCCCTCCGGGCCACTTCCAGTTCCACACGGTCAAATGCAGACTGGCTGAAGGCAAATTCAACATGCTGTCTGCTGCTATCCCTGCTGCCACGGAAAGCTATAAATGTCACAAAAGACCCGAAGATAATCCCAACGAAAAGACCCGCCAGAACAGGCCGGAATCCAGGCTTGAGAAAAAATGGTTGAAAACCTCCCCGCCGGGCTGCCTTCTTAGTTTTATCTTCCCGGTCAAAAACACGGGAAGCGATCCTCTGAGGGAGGCTGTCCCAATCGACCGAATCCATTGCTTCGTCAAGATCTTGTTTTTTCAGATCAGCTGCATGGAATATCATTTTTATTTTCTGTAATTCATCGTCACAGTCTGAACAATTGTTAATGTGAGTTTCGATGAATGACTGTTCTTTGTCGTTTAGCTCTCCGGAAAGGAAAGCAACTAAAAATTTCCTGACCCATTTACACTTTTTCATGTGGTCCTCCCTACATACGGATTCATCAAAACCCTCAAATTCCGAACCGCTTTGAAATGAAGGGACTTAACCGTTCCTATTGCAATATTCAAGATCTCCGCGATCTCCCTGTATTCCAGATCGTTATAATGTTTCATCATAAAAATAATACGCTGCTTTTCTGTCAACTGGTTCAGACAACTGGTTATCACATTTTTTAAAGGGGCATCCTGATGGTTTTCCGCTTTTTCCCGGGCAGAGATATTCATTTCTTCAACCCTTTTATCCCTGTCTACCAGGAAATCTTTTTTTGCGTTTTTTCTATAGTGATCGATGCAGAGATTTTTTGTAATCTGCATCAGCCAGTTTTTAAAATTTTTATCACTGTGAAACAGATGAATTTTCTTGTACAGCCGTAAAAATGTCTCCTGGACAATGTCCAGGGCATCCTCTCTGTTATGGAAAAATGAAAAAGCCACAAGAAAAACACTTTTCTGATGAGCTTTTGTCAAAGCCATGAATGCTTCCCGGTCTCCCTCTTTGACCCTGTCGATAAGAAGGAGGAGGTCTTCGCGGCTGTCTTCCCTGCTTTGTTTCATTCTTGTATTAAAGAACTTTTCTGTCCTGGCAAGCGCTGATAAATTATTTTGTCCGCATTCCATTGTCTTCAAAGTGTTCTACGCAGACAATTTTCAAAAGGTTCACGCCATAAGTAAATATTTGATTGCTAATAACTTAAACAGGTGTCTAGTGGGGTTTAACAAAAATCTGGGTGAAATAATATGCCGGCCCATTGATCGCAACACCAACCCCGGTCAAGAGAAAGTCGCCTTCAATCCCCAGCCGGTGGGAAGGGTTTTTCAACCATTCCTCGACAGCTTTTTCGGCCACGTATGACATAGCCATTACATCAACCACAGAAGCAACATTTTCTTCAATACTGGAATATGGAATAGTTATTGCAATATTGCTACAGCGCTGACTGAATCCGGAGTGACCGAAGGAGATTGTCCCAGAGGCCATATTCTGGCTGTGTACACGGCATTGTTCGGCAATGGCATCTCTCCATTCCAGCTTGTTCAATCCCATGGAAATCCTGTGTTCATTGACCAAGCGAAAAACCTTTTGTTCCAATTTTTCTTCGTCTTTTTTTGTCAACATCCAGCATTGGCTGAGAATAAAAACCATAAAGATCAACAGTATCAAAGCTGGAGCAATCGAGTATTTTCTTGATTTCTTTTTTGTTAGCATTTAATTATCCTACTCAAACCCGTGAATAAATTATGCTAATAACCTAACATAACTTCTTATATAGCATCCGGTAGTTGATGTAAAGGGTTCAAGGATTCAAGTGCTTTTCTTTCTAACAACTTAATAAGTGCATTCGCCTCTCCGTCATTCCCGTGCAAACGGGAATCCAGTCCTTTGAGCTCATTGAGTTTGTTGCGTTCTTTTGGTTCGTTGAGTTAATAAAGTCTATTGAAGTCTATCGAAGTCCATCGAAATCTATAGGAATCAATTCTTTTCGCTTGACCCCTCGAATCCTAGAATCCTTGAACCCTTGGCCTTCTTTGACTTCTATAGACTGTTTTTCTTTGGCCTCTCCCCGACCCGTAAATAATTCAAGATGATAGCTTCAGCTGTATCGGACCCATTTAATGATCTCTTTCATGTTGGGACGCTTTCCATACATCAAAATACCGACCCTATAGATCTTTGACACCAACCAGACCATCAGAAGGATCATCAGAATCATGAGCACAATGGACCCTGCCACCTGGATAAAAGGCGGAAGAAGAATACTGATGCGCAGCAGCATGAGGATAGGAGCAAAAAACGGGACAAGGGATAGGATCACAGACACAGAACTGGAGGGACTGCGCATTACGAACATGATCAGAAGGATGGGCACGATAAGAAACATACTTATTGGAAATAAAAGCTGCTGGGCTTCCTTTTCTGAGTTCACTACAGAGCCTATGGCTGCATAAAGGGTTCCATAGAGAAAATAGCCCAGGATAAAAAATACGACAAAATAGACAAAGATGTAGGCCGGCATAGAGGGCATCTTAAAGGCCTGGGCTTGTGGAAAGATCCCGGAAACAAGCCTGCCGCCGTACTTGGAGGCAGCCAGCCCGAACAGAGCCCAGATCGTGTACTGGGTAAAGCCGACAGCAGCGATCCCCAGCAGCTTGCCTATCATCAACTGAAACGGTTTGAGCGAGGACAGCACAACTTCAACGACCCGCGAAGTCTTCTCTTCAATCACCCCTCTCATTATGATCGAGCCGTAGAAAAACAGCGTCATATACAGGATCAGGACAAGAAAATAGGCGATTATAAAAGTCCCTCCCGTATCCTCTTCCACACCTCTTTTTGTCACTTTATTGTTTTTCCACCGGATGCGCTTCAAGTATTCCGCTATCTTCGAGGGATTCAGTCCTTCTTTGTTCAAGCGTTTTTCAATAACAACACTGTTAACCGCTTCATTGATGGAACGTAATTTGTCAAAGTCAGAAACGTTCCGCGAGTAATACTTTGCTGTTCCGCCTTCGGAAATATTTTCCGGGATGATGAGGTAGGCTGTCAGCTCGTCGCTAAGGACTTTCCGGTTCAATTCTTCGCGAAGGCCATCCACATCCCTTCGAACTTTATATTCCGTTAAAAGATATCTTCTCTGTCCATCCTTTAATTTCATGTCAAGTTTATTTTCCAACCCTGTAAAAACACGCTCGCTCAGGTCCACGACACCGATCGTTTCCTGTTTATCCACAGATATGACGGACATCAGAACAGGCACAACAATAAAAGACGCCATAAGTACCGGACCCAGGACCGTACCGATGATAAAACCTTTGGTCCGGACGATCTGAATATATTCCCTTTTAATGACTGACAGTATCTTCCGCATCTTTTTCTCCCACCTTATCTATAAAAATGGCATTTAACGTCGGCTCTCTGACTTCAAATTTGTTGACCTGGATCTTCCCCACCAATGTTTCGAGTAGGCCCTGGGGATCAGCTTTTTCTTTCATTTTGATCTCCATAAACTTTCCGTAATCATCGATCTTTTCAATTCCAGGAAACTCTTTAATGAAGCTGCCGTTACCATCATAGTCCAGGATCACGGTGTTTTTACCGTATTCTTTTTTGATGTCGGCCAAGCCTCCTTCCAGTACCTTCTCTGCCTTATTGATCAGGCAAATTTTATCGCAGATCATTTCCACCTGTTCCATTCTGTGGGTGGAAAAAATGATGGTATGCCCCTTTTTTTCCATTTCCATCATGATGTCCTTGATCAGCTTGGTGTTGACAGGGTCGAGACCACCGAAGGGCTCATCCAGGATGATGATCTCAGGCTCATGAATCACGGTTACGATGAATTGGATCTTCTGCTGCATGCCTTTGGACAGCTCCTCAACCTTTTTTTGCTTCCACTCACTGAGGGAAAACCGGTCCAGCCATAAATCGATCTTTTTTTTAGCCCGCTCCCCTCTAACACCTTTTATTTCCGCCAGAAAAAGGAGAATCTCCCCTACCTTCATTTTAGGATATAATCCCCTGTCTTCAGGAAGGTAACCGATCCTGGCCTTCATCCGTTCATCCATTTTTTGCCCCAGAACTTTAATCTCTCCGGAATCAGGCATGATGATATTCATGACCATACGCAGCGTGGTTGTTTTTCCAGCTCCATTGGGACCCAGCAAACCGTATATGCTTCCTTCGGAAATTTCGAAAGTTAAATCCTTTACTGCAAAAAAATTGCCAAATCTTTTCGAGATATTAGAAACCTCAAGCGCATTCATTATCTTTACCTCCAAGTGATCATACGGGATTATTTGTATTGAGTTATAATATTAACAGAATCAGCCATAAAAAAAACCTTATTCGGCCATTAACGTATATTAGGTTTTAAGGATCATAAGGATTCAAGGCCTGCCTGTGCGTAACCGCACGCAGACAGGGGTCGAGGAATTCAAATAAGTTTATTGGGTTCAGCTTCGCCAGCGAGAAATGCAAGAAAAGGTGAAAGGCAGACGTCGTTCCCGCGAAGCTTGTTCCCCAATCAAGTTGAGGACAGGCTCTCGACTCCGATCGGGGAGCGGGAAACCAAGATAAGATATGAAAATAAAGAAAATAGACTGGATTCCCGTTTGCACGGGAATGACGAAGAGGCGAAAGCACTTATTAAATCGCTAAAAAAAAGCACTTGACCCCTTGAATCCTTGGACCTTTTTTTTCGAGGTATCGACAATTTTTATAAATAATTCATAGAGCCTGGATTATTCACGAGTCGAGATTGCCGTAGCTGCGAGGAGTGGTTTGTGAAGCTGTATTTATATACTGCGAACAGAACACGACGAAGCCACTGCGGTGAGATCGGCTCGCCCGAAGGGTAAAAAGTGTCGATACATAAAGATAAATCTCTATGTTATTATATTGATGCTTAAACGTATCGACAATTTTTATAAATAATTTAAAGAGCCTGGATTATTTACGAGTCGAGATTGCCGTAGCTGCGAGGAGTGTTTTGTGAAGCTGTATTCATATACTGCGAACGGAACACGACGAAGCCACTGCGGTGAGATCGGCTCGCCCGTAGGGTAAAAAAGGGCCGATGATTTTTTTATTAGCGAGCTATGATATTCAGCACACAATTTAAACCAGGCAAAATCTTTTGTTGAAAGCTATGATCATCCAAAATAAATATGGGAATCGGCCATTTTTTATAAATAATTCAGGAAAAAAGAGGTGAAAGAATGAAAAAAGGCACATACATATTGATTATCTTTCTTGTCTTGTTTGTCCTATTCCTGGCTACTGTTGCATCGTTGTTTTACTTCAGTTTTGGAAAACCACCCAAAGTAAAAGCTCAATCCTATCTTGAGATCCAGCTTTCCGGCCAAATCACAGAAAAAGCCCCCCCGGATTTTTTCTCTGCACTCTTCACAGGCCGACCACGTCTCAGTATGTTCGATATCTGGACAAACATCCGCAAGGCCAAAGTTGACCAACGGATCAAGGCCCTGGTCCTCCGCCTCGGTTTCCTGCAATGCGACTGGGGTAAGGTCAACGAGATCAGGGAAGCTGTCCTTGAATTCAAAAAGTCCGGAAAAAAAGTTTACGCCTATCTGGACGAGGCAATGGATATCGATAAGGAATATTATCTGGCCACAGCATGCGACAAAATCGTTCTTCACCCTGTAGGCACGCTTTTTATCAACGGGATCGGAGGAGATATCCCTTTTCTGAAAAAAACCCTGGACAAGCTGGGAATAGAGGCAGAAATCGAACATGTAGAGAAATACAAAACAGCTTATCACATGTTCACCAAGGAAGGCTTCACTCCGGCGCACAAAGAAATGATGGAATCCATCTACGGCGATATTTTTGATCACTATATCCACACCGTGGCCAAGGCCAGAAAAAAAGATGAGGCCGAGATCAGAAGGCTGATCGATACAGGTTATTTTCAGGGAGACAAGGCCCTTGAAGCAGGGCTTGTGGACGCCCTGCTGTTCGACGACGAATTTGTCGATCTGATCCGTGGAGACAGAAAAAAAATGACCCGTATCAGTCATAAAACCTATCTTAAAATTAAGCCATCTTCAGTCGGCCTGGACTCAGGAAAAAAAATTGCTCTAATCTATGGCCTGGGCGCCATTCATATAGGTGAGGGCTCATTCCAATCCATGGGAAGTTCAACAGTTATTCGCTGGCTCCGAAAGGTGAGAAAAGACAAATCCATTGTTGCAGTCGTCCTCCGTATAGACAGTCCCGGCGGGTCGGTCGTTGCCTCGGATACAATCTGGCGGGAGGTTTTTTTAACAAAAAAACAGAAACCCGTTGTGGTCTCCATGTCCGATATGGCTGGGTCCGGAGGCTATTGGATATCCATGTGCGCTCACAAGATCTTCGCCCATCCTCAGACTCTGACCGGATCCATAGGAGTCATCTTCGGCAAGTTCAACATGATCAAACTCTATGAAAAAATTGGCATTACATCGGAAAAGATCAAGTTCGGCAAGAGGGCGGATATATTTTCCTCATTTCGAAAGTTTACTCCAGAGGAAAGACAGTTTCTTAAAAAAGAGATTTTCTGGGCATACGAACAGTTCCTGACAAAAGTAGCAGAAGGACGCGATATGACCAAGGAAGATGTGGACAAGGTCGGGAAAGGCCGGGTCTGGACAGGAAGTCAGGCAAAGGAGATCGGACTGGTAGATGAACTGGGCGGATTATCAGATGCCATTATCGGCGCAAAGGAACTGGCAGGAATGGCCCGGAACGAGACTGTCAAACTTGT
>DAOVDI010000179.1 GCA_030669585.1 Acidobacteriota bacterium
CCAGTCGGATTTTTTTATCGGAGGGAGAGCTATGAACAAGATTGTAGTCGCCCTCTCCGCAGTCTCCTCCGGAAGATCTTCCTGGCTGGTTCTGGGGGTAAGCGGGCTGGCTTTTTCCCTTGGAACAGGCGCTGTCTGGGCGGTTGTGGGTTACATCACGGCAGAGATGTTCCAATTCGTCTATATCGGCCGGAAACTGCGGATCCAGACAGAAAAATATCAATCCCTGACCCTGCTGGATTATTTTGAGTCCCGTTTTGACGATAAAAGCCGTGTGATCCGTTTCACCGGGGCAGTCATCATTGCGGTATTTATCACCACCTATGTGGCGGCTCAATTTAACGCTGGAGCCAAGTCTCTGAGTACGGCGCTTAACATCCCTATACTGCCGGCTCTTGCGGCCTCAGGTCTTCTGGTTCTGGTTTATATGGTTCTGGGTGGATATATCGCTGTTGTTTATAATGATGTCATCCGGGCGGTTATACTGCTGCTGGGGTTGGTGATATTTCCGGTTTACGGACTTATTAAAATCGGAGGTGTCAAGGCTCTTCTCCAGACGCTGTCCGCACTGGATCCGGCACTCATAGATCCTGTATCTCTCAGTTTCGGGGTGATAGCCGGATTTGTGGGAATCGGCCTGGGGTCTCCGGGTCAGCCTCATATCGTGGTCAGGTATATGTCCATTGATGACCCGGACAAGCTGAGAATTTCCGCTGTGATCGGGACAATATGGAATGTGGTCATGGGGTGGGGAGCGGTCTTTATCGGGCTACTTGGCAGGGCCGTTCTTCAGACTGCGGATAGTCTTCCTGATAAGGATCCGGAAATGGTGTATCTGGTCCTGTCCTCACGCTATTTCGGACCGGTTATGTATGGCCTGATCATTGGTGGTATATTTGCTGCAATCCTTTCTACGGCAGACTCGCAGCTTCTTGTCGTGGCATCGACTTTTATACATGATATATACGAAAAGATCTTTCAGAAAGGGAAAGCCTATAATGAATCACAAAAACTGCGAATGAGCAGGAAAGTTGTTGTCCTTTCCGGAATCATGGCCTTGATCCTGGCATATCTTGCACAGGATCTGATCTTCTGGCTTGTGCTGTTCGCCTGGGGAGGTCTGGGAGCTTCCTTCGGGACAGCGCTGATCTTTTCCCTTTATTGGAAAAGAACCACCAAATACGGGATTGTGGCGGGAATGATCACAGGAACGATAGTTACAGTGATCTGGAAGATTTTTTTAAAGGTTCCGACCGGAATCTATGAGCTGATCCCGGCCTTTTTCCTTGCTTGTGCAGCAATCCTGTTTGTCAGTTTGTTGAAAAGAAAATAACCTGATGAAAAAGTTTATCAAGCAAAATTTTAACTACCTCAATTCTATTTTTCTTTCCTTAAAAAACGAAAAAGCCCCAATATATCTAAAAAGATTGCAGAGGTTATTCGAAGAAGATATTTTTACTTCGAGGAAGATAAAAAAATATCTGAGCACTTTTTATTCTTATCCTGAAAAAAATTATGAAAGAACCAACAAACCGGTCGAAAGCGCCAGTCTTGGAGATAAAGTTGCCCTTGTTCTTTCCGGAGGCGGAGCGAGAGGAGCATCACATATAGGGGTCCTTAAAGTACTGGAAGACAGGGGAATATCGCCGGCATTTATTGTTGGAACTTCCGCCGGTGCGGTCATCGGATCGGCCTACAGTGCAGGTATTCCTGCTGATAAGATTATGGGAATCTTTGAAAAAGAAGAAGACATGTTTTTAAAGTTGTCCCATTATCTTTATTTTTCGCAAAAAACACTTAGCAATACTTTAAGATCTGTTCTAAAAACACATCTGTCACTTAACAGGCTTGAAAATACAGAAATTCCTTTCTACATCAATGCGACAGATATCAATAAATGTGAAAGGATAATTTTCTCAGAAGGTAATTTGATCGAACTGATTCTTGCCTCTTCAGCTGTTCCTTTTTTCTTCGAACCGATTATTTGTGATAATTACGTTCTTATTGATGGTGGAGTTATGGATAATTTCTGTGTCGATGTTGCCAGAGTGATCAACAAGAATAATTATAGTAATGATCTGAAAATTATTGTTTCAGATGTTTCCGCTGCAACAGATATAACTTCTCCTTTAAACAGAACTAATTCTTTCTTGAATTTGTCAAAGGAATTTTTTGAGGCTTTTAAATTTATCGGTAAAGAAATACTCCCGGTAAGG
>DAOVDI010000166.1 GCA_030669585.1 Acidobacteriota bacterium
TACTGCGAATGCGCCGTAACAAAGCAGATCGGCTTGCCCGGAGGGTAAAATACGACGACATAGAGTTAAAACAAGACAATTGTAAATAGCTTTAATCCTGATGTTTGGAAAAATCAATGTTAAGAGTCAAAATCATTAGAAGTATATTTGGGTGTCGTCGAATTTTATGAATAATCCAGGTTGTCTTTAATCCAGGCTTTCCAGTTGTTTATCCTTGGAAAAAACATAAACACCAGGAAAAATGAGACAAAAAGCAGGATATAGAAGTCAGAATTGAAGCCGCCTAGGAAAAACAGGCCCAGCCCCATAAGAGCTGGAACTTCGGCCAGTACCGAGGTCATGATCGAAACCCTAAATAGCTTGAGAACCAGTTTCTCCTCGCTGTCCGTACTTTTGGCCCGGAGCAGCAATCCTCGAATAAGCCTTATTACGACGATCTGGAGAGCAGCAGCAAGATAAAAAATGTAGCGTATGGACTGAGGATTGCTCAATTCGACACAGCCTGTAAAAGGACTAAGTTTCGCCCGAAAAATCTCCACAACCATTAAATAGACCAGCAAACTCCCTATTATAACTCCAGATATGATCAGAGCCATTCTGAAATATTTTTTAATAACCGTATCTTTTTCCATGGGTTTTACTCTCTTTTTCTTGAATTTTCTTTTAATGTAATCCATAAAACCGGATTCGTCAAAACATATAGTCCGTATCATTCATTTTCTCATTGAAGTTCTTAAACAATGATGGAATAATATACCGCTTATGAAGTCCATCGATATGAAACACAAGCATCTTTTTATGCTTTCCATTATGGCGCTTTTCTTTTTTGCTCCTTTAGCCTTAGGAAAAACCACATCATACAGATGCCTGACCTTCGATTTTGCAAATGATCTATTTTTTGGGACAGATCGCAGTTACACAGGAGGGGGAAAACTCGGCTTCCTCATAGAACTGCCTGATAATTTCGCAGCAAAACCTGCATTGAAGTGGATGCCTTTTATAAAAAAGGCGGGCTTCAAGCACGCTATCTCCTTCTCCATCAACGAAAATGTTTACACTCCGGATGATATCACCATATCCGACCTTATTCCCGATGACCAGCCTTATGCCGGTTATCTTTACGCTTCCCTGGGTATTCACAGCTTCAACAACAGATGGAAAGAGACAATTGGTATCGATATCGGAGTCATAGGCCCCTCTGCATTTGCTGAACAGATACAAAAATTCATCCACAATACCCTAAACGTCAAGGATCCCAAAGGATGGCACAACCAGCTTAAGAACGAAATCACATTCCAGATGTTTTATGAAAACCGGTTAAAATTACTCAGGTCACAAATAACAAGGAGATTTGGTTTTGAAATGATCCCTCATTTCGGCGGAGGGGCAGGTAATGTTTATATCTATGTCAATTCAGGCATTCAGATGAGAATGGGATGGAATCTGCCCGATGACTTCGGGATCCCTCTTCCTCGCCCTGGTGGAGAAACACAGTCAAATTTTCAGTATTACAACACATCAGGACTTTATTTTTTTGCAGCGCTTGACGGACAAGCGGTTTTGAGAAACATCTTTCTGGACGGCAATACATTTCAATCCAGCCACCGTGTTGAGAAACATCCATTAACAGGAAGCTTGATTTTAGGTGTCTCACTCACTCTGGGGAGGATTAATTTCCGCTTCGCGACGGTTCACTGGACAAAAAAATACACCACAGAATCAACAGATCATAATTATGGGATATGTTCTATCTCTTTTTCTTATTAAAGCACCTGAATTATTCATAAAATTCGACGACACGTTAAAAAAAAGGGTTCGAGGAATCAAGGCCTGCCTGTGCGTGACCGCACGCAGACAGGGTTCAAGGATTCAAGTGAAAGAATAAGAGGCCAAAGGCCAAAGTAAGACGTCGTTCCCGCGGAAGCGGGAAACCAGGCGTCGTTCCCGTGCAAACGGGAAACCAGGCGTCGTTCCCGTGCAAACGGGAAACCAGGCGTCGTTCCCGTGCAAACGGGAAACCAGTATAAATTGTATTCTGGATCCCCGCATGCGCGAGGATGACGATAGGGAAGGAACGGGAATGATGTAAATTAAATGACTTTGGGCTAAGCTGCTTTTAGCCTTGGGCTATTTCTTTTCTGCCTTTCACCTTTGGCCCTTGGCCTTCTTTGACTTCGATAGACCTCTAAGGACTTCTATAGACTGTTTTTCTTTGGCCTTTTTCATCTGCAATTACAAACGCCTGATGTCCATCCCCCCGCTGATCTCAAAAACCGAACCCGTGGAATAAGCAAAAGAACCTTTAGCCAGTGCGGCAACGGCCCTTCCCACATCCTCCGGCATCCCCCATCTTTTCTGAGGGACAAGGCCTTCCTTGATGAGTTTATCATACTTCTCCCGTACAGGAGCAGTCATAGCGGTCTGAATGAGGCCCGGTCTCAGTTCGTATACATTTATACCGTAATCGGCCAGGCAGTCGGCATAATTTTTTGCGGTCATGCTGAGCGCGGCTTTGGAAATGCAGTACTCCGCACGGTTCGTGGATGAAACCTTCGCTGAGATAGAGGAGATGAATACAATGCAGGGCATTAAATCCGATCCGGCCTCAACCTGTTCGATCATCTGGCGTGCGACCCTTTGTGTCAGAAAAAATGCACCTCTCACATTGATGGACATCAGCCTGTCGAAACTCTCAGGCGTCGTTTTAAGAATATCCAGTCTTTTCCGGGGAGCGACACCGGCATTATTCACAAGGACATCGATGCGGCCGAATTTATCAAGAGTCTCCTGGACCAGTCTTTCATGAGAAGCCAGGGCTGAAATATCTCCCTGAACAGGAAGAAACGCC
>DAOVDI010000175.1 GCA_030669585.1 Acidobacteriota bacterium
CGCCACCATCACAAAGAACTTTACAACAATTGAAGATCCTGTAGAGTATTTCATGAGCATGGCGGAACAGGTTCATATCCGGGAAAAAATCGGTCTTGGGTTTCCGGTTATTTTACGCTCTCTTTTACGCCAGGACCCAAATGTAATAATGCTGGGCGAGATCCGGGACTTTGAAACTGCTGAAGTAGCTTTTCATGCAGCGCTAACAGGCCACCTGGTTTTAAGTACCCTGCATACGAGCAGCAGCATTTCTTCGATTATACGCCTGAAGGATATTGGAGTTAAACCTTATGTGATCGCTGAAGCTCTGGCCGGTGTTGCAGCTCAAAGGCTGGTTCGGAAAATCTGTCCGCAATGCAGGGCTGACGATGATCCACCCGAAAAGGTACTGCGAGCCCTCAAGCTTGATAAAAACAGGCTCTCCTTCACGCCTCAAAAGGGGGCTGGATGTGAGCATTGCAATCATACCGGATACAAAGGAAGAATCGCTATTTTTGAGGTACTTCAGATTGATAAGGAACTCAAGAGAATAATTCATCAGGATGCGGCCGAGAAAGAAATTATGAAGGCAGCCCGTATGGCTGGAATGACGACTCTCTTGGATGATGCTGTCAATAAAGTGAAAACAGGCATTACAACCTGTGAGGAGGTACTGAGAGTTATCGGGTCGCAAAACAGACTGGAAATCCCATGCCCGAAGTGCAGGACCAGCCTTGAAGAACGATTCCAGTTCTGTCCGTTTTGCGGAACGGCAATTAACCCGCGCTGTGCAGGGTGCGGCAAGCTTTTGGAATTGGGCTGGAAAAACTGTCCATATTGTGGGAGGAAGGAGAAAAGCCTCAATGCTTAATCGATCTTTACTCATAGTAGATGATGAGCCGAATACAATCAGCACTCTTAAACGCCAGCTCAGGCGCGAGAGCTATTTCATTTATTCGGCAAATTCAGGAGATGCGGGACTTAAATTCTTGAAAGAGAATGACATAGGAGTGGTTTTATCCGACCTGATGATGCCTAAAATGGATGGCATCACCTTTCTGGAAATCGCCAGGCAAATCAAACCGGATGTTGTCAGAATCCTTCTTACAGGCTACGGCACTCTTAAAAATGCCATGGACGGTATCAACCGTTCGCAGGTTTTCGGATATTTAACCAAGCCCTGGTCACCTGAGGCCCTAAGCGGGACAATTGAAGGAGCTTTTCAACATTATAATTTAGTCCAAGAGAATAAACGACTTCAAAAATTAACCGAAGAACAGAATAAACAACTAAACATCGTCAATGAAAATCTTGAAAATCTGGTTCATGAACGAACTTTAGAACTTGAAGAGGCCGTACGAGAAGGCGTTGTAATGCTCGCCCTGGCAGCAGAGGCAAAAGATGACGATACCGGAGAGCATATTTATAGAATTCAGCGGAGCACTCGCGATATATGCGCAGCTCTGGGCAAGTCCTCTAAGGAATCAGAGCGAATCGCATTTTTTAGCATCATGCATGACGTAGGCAAAATCCACATCCCTGATAGTATTTTGCAAAAACCAGGTCCATTGACAGTTGAAGAATGGGTAGTAATGCAAACGCATTGTATTGCAGGGTGGAAAATTCTGGGCGATAAGCCATTTTACCAAACCGCGCGTGAAATTGCCAGAAGTCATCACGAACGTTGGGACGGAAATGGATACCCTGATGGATTAAAATGGGATTTAATTCCTTTGCCCGCCAGAATTGTAACTGTAGCTGATGTCTTTGATGCCTTGACCCATGAGCGGCCTTATAAAAAGGCATGGCCTCTGGAAGAAGCATTAGCGGAAATGGAGATGTTGTCCGGAAAAATATTCGACCCGGAGATATTGAAAGTATTTTTTAGAATACAAAAAAAAGGGGTCTGCCTTTGACCCTTAATGATATTATCTTGATTGAATATTGTCTTTTCCCTCATCATCTGTTTTCACTATTGCACGAAATTTGGGTATCCACACCTCGCCATCTACTTAACGCAGTTGCATGATAGCCCTTTCATCCCTAAACCGAGCGCCTTCCATATTTCATGCTGCTCCTTGCACAAAGAAATATCTATACTACTTCTATGTTTTTTTATTGCATCTATAATTGTTTTAAACATCTTGATCCTGAGCTTTTTAGGGTATCGGAGCTTTTTTCCTTCTCTAACCAGGCTCTTGTTAACTTTCAATAAAGCAGACTCAGGGAAACGGGATCCTCCGATAAGCTTTAGTGTCTTTTTAAATCGATCAAGCAGTGAATTGTCCTAAATTTGTTGACACCTTGAATAGCTAATTTAATTTATAGTATCAGGAGGTGTCAAGCAATGGAAAAAAGAAAAACCTATTCAAAAGAATTTAAAGAGGAAGCCATCCGCCTTGTAAAAGAAGACGGCCTTACCTGCATCCAGGTGGAACGAGACCTTGGAATCGGCCATGGAACTGTATCAAAATGGATAAGAGATAAAAAGAA
>DAOVDI010000067.1 GCA_030669585.1 Acidobacteriota bacterium
GTGGGAATGACGAGTTCCTGATACGATACTCCACGCATGACACGACATTAGAATGTTACTTTTTTTTCAGCCTGTCATGCCGGTTGCCCATGTAAAGCCAGAGCATATGCTCGTCTGTATGGTTGATGGATGAGTGGGGCACTTTATTGTTCGGCGGAATGAGAAATGCTTCACCGGGTTCCTGCCACATGAGACGAGTCCCAAAAAGCAACAGGCTTTTTCCCTTTAATTGACACCAGATCTCCTCGCAGCCCGGGCCATGCACGTGAGGCTGAGCGATATCAAATTTGTCGATGGACACAATGCCAAAACCCATGGGATTGGCAAATTTCGGTCTCACATCATAATCAAATCCACGGCCGATGTGGGCCCAGTGAAAGCCGACTCCGGGCTTTGAATCATGGTAAGTTCCTACAGACATTTCCTTATTTGGTTCAAAATCGTCTGGAATGGTTTCCACCACCACGATCATTTCCAAATAAACTTCCGTGGGATTAAAAAAACGGAATTCAAGACCGGCAGGGATCACTACAGCCGTCCCCTCTGCGAGGGCTGCCTTTTTTTTGCCTGCTTCAACTCGTCCGGTCCCTTCCATAACATAGAAAAAAACCTGTTCCCGGTCATGCTTAAAGGGTTGTGTATTACATCGAGGCTGAAGCGCCCCGCGTTTATAGGCTTTGATGTATTTTAATACAGCTCCTTTTTTGGGCGGGTTGAGAGGATCACCGGGTGTGAGAATATCCCGCTCAATAAGCCCGCCGTGTCCCTCGTACGGCAGGGAATTTTTCCAGTGGTTAATATAAAGATAAACATCGGTATCTACTTCCGGATGGCGTCGATGGTATGGGGAATGTTCATCGAACGAAGGATCCGGCTCTTCTGTCAATTGATCCTGGACCAAAACAGCGGAAAGTCCCCCTAACACAAAGATAACAATAAAAATGGTGATAAAGAAAATAAATTTTTTCATGCTTTTCCTCCTGTTTAACGCAAAGTCCTTTTGGCTTTTTCTATCTGAAGGGCGCCCAAAATAAACCAGGCGCTGTTTCTTGCCCAGTACTCATTGCTGAGGTAGGCATAGGTCCAACCCCAGACACCGGTGTCAATGAGGGGATAATCCATGGGGACTTCTGCAAGGACAAAGTTCTTGGTATCCATGTCGCCCAGATAGGCGATCCCGCCGTTCCCGCTGACGATCCCGTTTAAGATGCCGCCTGGAACAACTCCGCTTTCACATCCTTTCATGAAGCAGTAACGATGATGATAACACCCGGGCCCGCGCCCCACGTCCGCCATCATGGAAATATCCGCAGGATTAAACCCTATGATCCACTGGATCTGATGCTCCGCAGCTTTCAGATATTTCGGCTCCTTCAGGAGAATAGCGGCGGTAGCCAGCCCCCAGGCAAAGGCGCTGATCCGGCGGTTTCCGAACTGATATTTTAGATTCCACGGACTCCCGTCTTCTGTCAGTCCACCGATGAGTCCAAAACCGTTAACATCTGCAAACTGCAAAGTCAGATCCGCCCAGCTTCGGAACGCCGCTTTGATACGTTTATTCAAACAACTTCCCGGATTCTGTTTTAAGAATTCATAAAGCGCTACCAGGTGAAACCGGCTCTCGCCATATTTTAATGACGTCCTGGCCTGATCCAGAAAGAAACTTCCTTCTGAATCCTGAAGATCCAGGATATTGGCAGCCCGCTTTTCTGCATCCTTCAGGTAATCCGGCTCGCGTGTGGCCTGATACAGCTCCAGAGCGCTATGGAGAAGTCCGGTTTGGAGCCAGAGATAGGAACTGAGCTTATCTTTGTATTCGGGCAGGGAAAGATTTACGCGACTGTCGATCTTATAGATGTCCCGGGCAACATTCAGACATCTCAACGCAAGCTTTTGATCGCGGTTTGCAAGCATCCTGCCGGTCCTGGCCAGGTATGCACCGGTCATACTTGTTCCCGGACCCTTTGAATATCCGTATCTGTTTTCCAGCATCTCTTCTTCTCTGACCACACGCTGCGGTTCAGATTCCGGAGCGCCAAGCCAGGTACAAACATCCTCAAAATCTGAGGTGAAGCCGGCATGAAAAGCGCCATCCCAGTATCCCCTGCAAAGATAGTCCGCTCCCCAAGCCGCCTCCTCGAGAGAGCCGGGAAAGTTATTTTCCCCTGTGAACTCACTGCCAAACTCTTCATGAAGGGTGGTCAATGCCAGCACTCCGACAGACGCCGGCCCTACCCACTTGCCGTAATCTCCGGCATCATGCCAGCCGCCGCTGACATCCATCCGGGTGCCGTCCAATTTAATGATCACATCATCCGTATGACAGGCATTGTGAAAACCGGGAACTTCTGTTCCGCACCTCTGGTAATAAAACCATCCTGCAGCTTTTTTTGCCAGGTCCCGGTAAAGGTGGTTTTTTATTGGAAAGACAAAGGAATCCACGACCTCCTGAGTCTCTTTAACCTTGAGACGCACATAAAAAAGTCCTTCCTCTTTGAATTCTGAAAAATCGGCGATATAGTTATTCCCTCCCCAGATATGAAATCCTGTTTCAATCAATTCGCCTGTAAAAACAACAGGCTGGGAAGCGGGAAACTGCCTGTTGGTGAGGGCATTAATGAGCTGAAATCCTCCAGTGAGTTTCTGTCCGTTCGCCCAGATGACCGCTTTTTTTACGCCGTTCAAATCATACCCGCCGTGAGGCAAGATCGCTTTTAACGTTGTCTGGGCGATAACCTGCCCCTTGGACAATGGGGACCAACTGTCCGTTTTCGGCTTGATCCATCTGACTGTTCTCGCCTGTTTAAGTTTATCCTCTATGGTCAATTCCCCCCTGTTCCCTAACTTGCGCGAGGCAACTTCGCACTCGATATATTGAAGGTGAGAAGATGCCGGCACATAAAAGATCAATCGCTCGTTCTTAAATATATAGTCGATCACCGTTGTTCCACCGGTCCTTGTATCTGTTAATACCGGATTGCCCAGGATGAAAAAATATTTTGGATCAAAGCTCAGGTGGAAATTCCCCTCCGGGATAACCGAACCATCCTCAGGTGACAATATATAAGCAATTCTCAGGAATGTTTCCTTCTGAAAGATCTGACCCTGAAAAGAATCCATCTTTGGGTTGCAATAAACGGGAAGATCAATACGTTCTGTCCAATCTTTACCGAAGCTTAGTCCAATATTCACTATTACAAGCAATAGAGCCAGCGAAAAAAAGGCTGCGTTTTTCAAGAATTTCATTACTCTTCCCTCCTTTTTTCATTTGTATATCAGGAGTGACGGATTGTCAAATCAGGTAAATTTCACACCGTTGTTTCCCGAATTTTCCTGATAATTGACCCTGTTTTACGGCTGTGATATAAACCCTTAAAGAACGCAGGATTTATGATGAAATTTTTTGACGCCAACTGTTGTCTCGGGAAATTATCCGTTCCCCTCCCGAAATGTCTTGAATCAACGGCCGATTTGGTACTGGCTATGAAGAAGGCAGGAGTGGAGGAGGCCCTGGTTTATCATTCCTATTCTAAAGAATACCACCCGGCTGTTGGAAATCAAAAACTGCTTGAAGAAATCACCGGTCTTGATTCTCTTTATGCCTGCTGGACTTTGCTGCCTGACCAAACAGCAGAGATGCCGAAGCCGGAAAAAATTTTGAACGACATCGCAGAGAAAAGTATTGCTGCGGTCAGGGTTTTTCCAAAAACACAAAATTGGTCCATTTCCGAATGGTCTGCCGGTCATCTTCTTCAGGAATTAGAAGAAATGGCCGTTCCCCTGCTTATTGATCTTGAAGAAACCGGATGGGACCAGCTTTTCTCTCTTTGCGCAAAACATCCTGACCTGCCAGTGGTCCTGACCCGGGTTCCGTTCCGTTTCAGCCGGCATGTCTATGCCCTTTTAGCTGAAACATCGAACCTGTACATAGAAACCTCTTTTTTCCAACTCCACGGCGGGATTGAAGATATATGTGCAAAATTCGGAGCAGGACGGCTGCTCTTTGGTACAGCCTCTCCTTTTTTTGATCCTGGGCCATCTGTAATGGCAATAAAATATGCTGAAATCTCAGAAGAAGATCGGGCAAGAATCGCAGGAGGCAACCTTCACGAACTGATCAAAACATCAATTGAAAAAAGATCTCTCCGGAGACGAAAAGGGAAGGACATCCTATGAAAAACATTTACTCCCGGTTTTTTTTGATCCTCTTTCTGATTCCTGAGAAATAAATATTTTAAGAATGAAGGATTACTTTATCAAAACAGCAGTAAAGGGAGATCCTTTTCAGAATGCCTTTATTTTTGACTGCCATGGACATCTTGGCTCGTGCACCGGTTTTTATATTCCCGGCACTTCACCTGACAATCTGTTGAAGGTGCTGGACAGAGTGGGAATCAATATCGCAGCAGTCAGCTCATTCAGCGGTGTTCAACCATTCGGCAATGATATTGTAGGCCAAACAGTGTCTTCTTTTCCCGATAGATTTGTCGGCTACGCCAGAGTGAATGCAAACTATCCCATGACCATAAAAAAAGAGCTGGAGCGCTGTTTTGATCGTTTCGGGTTTAAGGGGATCAAGATCCATCCCTACTGTGACCAGGTTTTTCCGGATGATCCCCGTTATGAACCAGTATGGAAATTTGCCCATGAACACAGTACACCGGTTCTTATTCACACCTGGAACAATTTGAGGGGCAACGATCCCCTTCTCCGTTTTTGTACCCCCTCTCTATTTGAGAAGATCGCGAGGGACTACCCTGAAGCCAGAATCATACTCGGTCATTCAGGCGGAGAATATGATGGGATACTTGAGGCGATAAAACTGGCTAAGGCCATGCCGAATGTTTATCTTGATACAGCATCATCCCGCCTCTATCCCGGCATAGTGAAAATGATGGTCAATGAGGCCGGTGCGGAAAAGGTCCTGTATGGCTCAGATGTTCCATTCCTCTCTCCTGTTCCTCAGATCGGGAAGATCGTTTATGCTGACTTGGAAGAACATGAGAAGAGAAAAATCCTGGGACTTAATGCCGCGAAACTTTTTAATATAAAAAATATAGCTACAAACATTTAACGGGAGAAACCATAGACCATGGGAATTCACATTCTCGACGGAGTATCAATTTTCATCTATCTCATGATCATGGCAACAATCGCTGTCTTTTTCTCAAAATATATGAAAGGGGCCAAAGACTTTTTCGCCGGAGGACGGCGGATTCCCTGGTGGGTGGCAGGTATTTCTCTTTATATGGGACTTTTTTCTTCCTGGACATTCAGCGGTGCGGCAAGCCTTGTTTACAGGACCGGTTGGTATGGACTGCTCTACTTTGCTACATGGCCAATCGGCTTTTTTATTGGGTTCATGCTGGCCGGAAAAAGATGCCGAAGGAGCAGGGTCATCTCCCCTGTCGAATACATTGAGACCCGATTCAACCGGACCACCCACACAGTGCTCAGCGTTATATTCGGCATATCTCTTCTTTACTGGCCAATACAACACATGGCTGCGCTCGGAAAAATGGTAGGCCCCATGCTTTTTCCAGGCTCAAAAATCGCCATTTCCATAACGATTTTGGTGGTCGCCGCAATTGTTCTCTTTTATACTTTTTCCGGCGGTCTATGGGCGGTCTGTGTCACCGATGCAGTACAGTCATTTTTACTGGTGGGAACTATTGTTGTTATGATCGTGGTTATATTTTTGGAAACACCTGAAATTTTTAATAAGCTTCCATCGTTTACCTTTCACGCTCCTTCAAGCGAACCCAGTTATGATTTTCCCTATCTTATTGCATACATCATGCAGGGCATATTTGCAGCTGCAATGGGGGACCGTGCCCAGCGATACTACAGCGTCCGGGATGAAAAGGCTGTGCTCAAGCTGGGCCTATTGACCACCGCCCTGTTCGCGGCCGGTCCTGTTTTGTTCGGCCTGATACCGTTCCTAGGCAAAGTTATCTGGCCCGATCCATCCATGATCCCCGGGTTTGCAGGGCTTCCCAACCCACAGGAAGGCGTTTTTATCGCCATGGCTGCCAGGTATCTGCCGCCGGGTATTCTTGGAATGTTCATCGCTGCCATGCTTGCAGCTACCATGTCGGCAACAGACACCTGCTGGAATACGGCATCAGCAATTTTCTCGGTTGATCTGTATAAAAAGATCTTCAAGCCGGATGCAACGGATTATCATGTGCTGAAGATCGGAAGGATCGCTATTGTGTTCTTTTTTATTGTTGCTGTAGCCGGCGCCCTGGCAATAACTGCAAGAGGCATCAAGCTCGACATCATAGGCATCACTGTCGGGATCCTTGCCGGAGTGGCAGTATCTATACCTCTATCTCTTGGTATCGTTATCCGTAATGTGTCGAGATGGGCAGGACTAGGGGCTGTTGTTATGGGAACTCTGGCAGCTATAGTCAGCAGCGATCTTTCGATTTTCGGGCCGTTCCATATATTCGGATTCATGAAGTACCCTTTTGGATTCAGAATATTTTTTATCATCGGAATAACACTGTGTATGTTCCTGTTATCCAGGCCTATGGGCCGCCTCGGGCGAAACCGGCTGGCTGCGATTATCGTGTCCTGTTTTACTTCAGTTGGGTTTTGGCTTTTCTTCCTCTTTTTCAACACCAACCGGTCACTGAGTTGGGGTCTTATATTCGGAAATGTCAAACCGGCTCCAGATGTAGTTTCTTCAGGCGGCTATTTTGCAGCAAGCTGTGTTGCATCCCTGGCTCTCGGATGCCTGACTTATCTCTTTTTCCGAATTTACAGCCGGGATATTGGAAAACCCGAACCTGATGTGGATGCTTTTTTCAGATTGGTCAAAACCCCGATAAATGTGAAAAAAGAAGTGGGAGACGAAAGGGAAACAGCAACAGTTTATCCTTTTGTCGGAATTATTGTTTTGGGACTGGCATTCATGGTATTGGTTTTACTTCTTTTCCCTGCAGGACGTGTTAAACCGCTCATAAACATAACGCTGGCTGCAATTCTTGTAGTGATCGGATTATCCATCATAAGGGGAGGAAAAAGCTTGCTGCGCAATATAAAAAATAAATCTTTAAATAATTAAATTAGGATCATAAGGAGGAGAGATTATGTTGAAACTAGCCGCCTATGGAGGCACAAAAGTCAGAAAAGCCCCCCTTCTCGTTGAAGAACATTCAAAAGCAAGGTTTGGAAAAGAAGAGAAAAAAGCTGTTGCTGAGGTCATTGACTCAGGACATCTTTGCCGTGTATTCGGCGCCAAAGCGAAGCACTTTGAAAATGAAGTATCTGAGTATTTCAGCGTCTCAGGCGCTGCAGTAACAGCCAGCGGGACCGCAGCGATCCACTGTGCTCTCGCCGCTATTGGGGTCGGTCCAGGTGATGAGGTTATAACTTCTCCAATAACCGATATGGGCTCTGTCATTCCGATCCTTGCTTTGAATGCCATACCTGTCTTTGCAGATGTTGATCCAAAGACATACAACATAACTGCCGAAACCATAAAAGCGGTTCTAACCAACCGCACAAAAGCTGTCATTCCTGTTCATTTTATAGGCCAATCATGCGTGATGGAACCCATTTTACACCTGGCAAAAAAACATAATATCTATATAATTGAAGACTGCGCCCAGAGCTATCTGTCAACCTGCAGCGGGAGACTGGTCGGAACAATGGGGGATATGGGGTGTTTCAGTCTTAACGACTTTAAACACATCACCTGCGGCGATGGCGGTTTTGTCATTTCTAATAATAAAGACCTGATATCTCGAGCCAGGCTCTTTGCCGATAAGGGATATACGCGCACAGAAGCGGTCCGCAATTCCGTTCTCTTCGGACTGAACTACCGGATCTCGGAACTGCAGGCAGCCGTTGCATCAGTACAATTAAAAAAACTGGCTTCGATCATCGAACGCCGCCGCAATTTTGCCCGGAAACTCGACAATCTGCTGAAGCACGTGGAGGGAATCAATACGCCGTTTATTGAAGATGGTATCGAGCATTCCTTCTGGCTTTATCCTTTCAATATTGACGAGAATAAGCTCGGCGTTAATGCCGAAACATTTGCATGGGAAGTCACAGCAGAAGGGATTCCTATACCTTTCCCTTACATCGGACTGCCCATCTATCTTTATGATCCCCTCAAGAATAAGCAGATCTACGGAAAATCATCCTGTCCCTTTGAATGTCATCTTTATGGCAAAAACGTCTCTAATATAAAAGGTCTTTGTCCTGTTGCCGAAAAATCACTTACAAATATGCTGATCCTTCCCTGCAGCGAGTTTTTTAGTGACAGCGATGCCCGGGATATAGCCTCGGCGCTCACAAAGGTTTGTGATTACCATCTTAAAGGACAAACAAGCAGGTGAAAAAAATGCAAAAATTTTATGTATTTATCCTGTCTGGCTGCCTGGTATCTTTATTTCTAACCGGCTGCACAGAACAAAAAAAAACAGCAGCGGTTGTGGATGAACCCTCCGTCAGGCTGGAGGCAGAGCTTAATCTTCATTATAAAACATTCTCCGATGTCAAGCTGACAGAGACATACCTGGAACGATGGCTGTACAAATATCACTATCTTCCGGGTGCGGAGGAAATGTCTGAAAAGGATTTTTATTCAAACATCGACATCAACCGCCCGGGAATGGGAGAAGTAAAAGCCTCGGTGGAAAATCAGGATTGGAAAAATGCGGACGTATCACTCGCTAAATATTTTCAGGACCGTTCTTCCCCATGTTTTATTGATCCGGGCACATTGTCTCTTTCAAATAAGCAAATTATCCTGGACAGAGCCGATGAATGTCTCCATCACAAGGATTTCCCGAATTATCCATGGTCAAGGGAGAGGTTTGGGAATGGAACAAAGGATGCCTGGTGGAATTGGGTCTCTCACCTTTATTATGCCTTTCGATATACACAAGATATGAAATATCTCAAAGGAGTTCTTGAGATGTTTTCCCACTGGCACAAAACGGTCAGGCCCCCTGCAGGAATTCCAATAATCTGGCTTTCCCCTTCTTTCATCAACAATCCTTGGGATTCACATCAGGCTTCAAGTAAGCTCCATACGCTCGCTCTGCTTAATGAACTATTAACACATGTAAGTTTTGAAGATATCCCGCCGGAAAAAAGGATCCCCCTTTACAAATCGGTTGTAGAACATGCACGTTTTCTTATGGCAGTAAATCCCGGATACCGTGCAGGCAACATACAAATCCTCCAGATGCGTTTTCTTCTTGAGGCTGGAATATATTTCTATGAATTCCATGAAGCACAGAAATGGATAGATTTTGCATGGAAATTACTTCGGAAACATGCTTGGTTAGACCTCTTTCCGGATGGCGGGCATTTTGAAAGGGCAACAAGTTATAACAACAGCACTTCACAGGATTGGCGTCAGATTCTCGAATTGACCCGTGCAGCAGGGATTAAAGTTCCTGAATGGCTCAAACCGAAATTGAGGAAAGCTCATGAATGGACAGTCAAAGTGTATACACCGGTTCTCAACCTGGCCCCGGTCGGGGATAGTGTTATGGGACAGGAAGACTATGCGCTGCCCTATCTCATCGATGGCGCTTTACTTTTTCCCAGTCCTGAATTCAAGTTCTTCGTTAAAAATTATCCAGACAGAATTGAAAAAAGAGCCAGGGAGCTCTTCAGGAATGAAGCCGCGGGAATACTTGCCAGATATAATGCAGTGGAATCAAGGGAACCTGATTGGACATCAGTTCATCTGGAAGATACCGGCTGGGCTGTTATGCGGTCCGGATGGGACCGTGAGGCGCTGTATATGCTCTTTGATTTTGGTTCCAACGAGCCATGGCACTGTCACAGGGACGGCCTCGGTTTCAGTATCTTTGCATACGGCAAACCCCTTATAACCGACTGCGGCCATGGAGGCGGCTACCAATCCGACAGGTCAAAAACGTGGTATAAAGAAACCATATCCCATAATCTTGTCACCATCAACGGGATGAGTCAGAGGAAAGTGACCGATGGCAGATGTGAACGCTGGGTAAGTAATACTTCCTGCGATTATATAGATGCAGAACACGACGGTTATAAATATCTCGGCGCCTACTGCCGGAGAAAAATAACATTTGTTAAGCCTTTTTACTGGATCATTACAGATAACATCACAGAAAAGATGTGTCAGACAAGCGGTTTTCACGAAGGCAAATGGTTGGCCCATTTTCAACCCAGCGAACTGACGATCGACATCACAAGAAAAACTGTGTTTACAAACAACCCGGATGTCAATATCCTTCTGGTCCCCTCAAAACCGGAAAACCTGGAGATCACACGATCCAAAGGATGGATTATGACACCGGAAGGCGAAGTAAATGATGCTCCTTATATAGGTTACAAAAAAGAGGGCGACCTTCCCATGGATTATGAAATCATCGCCTATCCATACAAGGGGAATAAAGCTCCTGATATCACGGTCGAACCCCTTGTCGGGAACAGTAATAAACTCGGATGTAAAGGACTAAAAATAACAACCCCTGAAAGAACCGATTATTATCTTGAGAAGCTCATGGGAGATTATTATTTTGTCATAGGAAAAGACAAAAAATTTCATAAATACGGAGATTTTTCTTTTGACGGAGAGATGTCGCTCATCCGGGAAAAAAATGGAACGCTGAAATCCATTGTCATTGTCGGAGGAACCTGCCTGACGCGACAGGATCTTCCACTCGTGAAATGCACGGGCAAGATCGACTGGGTTGAAATCGATTGTGCCGATAAGACGATCTCAGTCAATGGGAATTTCAGCGGTAAAATTTCCGTAAGGCTTCCTGACGGCCTTTTCTTTGAATCAAAAAACCATTAGATCATGAAAATTTTCGACATGCACGTCCATCTTCACGACGAAAAAAGTTTTTGCCACACCCTTAAGCTGGAACGTAAGGCCGGTGTTGTCAAAATTGTGGTTTCCTGTCTCGATCCTCCTGACGGGATATATAAACCCACGCCGGAACAGTTCCGCAAAAACAATAAACGAGTCCACGAATGGATGAAGCGCGAACAAGGTTTTGTCGAAGGATGGGTATATGTTAACCCCGAATATAAAAAGGAATCACTCGATGAAATAGAACGTGCTGTTAATGAATACGGAATGATAGGCATAAAACTGGAATGTGGCTGTGTATGCACAGATCCGCAGTATAGACCGATATTGGAGAAGGCGGAGTCTCTCGCGCTGCCCATTCTCCAACACACATGGTTCAAAGCCACAGGCTGTATTCCAGGCGAATCAATTCCATCAGACATAGCTGTTTCTGCAAAAACATTTCCAAATGTCACCTTGATCATGGCTCACATGGGAGGAGATTGGCAGCGCGGGATCAAGGCCGTTCGCAGCCTGTCCAATGTCCTTGTCGACACTTCCGGCAGTATTGTTGACTGCGGGATGATCGAAACGGCTGTGAAGGAGCTTGGCGCCGGAAGGATTCTTTTCGGCACGGATCTTCCTGATATCGATTTCTGGTCAAATCTAGGAAAGATCGAAGGCGCTGAAATTTCACAAAAACAAAAACGCTCGATCTTGTATGAAAATGCCGCCAGGCTTTTTGGAGGAACTTCCGGATGATAGTGGATTTTTTTACCGGCATAGGCACATGGCCGTTCAGACCGTTAAAATACGGGAAAATTAGCCGGCTGATCAAGCTGCTGAAAAAAGAGGGAATAGACCGGGCTGTTGTTTACCCCATCTCCTCTATTCTTGCCAAGGATTGCATGGAAGGAAATCGCGAGGTGGCAAAAGCAGCAGCAAGGCACCCTTCCTGTCTTTTTCCATTCGCATGTATAAACCCCGCCTTTCCAGGGTGGAAAGAAGACTTTTTCCATTGTTTCGAAGATCTCGGGTTCAAGGGGCTTCGGCTTTTTCCTTCCTTTCACGGGTATGACTCTCAAGATCTACGCTTCCATGATATTATTGCCGCCTCCGGAAAAATAAACATCCCTGTGGTTCTTACCATCAGGGTTGAGGACGAACGTCAGCACCACTGGCTGGTCAAAGTCCCGCCTTTTAATATCAAAGAGGCTGCAGAAACTATCTGTAACTTTCCAGAAGTGAAATTTATCCTGAGCGGAGCGACATATCCTGAACTTCTTTCCGTTAAACCACTTCTTAAGCGCCGCCAGAACTGGCACTTCGATACTGCACGTATGCAGGGACGGCACAACAACCCTGGCCCTGTTGAAGTGGTAGTCAGAGCAGTCGAGGACTTTGGAGCGGAATACATCCTCTTTGGCAGCAACGCCCCCTTCCAATACATAAGCTCTTCACTTCTTAAAATTCAGAATGCTTCGATCAGCCAACATGACCGGGATCTGCTGCTCTCAGGAAATGCATTACGTTTACTTGACTTCAGAAGGGAGTAAAAAATGAAACTGGCTTTCAGCACACTGGGATGTCCTGACTGGACAGTCGAAGAAGTTGTGGAAGCGGCGTGTCGTTATAGCTTTGACGGCATAGAACTGCGCGGCATTAAAGGTGAACTTGACATTCGCAGATCACCCGATTTTTTTCCTGAGAGGATCAAAAAAACCCGGGCCCTTTTTGAAGATTCAGCTCTTGAGATCATCAGTGTAGATTCCTCTGCAAGTTTTTCATGGCAGGAACCTGAAAAAATCAAAAACAGCATGAATGAGGCACAGGACTATATCCTGCTGGCAAATCAGCTGGGCGCCCCTTTTGTACGTGTCTTCGGAGGATACATCCCGGAAAAGGCGCCGCTGTCACAGGGCATACAACAACTGGCTGATAATCTTTCCCGGCTGGGGGATTATGCATACGAAAATGGTGTTATCGTCCTCCTAGAGACACATGACAGCTTTCTCAGCGGAAATACAGTCTCAAAAGTCATGAAAAAAACCCATCACAAAGCAGTTGGTGTAGTCTGGGACGTCAGTAACTGCTTCTGGACCGGAGAACCGATAAAAGATACCGCAGAATTCCTGGCTCCTTATCTTAAGCATATCCACATTAAGGACTCCATCAAGGAAGGAAAAGAGGCAAAACTGACCTTTATCGGTCAGGGTGATGTGCCTGTTTATGAAGTTATACAAGTCCTGTCAAGTATTGGATATACCGGCTATCTTTCCTATGAATGGGAAAAGGTCTGGCAGCCGGATCTGCCTGAAGCAGATGAGGCCTTTCCCCAGTTTGTTAAAAAAAT
>DAOVDI010000169.1 GCA_030669585.1 Acidobacteriota bacterium
ACGGTTCTGGCATTCTCTGAATATCTCCTGTGTTTTTTTATCCTCGGCCTTCGCAGATTGAAGGCGGAGCAGGCTTATCACGATCTGCATGTTATTTTTCACCCTGTGATGAATCTCGCGCAGCATCACCTCTTTTTCCTCGAGGGATGCCTTTATTTTCTCCTCCGCCTTTTTGCGCTCGGTGACATCCAGGAGAGATGCTACACTCATTTTTGTCCCTGGAATTACATCAATTGACAGTAATATATCTCTGATGCTTCCCTTTTTGTCAATAAGCCGGAACTTATACTTCTTTGGAGCACTGGTCGGATCAACTCTGCGCTGTTCATGATAACCCTTCATTTTTTCCAAATCTTCTTCCACAATGAATTCTGTCCATTTCTTCTTTCCCTCTATTTCCTCCTTGGAATAGCCAGATAACTTCTCAGCTTCCCTATTTGCCAGGGATACTGTCTTATCTTCTTCAATCATAATCATAGCGGTTCCAGTGTTTTCAAAAATTGTTCGGTATCGTTCCTCCGACTCCCGCAGCACCTTCTGTATCCACTTGGGCTCTGTAATGTTGCGGGCGACGCCAAGCCTTCCGATGATATTTCCATCTTCGTCAAAGAGTGAGGTCATATTTAATTCTACCGGGATTTTCCGTCCATCCTTATGCATGATCTCAACTTCATAAAGGGAAATTTTTTCTCCGGAAAGTCCCCGTTCGAAGCGGTCCTTCGTTGTATCTATATACTCAGGAGCAATCACTTCCGTGAAATCATGTCCCAGAAACTCCTGGCTAGAATATCCAGTAACATTTTCACCTGCCGGATTAATGTAAGTATATCTGCCTTTTCTATCCAATGTAAATATAATATCAGGTACAGTTTCAGTCAGGATGCGGTACTTCTCCTTACTCTCTCGCAGTGCCTCCACAGCGCGTTTGTGTTTCTGTTCTAGTTCAATATCGTGAATGGCAAAGGCGATGTCAGAGGCAACTTCTTTGAACAGAGCATGCTCTTCCTTGTCTGCAGTGAGGTTAGCAGGAACAGAAACGGAAATGATTCCATAAGTCTTATCCTTAAATTCAAGCTGGAGAGTCACGGCTCCCCGTCCGCCGTACATTCCGGAGAGCGGGCAGTCGGGGCATGCAGAAGAGGGATCCATGGTTACTACTATATCCGGCTGCTTCAGTGCCTTCATGCCGCATGTGGGAAGCCTGCCTTTCTTAAGCTGCTTGAGCATGGGTATGAATTTTTTGCCCAAACCTGATTCTGCAGTGGTTATGAGCTTTTCGGAGTCATCCAGGAGGGCAATCCAGATGTTATGATAGCCGCGGGTCTTGACCAGGAGGTCGCAGGCACCCTTAAGCAGTTTGTCGCGGTCTTTTTCCCTTGTGATGAGCTGGTTGACATTGCGTATAGCATGAAGCACGAGGTTTAAGTGCTTAACCCTATTTTCTGCGTGTTTACGTTCTGTGATGTCTTCAACAGTGCCATCATAATATATAATGTTTCCTTTCTCATCTTTAACAGCTTTTGCGCTTTCTCTAATAAACACACTTGTTCCGTCACGTCTTTTCCATTTAGACTCCAATCCTTGAACTTTGCCATTTTTTTTGATTTCTTCTTTAAATTTTTCCCTTGGATATTCGGGTTCAAATCCACTTTCCTCTAAGTTTCGTTTTTTCAGTTCTTCGAATGAATCATATCCCAGGAGCGAGATTAATGCTGGATTAGCCATAACAATTTGACCTTTTGGAGTAGTACGGTACATACCTACGGTCACATTTTCATAAAGGCTTCGGAACCGCTCTTTACTCTCACGAAGTTCGATGGTTTGCTCTTCTACCAATTCCTCGAGGTGCTCACGATATTTTTTCTCGTCTTTGCTCATTTTTTTCCTCACATTAACAATCCTTTAAGCTAATACGATAAATACAAAAGCAATAAATATAAGTCCGAAAATGGAAATTTTGAATTCTGAGAACAAGAAAACACATTAATCAATAATTCCTTTATGACCAGACAATTTATTACCCTCAAACTAACATCCTTGATTATAATTACATTAAACAACTTTTTTTTCAAGTAAAAGAGTTGCCGCAAAATAGGGTTTTAATGCCGTTTCAGGCATGAAGATAAATGTCAGCCTTTGCAGTTATGCAGCATGCATAAAATAATTTACTTGAAAATCTTCACGAGGGAAGTAAAATAAACTTTCCGCAGTGAAAAATATCATCATAATGCAAAAACGGATCCAGCAATTTGAAGCAAAAGGAGGTATTTAAATGTTAAATCTTTTCAAAAAACACTGGGCGACAGCCGGATTATGTGCGGCCGCTGCACTGGTTCTTTTTGTCTTAGCAGCGTACTCGCCTGCAGCCTACTCCGAGCAGGTCACTCCTGAAATCTACAGCCAGCTCAGGTACCGATACATCGGTCCTCCTGGGAACAGAACTTCCGCTGTTGTGGGAGTGCCTGGCGATCCATTGGTTTACTACATAGGAGCATCTTCCGGAGGGATCTGGAAATCGACTGACGCTGGCGTTCACTGGAAACCTATCTTCGACAATCAGCCGGCTCAGTCAATCGGGGCGCTTGCTGTTGCAGCATCAGACCCGAATGTAGTCTGGGCGGGTACAGGAGAAGCCTTTGTCCGCAGCAACATCTCTATCGGAAACGGTGTCTACAAATCTACTGATGCGGGAAAGACCTGGAAGCATATGGGCCTCGACATGACAGGGAGGATCGGAAGGGTTGCCATCGACCCACGGGATCCCGACATTGTTTTTGTGGCTGCAGAGGGACACTGCTACG
>DAOVDI010000078.1 GCA_030669585.1 Acidobacteriota bacterium
GATCCCGGGGATGTGGATTCACGCCGCTATCTTTTAGCGATGTATAAACAAAAAACTGATCTGCTTTCACAATTGGTGCTGCAGGACACCGGTTCAACTCCCGGAAGTGAATATAAAACCAAAATTTAATCTATTGGATAAGGAGATCTGATATGAAAAGAAACAAATGGACAACATGTTTGGTAGTCTTGACGGCATTTGCATTTGTCACTGGAATGAATCCGGCTTTGGCCGGCGCAAAGGAAAAATACGAAGAGAAATTCGAAAAAACCGTTTCTCTGGCTATAAATGGGAAGGTTAAGCTTTCGAATATCTCAGGAGATATTTTTGTCAAGACCTGGAACAAGGCAGAAGTCAAGATCGATGCGCTCAAGGTGTCCACAGCTTCTTCCCTGAGCAAAGCCAAAGAAAACATTGCCAAAGTCAAGATCGAAGTTCGGAAAGAAGGGGATATGGTCATTATTAAGACTAAATACCCTAAGCCGCAGATTAAGAGACTCAGAGTCTCGGTTGATTATCATTTAATGATTCCTGAGCAGGCTTCGGTAAAGGCCAGTACTGTCAGCGGAGATGTTACTGTTGAGGATATTGCCGGTTTGCTGACGGCAAGTACTGTCAGTGGAAACGTCGAAGTTTCACAGGCGGCCAAGGGTGCAAAGGTCAACTCGGTTTCCGGCAATTTGAAGGTTTTTAATGTTGAGGGAGACGTGGATGCGGAAACGGTTTCCGGCAACGTAACCCTGTCTGCCATCAAGGGCTCCATATCCACTGAAACTGTAAGTGGTAATATCAAGATGTCGGATGTGAAAGGGGCCAAAACCATTAAAGCAGGTGTTGTGAGCGGCGACGTTGAGTATAGAGGCACTGTTCTTTCAGACAGCCGTTACAGCTTCAAAGCGCACAGCGGGGATGTGACTCTGGTTATTCCTGCTGATTCGGCTTTTGATCTGGAAGCTAAAACATTTAGTGGCAGCATAGACTGCGATTTTCAGATTACTATGTCCGGAAAACTGAAAAAGCGTGAGGTCCGGGGAGTTGTTAATGGAGGCGGCGCCGAAATCAATGTAAAAACGTTCAGTGGAGATATCGAACTGAAAAAGAAATAACCGGCAGCACAGAAAAAAAAGGAGAGGGACATAGAGTTCCTCTCTTTTTTTTTATTTTAATTCCATCTTATTTGTCATTCCCGTCTATTCCTTCGTCATTCCCGTGTAAACGGGAATCCAGATATCATCTGAAATGTATTGTAAAAGCAGCGATTTTCATAAATAATACAAAGTGGATAATGTATTTATTTTTTGACACAGAAACTACAGGCTTACCTGAAAACCGGTATGCTCCTCTTTCTGACTTGGATAACTGGCCTCGTATCGTTCAGATCGCCTGGCGTCAATATGATAAAGCCGGGGATCTGGTTGCTGAAAAAGATTACATTATAAAGCCGGATGGATTTATAATCCCTGAAGAATCCACCATGATCCACGGTATAACGACGGAAAGAGCCCTGGAAGAAGGCTTTGATCTGAAGCCCGTGATACAGGAATTTGCAGATGCTATCGATGGATCTAAGGTTCTTGTGGCCCATAACATGAGTTTTGATGAGAAAATAGTCGGAGCGGAATTTATACGGGAAAATATTGAGAATCGATTGTTCAAGATAAGGAGCATATGCACAATGATGGCATCAACGGAATATTGTAAGATTCCGGGTCCTTATGGTTTCAAATGGCCGTCGCTATCAGAACTGTATAAATGTCTTTTTGATATAGAAATAAAGGAAACCCATGATGCTGCGTCTGATGTTCGCATCTGTGCAGAATGTTTTTTCCAGCTCAAACATCTTGGCTTGGTTTAATACCGGAAAAAACACTATTAAATATATACTACTCCCTTGGCATTCTGGCGAACCGGGAATTTTGAAAGTTTAAGTAGTGTTTGTCAGATCAGAAATTGCCCTGATCATCGGATCGCTCGCGGCGTTTGCGTGCTTTATTGGCGCGGAGTTTCCGCCCGTTCATATCCTCCCCATCAAGGGCTTCGATGGCAGGCTGAATGTCATCTGCTTTCTTAAGCTCTGCAAATCCGAATCCTTTAGATCTTCCGGAGAACTTGTCCGTGATGATTTTAAATTCAACGACTTCGAAGCCTTTACTTTCGATGAATGTTTTAATTTCATCTTCAGTGATGCCATAATCCAAATTTCCAATGTAGATCTTGTTTTCTTCTTCCATAAAAAACCTCTAATAAAAACTCGGAAAAACTATAACATCAGAAAAGATTGAAGTCAAAGGATAAAAAAGACAAAAAAGCTTTTGTTTTCTCTGTTTTAATGCTCTATTACAGACTGGTTTATTCACGAGTCGAGGTTGCCGTAGCTGCAAAAGATTTGGTAGGATTCAAGGATTCGAGGGTTCGAGTGAAAAGAAAAGATATAAGAGTTTAGTTCAAAGCGCTTAAATCCTTGAACCCTGTCTGCGTGCGGTCACGCACAGGCAGGCCTTTGGGATCGTGCTTCTGGCCAAGCTGCTGTTTGGTGGTTTCGGGCCTCACAAAAAGGAGCCTGATGACCATTTTCACCGGCGGATCAGTGATAAATGGCACCGGTTCAACGGATTTGGAGATCCTGATAAACATTACGGCCCTCCGGTGGGTAAAAAATGGGCTCAATACAGGAGGTTCTGGCAGGACGAGGGGAAAACGGCTTTTGAAGAATATCTTCGCCGTATGGAAGATGAAAAGGAAAAATAGTTGCATCCTTGAATATTTACACTTGCGAATAAGTAATCTTTATTGAAAGCAAAGAATATCGAAATGGTTCATGTAAATGGAGGTTATAATGATCGAGATTAAAGAAAAATATGATACTGTTCCTCTTTGTCCTCACTGTAGTGCTTCTCTCAGTGTTATCAATTATCAGATGGTGCGCGCATTATTGGGGAAGAGGTATGTTTACTTCTGCCCCAACTGCAGGAAGGTCTTAGGCGTTTCGCACAGGAAGGGTTTCTGGATGGGCTGATAATAGATTGTCGATGTCATAATAGCGTTATGACAAAATGGATCCATACAGCAGCAGTACAGAGCAGACCGAAGACCAGATTGTGCTGGGCTGTGGCGCCGTCCAGGATAATGAAGTCCATGGGTTCCCGGGGTTCATGCCTGCGTTTTGCGCGCCCCCAGAGTTTGAGAGCATTGAACAGAGCAAAGACCGTGATAAGAAACGTCAAGGGCATAGCAGGGAATTGGATTGAGATCACACGGGGGCCAAAGATAAAAATTCCGATGATGATAAACGGCTTGAAAATGAGGGAGGCATAATATCCGAGCGAACCTTTGTCGCCAAGAAGGCCAGCCATGGTTATAACCTTTTTTTCTTTGTCCGTGGCTGTATCCCGCCAGTTGTTGGCATGCAGAATGGCGCTAACCAGCATAGCCATGGGAATGGTCCACAAAACCGGGATCCAGGAAAAGGTTCTGGTTTGAACCACCCAGGCGCCCAGGGAACCGAGGATGCCGAAGTTGAGAAAGACCGCCAGGTCGCCGAACGCATGATATTTAAGAGCGGCGTAAAAAACGCCGATCGCCACACCTATGGCGCCGATGATCAGTAAAATGGTCCCTACCTTAAGCACCAGTATAATTCCGATTACAGAGCCAAGGACAAAAAGGATAATTGCCCCGACAGTCGCCTGTTTTGTTGTGATCCATCCTCGCACAATGGCGCCGCTGACAGGAGTGATCATCTTGTCCAGGCCTCGTTTAAAGTCGAACACATCGCTCATCATGTTGGCTGCGGAGTGAAGGATTACCATTCCAACAAAGGCCAGAATAAAGTGGAATGCATCAAACCGGGCCTTCCCAATGACGATGGCCAGTGAGGTTCCGAAGATCACCGGCATGGTTGAAGCGGGAAGCGCCCAGGGCCGTGCCGCGATCAGCCATTTTTTACAAAAACTTATATGTTCGTTTTGTTGGTCTGTCATAATGCCAGGGTTTATACCACAACTGTATTAACGCGTCAATTATGACTGCTTTCGAGACCGGAATTTAATTATATGTTTTGAATAATTAATAAATTGTGATATTATTATCTCTCTTTTTGCACATGAAATATTGATAGAAAAGAGATGGACTTAAAGAAATTTTGCATTTCATCGCAAAAATTTAAATTTTTCCAACAAAAAAATATAAAGGAGTATTTGAATGAAAAAATATGATGTTGTTGTTATTGGCGGAGGACCGGCAGGAATTACATGTGTAATATCAGCCCATAATACTTACCCACAAAAAAGTATTGCACTTATTAGAACCGAAGAAAAGGCTTTGGTTCCCTGCGGTATTCCTTACATTATGCACTCTCTAAATTCGGTTGATGAAGATATTGCTCCTGATAAATTGGTTACAAATACCGGCGCTGATCTGATTATTGATGAAGTTGTAGAAAAAGAAGAAAAAAAATTGAAATTGAAGAGTGGAGAAGTAATTGCTTATGACAAATTGGTTATAGCGACGGGATCCTTATCAATTTTGCCTCCCATACAAGGGGCTAGAAAAGAGGGTGTATTTATAGTGAGAAAAGATTACGATTACCTGACTAATGTGAGGGAATATGCAAAAAAATCTAGTAATATCGTGATAATTGGTGGTGGTTACATTGGAGTGGAAATGGCAGACGAGCTGTTGAAAGAGGGAAAAACAGTTACGCTAGTCGAAATGCTGGATCGACTCCTACCCACTACCATGGACCATGAATTTGGCAACAAAGCAAAGGAAATTCTGGAAGCCAAAGGAGCAAAGTTTCTTCTTGGCCAAAGGGTAGATTCCATTTTAGGGAATAACAAAGTAACGAGTGTTATGTTAAATAATAAAGCAGAAATTGCAGCAGATATGGTAATTATTTCTGTTGGAGCAAGACCAAATGTAACTATGGCCAGTGGTTTTGGACTTGCTGTACATCCGAGGAATGGCATCTGGGTAAATGAGTATTTACGTACTTTTGATAAAGATATTTTTGCAATAGGAGATTGCGCCGCCAAATATGATTTCTTCTCAGGTGAGTTTTCCAATGTCATGCTGGCTTCAACTGCAATGGCTGAAGGCCGGCTAGTCGGGTCCAATTTATTTTCGATCAAGGTAATGCGCAGATTCACTGGAGTTCTTGGTTCCTTTTCGACAAAAATTGGAGATACGGCCTTTGGCACAAGTGGACTTACTGAAATGAAAGCCAAAGAAATGAATATGGATTATACAGTGGGTGAAGCGACAACCGTTGACCGACATCCTGGAACGTTACCAGGTGCATCAAAATTGTATTTGAAGCTAATATTCTCTCGTTATTCTCATACGATCCTAGGCGCGCAGATGTATGGAGGTGATTCTGTAGGAGAATTGGTCAATATGTTCTCGGTCATGATTCTTAATAAAATGACTGATATGGATATAGACAATCTTCAAATCGGTACACATCCATTATTGTCTGCCTCCCCGATTGCATATCCGGTAATTAATGCCTCTGTGGATGCTATTAAAAAGTGGTATAAATACGAAACATAATAAAAATAGTTATTAAGAGGAGAAAGTTAGGTTACCTGTCTTTTTCAATAACCTCGAATCCAATCAATACTGCCAGATCTTTAATCTGCTGTCTCAGATCGCCAAAAGTTGCTGCCCTGTGAATTCCATAAGCATCGGGAGAAGAATGTTTTAGTATCTTTTCAGTGTTATCGACTTTGACAACTAACTTGCTTGTGCACATTATATTGTCAAAATCTTTATAAAGGGAATGACCGTCAACAGTTTTGCCTGTAAACAGCCCGATTTTTTTGTGGAGCACATATACTTTCCATATTGTAACGGTTTCGTTTTCGGGGAATTCTACCTGCGCGCCGGTGCTTGAACCGGGTTTAAGAGTGCCTTTCACCGGACTTTCTGCATGACTTCTTAAAACATAAGGAAGCCTTCTATCGTCTCCGTAAGGATTAAGCGGAGCTCCACAGTGCATAATGATAGCAGCATCGTTGCCGGTATCCATCATGAAGTCGCCAAGCATACTCGGTCTGCCGGCAATAAAATAACCGAGCAAATGAGCGGCCATTACATTTTCGTACTCCTGGCATATTGCCTGTATGCCGCGTTTTTGAAACTCCATAAGGCCCAAACCCGGATTAAAGAGATCTTCTAACTTTCCGCTACCGGTGAGTGACCTCATGTGAGTAGATATTGCATTACATTTATATTTCTTTCTCAATGCTTCAAGGGCCAGATACGACTTAGCTGTTTTAATGACCTCGAATTTTGTAGTATCCGTCATCTTTTCAGCTTCATTTATCCACTTTTGTGCGATTTCTTCGGCTTTACTAAAATCAACTCTTTTAACAGCTTCGTAAAACTCTTCAGGCTTAATTTTTACAAGTTCAACTCCTAATAATTCTTTTATTTTGCGAGTATAGGTCTCATTATAATTTTCCGGGAAATGTTTATGTTTGTCTCCCTGGTAATCCACCTCAGCAAGATATTTCATAGGTGTTACCACCAGTATTCTTGATTCCTTCAGCCTTTTTACTGCTTGAATTAAATTAATTTTGCCAATTAAATCCTCAAACATGGCTGAAGTAACGGATGGGGAACAAACATTTCTTCTGTCTAATTGGGCAGTAATAATCCTTCCATCTTTATAATCCGGTCCTCCGATTTTTATACTGTCTTTGTCTTTCCCGGTAATGTAAAGCCTATAGGGAGTATTCATCCATTCAAAAAGATTATTTACATATATTGTGGGTAATCCGGTAAATGCCAGTCTATATTCGTTTGTAAGGCCAATAATGAGCACACCATCTAATTCTTTTTTTGAACTCTCCAATTCATTATAAACCGATTCATTGTCCGTATCAGTTTTTGTTATGTCCCGTGCGATGAAATCAACTCCTTTACAGGCGCTTTGAAGTTTTTTTAGAAGTTCATCATTTGTTGTAAGTCCTTTGGCCACTCTTCCGCGGGGGCCGGGACAACTGCATCCCTTGCTGACAAATACTGTAAATATTTTTGTATTTCCCCCGCCGGCATACTCGTTTTCCTGTGCTTGAAGTTTACTTCCGCCTGTCATCACCAGCATACTTGCAAGAATCACTATTCCGGATTTTTTCAAACTCATTTTACTCCTCCTTGCTTTCCCCAGATTGGTTTTAAATATTAACAAAATAACGCAAAGGAAACAAAGAAAATATTATCCCTTTGAATACAGATTCCAGGACGAGCGCTTTGATCCCATGTTGAGGTTATTGGGTTTATGAGATAAAATCTGTTCCTGCTGAACATGATATTTCTATGAAACAAAGAAAGGGGGACAAATGAAAAAAACCTTGTGTGTTGTCCTGTGTCTTTCTTTGTGTTGGAGTATGTGCCTGGCCGGTGAGGCGGTTTCTTCGAATTCGTCCGATGTGTTCAGAATTGTCGTTATTGGCGGAGGGGCGGCCATGGGAACCTCAGCAAAACTGGATGTCCTGCACGATTGTTTCCAGTTTGGAACCACGAATGTCAATACTGTACGGGAAACGCAGACCTGGTGGTCTATCCTAGGCCGCATTCTTTCTGACTGGTTCGACGGCGATGCTGAAATTCTCAATGAGTCCGTTCCCGGAGGATTTACAGCCGAAGAAGCTATCAAGAAAGTGGAGAAGGTGTTGTCGCAGTCGCCCGACCTTGTGCTTTTTATGTTCGGTCAGGACGAGGCGCTATCCGGAATCCATACCTCTGTTTTCCGGAAGGGCCTGGAGAATATCATTCAGAAAATGGCAGCACAAAATATAAAGACCGTTCTTGTTTCTCCCCTGCCGGTCTCTGAACGGATGATGTCAGAGGAGTGTTCGATGTCTGATGTGCGCATGATTCAGAATCGTTTATCCGATCTTGTCCGGGCTGTACGTCAAACAGCAGAGAAAAGATCGCTGTCAATGATAGATCTGAATCGATTTTTCCTGGAAAACAGGCTTGCTTATGACCATCTTTTTGAAGGGCGGTTTCCGGACGGCGTGGCTCAGTCGGCCATGGCATCCTTTATGGCGGGAGAAATATTGTCCCTTTTTGGGGTGGATGGTTTCCCTGATCCGGTTCTGTGTGATTATAGAAAGGTTTATTCCTCAGCAGGGAACCCTGATGCATATCACAATGCCTTTACCGATCTTATATATTTTCATAAAAAGTTTTTTATTGCCTTTCGTACGGGACATTCCCATGGTGTCCCGGCTCATACAACTTCTCTTACAGAAGCGATAATGGTTATGAGTTCGGATGACGGTATCACATGGGAACAGGATGCTGTGTTGAAAGCGGCGGGTTTTGACAATAGAGATCCTAAATTCCTGAACATGGATGGCCGGCTCTTTTTGTATGCTCCGTGCACACGTATATCCTCCAGATCCAACAAACCCCGTCATGAGACCTATGGGTTCGAAAGGATGGGGCCGGGTCAATGGAGTAAACCTTTTTCCTGTGCTCCCTGTGTTTTATGGCGGCCGCGCCAATGGCAGGAGAAGTATGCTGCGGCTGCTTACGCCTGGTCTGATAAGGATGCCGCGGTCAAACTTGTTTCCAGCCCGGATGGGCGGAAATGGAAGATCCATTCTGTTATTCTTCCTGTCGAAACAGACGGGAACGAAACAGATCTTCTTGTGGAGGGAGACATCCTGACAGCTTTTTCCCGGGCGGGAAGCGGAAAGGATCTGCTCGTCTCACAATATGATTCTTCAGGAAACACATGGAAGACCGTCTCCACAGGCCGTATCATCCATGCCCCCAATGTATTTAAGGTAAATGGGCGGCTGATGATCTGCGGGCGGTACTGCTCCCAGTCGGATGAAGGATTCCGGAAACTGCGTGAGGACTGGCGGTTATTTACTTCAGGACTGGATTCTGACGCGGACAGGGCTGATGCCGAACGAGTCGAGGAGTACCATCACGGTTTGAGGACCGGTCTTTTTGTCCTGGATAAAAACACTCCGCGACTGGTGATGGAATTCCTGAGCGCCGGAGACAGCAGTTATACAGGTGTTGTCCAATATGGCAATGAGTATGTGTTTAGCGACTATTCCATGCATGAACATTACAGACCCATTCGCCGGCCCGGGGACTGGAATACACCATCGGACATTTATGTCCTGCGAATCCGCTTTAGGAAATAGTCTGCTATTCCGAGATCCCTTTTAATTCCCGCAGCCCCTTTACAATCTGAGCGGCGGCCCTGATAAAAGAAGCATTTTTTGCCAGGGCGTATTCACTGGTCTTGTATGCATAAGTCCAACCGTGGACATCGGTGTCGATGATGGGATAATCTTTGGGAACGTCAGTGATCACCCAGTTTTTAGTATCCATATCACCAAGTTCGATCATTTTTCCCTCTCCTGCCATGATTCCCAGGGTAATGCCTCCGGGAACAACTCCGTCCTCGGTGCCTTCCATGAAGCAGTAACGGGTATGATAGCATCCCGGCCCGCGGCCCACATCCGCCATCATCGAGACATCAGCCGGATTAAATCCCAGTATCCACTGGAGTTGGAACTGGGCTATCCGGAGATATTCGGGATTTTTAAGGAGGCGTGCGGCTGCAGCCATTCCCCATGCAACATCACCGAACCGTCCATTGTTGGTGTTGGGTTTGATGTTTCTCAAGCTTCCGTCTTTCGTTCTACCCCCGATCTGCCCGAACGGCGAGAGATAAGCGATATGCCGTGTATATTCCGCCCATCGCCGGAAGGCTTCTCTGATCTCCGGGCCAAGCCTGCTTTCAGGAAACCTGTTGAAAAAATCATAGAGTGCGACCATAAAAACTCCGCATGTTGTGTTGGGAGAGGTCCTTTTCTGGTCGTTGTAGAAAAAACCTTTTTTATCCTGAACGTTCAGAATGTTCATGACTCTCAATTCGGCGTCTTTGAGGTATTTTGAATCTCCTGTCAAGTCATAGAAGTCCATGTCTGCGAACAGGAGGCCTGATTGGAGATAATACAGGTAGCCGCTTTTCCATGATTCATATTCAGGAAGGGAGAGGTTTGCATCCGCTTTGTGCGCCCGTTTATAAGTGTCCTTTGCCACAGCGATAAAGCGGTCGGACATCTCTTTATTGTAAGGCCTCACTTGCCTTGCTGCCCGGGCCAGCATTGCGCCGGTCAGGCAGATGGGGGTACCTGAAATGATCCCGTAATTATTTTTAATGGTATCTTTTTCATAGACAATTCTCGGGGGTTCCTGTTCCGGCGCTCCAAGCCAGGTGCAGACATCTTCAAAGTCCGGAGTGAATCCAGGATGGAAGGCCCCATCCCAATAGGCCCTGCAGAAATAATCCGCCTCCCAGGCAGCCTCATCGATATATCTCGGTATTCCGTTTTGGGTCTGTTTGAACTCCCGGCCCAGTTCATCTTGAAGAGCGGTCAGTCCCAATATGCCCATTGTTCCGCCCCATATCCACTTTCCGTAGTCACCGGCATCATGCCAGCCCCCGCTGACATCCACCCGGGTACCGTCCAATTTGATGACAGCATCATCCGTATGACAGGCCTTGTGGAATCCTGGCACTTCAGTCCCGCATCTCTGAAAAGTGAACCAGTCGGCCGCTTTTTCGGCCAGATCGAGAAAGAGGTCCTTCTTGATGGGGAAAACAAACGAATCTGCAACTTCTTTGGTTTTTTTGACTCGGAGCCTGATGTAATAAAGCCCGGATTTATTGAAGTCTGTAAAATCAGCAATGTAGTTGTTTCCTCCCCAGATATGAAAACCGGAGGGCTTTAAAGGACCCTTGAAGACAACGGGTTGGTGTGCCGGATGCTGACGGTTACGCAGCGCATCGACCAATTCAAACGTTCCCGAGAGTTGTGT
>DAOVDI010000028.1 GCA_030669585.1 Acidobacteriota bacterium
CAAATGCTTACTTTGCTGAACTTGGGCTGTTCTCCATGGTCACAGCCCATGCAGAAGTCTGTCAATCCTCTCGGAGGTGAACCACCGACCGGAGAGCCGTGTGCGGGAGAATCGCATGCACGGTTCGGAGGGGGGAGGGACCATGTAACTGGTTCTTCCTACCCCTATCGGTCATCTTTGCGACATCACATAGATGACACGACACTAGACTATGTACAGCGAGGTAAGATGAAATATCTAAACATCAGAGACAAACAGTTGTTCCGCCTAAAGCGGGATTCAGGATTCGGTCTGATCGACCTGATGATCGCCTCGTCTATCATTTTTTTCCTTCTGCTCGGGATAGGCCAGCTCATCTGCAATTCCACGCTTTTTAAGGCACGTGCCGACGACGGAGTCTTTGCCGCAGAACTTGCGTCATCCAAACTGGAGAAGTTAAGAGGCTTGTTCTATTCGGAGGGCGGCTTGGAAAATGGAGAATTTAACGACACCATAAAACTCAACGGCTCCGCCAAGAACTTTTTATCCACATGGAACATCATGGAGATCGATCCGGGAATACAGACTGTTATCGTTGAATGTGCTCCTGCAGGTCTCCCTCAAAAAAAAACACGGCTGTTACTCTATATGAACAAGCAGCTTAGGTTCTGAAATCAAATGGACAGAAACAGAAAAAATCAAAAAGGGATATCTCTCATGGAAAGCTTGATCAGTATGTCGATATTTTGCCTGGTTATGCTGTCCGGCATGGAGGTCTTCCAATCGGCCCGCATCCATTTCAAACACCTTAAACACAGCGAGGAGACGAATACAAGCGCTTATGCCGCCCTGGACAAAATGAAAAGGGATATCTCCTTGGCGGGCGCCGGACTAATTTTTCCAATGAGCCATGGATGGCTGAAAGGAGTCGAGGATTTCAACGACAAACTCATCATCCGCTGCTCCGACCTTACCCTCTCAATCCAAAATGACCTCCAGGCCGGACAGACCTGGATCCCCCAGACCAGCACAAAAGATCTGAAAGAGGGACAGGAGATCTTTGTATTCAATCAGTACAAAGGAGAGCTTAATACCATAATCTCAGTGGAAAAAAGCGGGATAGCGATTTCATCCCCGCTCAAGCACTCTTATCTCCAGGAAGAAGCCTCCTTGTTGCGAGTAAAAAAGATCGCTTTTTATATGGATCAAAAGAAAAAAATACTCAGGCGAAAAGTCAATGCCAGTCCGGCCCAACCCTTGTGCGAAGACGTCTTCACCTTTAATTTTATTTACAACATCCAAAATAACCTTATAGACATCCATCTTTGCCTCAATTCCAATAAGGAGAAAACCTATGATCTTCGGATCTACCCGAAAAACCCGGCAATCCCTGCAAACTAGTAGAATACTTCCCAAAACGCAAAAAGGGGTTTTTACTATTTTGTCCGCATTTATATTTTTGATTTTTTCAACCCTTGGATTGAGCATGCTTTTTGTAACCCAGATCTATGTCAAGATCAGCGGATACAAAAAAAACCAGATCATTCTTGATTATGCTGCTGAAAACGGGATTAAAAAAGGACTTCATCAATTCACAATTGCTCTCGGGAAGACCTCTTCTCTCTTTGTTCTCGACAATGAAGAATATGAAGAACTGCGTGAAAGCGCTCATTCCGGCGGGAGCCTGATCCTGGAAAAATGGCTTGGACCGGATTTCCCCTTTGCCATTTCAGATACCTGGGACCGGCTTTCATGGACCTGCCAGACTACATACTTACTGGAAAAATTCAAACAGCAGGAAAGCTATTTCCGGGCAAACTATAACTTCAAGTCCTTTTCGGAAGGAAGGATCAGGAACACACCGAATAAAAAGCACATGTCCCTCTTCTCGTCCCTGGATGTATTGTCCGGCTGCATCCCGCTCGCATCCATTCCGATCGTTATCGGGAATACATATGAACCGGAGGATGGCGAGATACAAATTGTACAACCGGATTCCGGCCTGCTGCTTCCAGGAATTTTAGACAGACAGGACCAGCTTCTCCCGCGGGATATTATTACGCAGGTTAATTCTGCTCTCAACATCAAATTATTCTCAATAAAAGACCTTACCAACCGTACACTGAGGCAGGCCCTGGGGCTTGAAGTGGAAGATTCTCCGGTCCCTCAAGGGGTTTATCTGATCCAGGATGACCTCGGGCTTGGGGGTGTTTTTGTACAGGGAAATGTGGACGAACTTCTTCTTTGCATCGAAGACAGCGCACAGGTCATTGCCTTTACACAGGAAGAGCAGGAATGGTTACTGAAATTCGCTCCGGAAGATTCCCGGACTGTCTTTGAGACCCCTCAAGAGACCTATCAATTCGAACGGCTCCCTCGCAGTACTATCATCGTTAACGGTTCAATTCGATCCCTGGGAGGAGGAGTAGTTGGCGCATCAGGCAGGCCTGAAAAAACAACACAGGAGATTCCCTGCCTTCTTGACGGTATACATCTGACAGTTGTCTCGCCTGACGAAATATCCATCACCTCCCATCTTCTCCATCAAAAACTGACATGGAAAGATAAGATCCCATATCTCAAACATGCACGATCCCAGCTGAACCTGTTAGTAAGCGGCACCGGGATCACGGACAGCGACCTTCACAGCGGGAAGATAATTATCCCAGAAGAATCCCCTCCGGATCTAAAGATCCAGGCATCTCTTACAGCATCAGGCGAGGGCCTCTCCACCATGGGAACCGGAAAAACGGTTTATCTGACAGGAAGTCTTCATGTTTCAAAATTTAGATCCAATGGAAATTATTTCAAGCTTATCCCAGACATACGATTTCTTCATCAGGATGACCTCCTTTCAGATGCGCCGCTGACAGCCAAACCTGTGCTTTATCCGGTAAATTTCCGCATCGACCAATGGGCAGAAAATGAAACATAGATCTCTGAAAAAACATTTCCCGCCATCTAAGCAGAACTTCCGGGGATTTTCTCTATTCGAGGTCATGATCTCTCTTTTCATCTTTGGTATGATCTTTGCTATCGGATCAAATTCCTTATTCAAACATTCTCCAAAACACCATCTTGAAAGGGCAGCATGGGAGATCCGGTCACAGCTTAATCAAGCCCGGTACCGGGCTATTTTTGATGAAACAAAATTCCGCGTGGTCATTGGGAAAGATTTCTGTGCCCTTGAAAAATATGACGTTTCGCAGGGAAAGTGGGGCCGGATCGAGACCGGGTTTCTGGAGGGCGTAAACCTCACAGCCAACAACAGTCCGATTTTCCACCCGACAGGCACGGTGTCTAATCTTGCTTCGATCTATATCTCGAACCTTATGGGCACATACAAGATCACTCTGGCCATTTCAGGCAGGATCAAAACCCTAAAAATAGGATCATCTCCATAAGAGTTGGAAGGATCATAATGATTCAAGCTACAGCACGGGCAGATACCGCTTCACCTCATACTCACTAACCTGCTTATCATATTCACCCGATACATTCTGAGAATACTCCTGGATCTCAAGTTTTTTGTTGGCGATAAAGGTGCGGAAAACGTGATCCCCGAGAGTGTCCTTCATAAAATCGCTTTTTTCCATGGCTCTGAGCCCGTTTTCCAGGGTTCGGGGAAGTGTTTTGATCTTGAACTTTTTCTGCTTGGAGTTGCTCATTTTATAGATATTTTCCTCAACAGGGTCAGCCAGGGGATATTTCTCTTTGACCCCCTTAAGGCCTGCCATAAACATTGTGGCAAATGCGAGATACAGGTTGCATGAAGGATCCGGAGATCTAAGCTCGAGCCTGGTTGCATGCTCTTTGCCCGGCTGATATTCAGGGACACGGACATAGGCAGAGCGGTTTTTCTGCCCCCAGGCGATATAGAGCGGCGCCTCATATCCCTCGATCAGGCGCTTGAAGGAATTCACCCACTGATTGAGCACAGGAGCAAGTTCCCCGGAATGGGCCATCAAACCGGCGATGTAGTGTTTCGCTGTCGCAGAAAGGTGGTAGGAATCATTCTTTTCAAAAAACAGATTTTTTCCCTTCCGCCACAAAGACTGATGAACATGCATCCCGCTTCCATTCTGGGCGTTTAAAGGCTTTGGCATGAATGTGGCATAAAGTCCGTGCATCTCTGCTACCTTTTTTACCATATAGCGGAAAAGCATACTCACATCCGCCATCTTCAACGCGCTGAGATACCTGAGATCGATCTCATGCTGTCCGTTGGCCACTTCATGATGGTCGTACTCGGAATCGATTCCCATTTTTTTGAGGAGAAGCTGGATCTCCTTCCTGATCCCCCCATGCAACCCTCCAAAGAAGTATCCTCCATCGTCTAAAGGAACAGCTTCGTGTTTGTTGGGAAATATAAAAAATTCTAGTTCAGGACCAACCATAATGTCATCCACATCATGATCTTTTTTGCTTTTTTCCAAAACACGTTTCAGGATATATCGCGAATCCCCCTCGTAAGGACTGCCGTCCGGCTTTAAAATATCGCCAAATATAACAGCTTCTCTCCAGCGGAGGTCGTTATTAAATCCTTTATATTCCCATGGGAGGAGACGGAAAGTTTGAGCATCGGGTTTGATGATAAGATCGCTTTCCTCGATCCGTACAAACCCTTCAACCGAAGAACCATCAAAACCTTTCCCGTCTTTGAAAGCTTTTTCCAGCTCATAGGAAGGAATGGTGAAATTCATGCCGCGCCCCAGAATATCAGGAAACATGATCCGGACGAACTCTATGTTGTTTTCAGGATTCAGCGCCGCGGAAAGCACCTCTTTTTCACTCTCATATTTAAATGTTTTTAATTTTGTTTCTGACATCTTGTTCGTCTATATTTTATTTTAGGCAATATTACAAATAATACACTCTACTTGTCAAGCATATTAACGAATATCGCTATGTTTATCGCATATTATAGCTTATTTCGCAACATATGTCACTCTAATCGTTTGTCTCGTTTGTCATTCCTGCGAACCTTGTCCCCGACCTGATCGGGGAACAGGAATCCAGTATAAATTGTATTCTGGATTCCCGTTTGCACGGGAATGACGAGTAGGTGGGAATGACGAAGGGATAGGATTCATCTTTCCCTTTAGATATTGAATTCCATCCTTGAGTATGGTAATGCTTTAACCGGGTTATATAATGCAGGAAGAAAAAAGAACAACGATTTTTATCCTGTTCCTGATTTTTTTCTTTTTTTTCGGGCTTTCACTGTTTATCAACCTGCCAGCGATCCAGCAGAACTTCTTATTCGCCGATGAGGCTACTTATTATTCCATAACCCAAAGCCTGTCCCAGGACATGGATTTTGAATACACCAAAAAAGACCTCATCCGCTATTACCAGGATATTGATTCCGGGCCCATGGGAATCTTTCTTAAAAAGGGCAAGCAGGGGAAGATCTTTTACGCCAAGTCCTGCGCTTATCCGCTTTTTGCCGCCCCTTTCTATAAAATATTTGGGGGAAATGGATTTCTGATCTTCCATTCCTGTCTTCTGCTTCTGCTTCTTCTTATGGGAACCTCTTATGCCTCTCTCTGGAGTAGACCGCCAATATCCCTGCTCTTCATTTTTACCTTTCTTTTCGCTTCGATCGCTATCGTCTATTTTTTCTGGATATCCCCGGATTTTTTCAACCTGTTTTTAACATTTGCCATTCTTTTTCTCTGGCTGTACAAGCAAAAAGCCGGAAATGGCCCCAACAACCGGGCCAGCTCACGATGGCAAAGATTTCTTCTTTCAAACGGGTCGGATTATGCTGCCTGCGTCCTGGTGGGAATAGCGGTCTATTCCAAACCCCCAAATATCATACTTTTAGCTCCTCTTCTTATCTATACACTCAGCCGGAAAAAATTCCTGAAAACCGGAGCTATGCTCGCAATATTTCTTCTTGTATCCGGTATTTTCTGGGGAGTAAATCATATAACCACAGGCGACTGGAATTACCAGGGCGGAGAAAGGAAGATCTTCTATTACAAATACCCCTTTGCCAAGGCCAATATAACTTTTGACAACCTCGGCCAGGAGATGACATCAGAAGGCTACGGGGAAAAGCATCTCCTTCCGCCAAGGATCTTCATTCGGAATTTTTTCTATTATTTTGTTGGACGATACACAGGTTTAGCCTGGTATTTTGTCCCCGCCCTTCTCGCCCTTGTTTTATTTTTTATAAAAAAAAAGAAGTTTTATCAGTGGCTTCTCTTTGGGACGCTCGCAGCAGAGATTCTGATCTATATTATTTTTATGCCGGACAACTACGCAGGAGGCGGAGGAGCCCTGGCCAACCGTTATTTTTTATGCGTTTACCCGCTTTTTTTCTTCCTGCCGGAATCTGAAAAAAGGTTAAAAGGCATTGGTATTAGTTGGGCATTCGCTGCGATTTTTATCGCACAGATCCTGTTTAGCCCTATTTATCACTCCCGTTTCCCAGCCACTCACGCCAAACGATTTCCTTTTAAACTTTTTCCGCCTGAACTGACTCTGATCAACAATCTCCCTACCGGCACTAATCCTTTCGCAAAACTGATAAAAACAGGATCTCCCCCAAACACCGGGTTCATCCACCATCTGGATGACAATTTTATCCCCAAACTTCGGAAATCCCAACTGAAAGAAGGACAATCTATTGAAAAGGGAATCTGGACTCAAGGCCCTCACAAAGCGGAAATGATCCTCGAAACAAACTTCCCCATAAAAAAGCTGATATTTCACCTGCGGAACAATGCCCGCATGACAAACAGCATCACGGTTCAAGTCGCACGTCAAAAAAGGAAGATCACTCTCGGCCGTTTTGAAAAGGGAGCCCTATCGTTCCAGCCGGGGCCGGGTTTCCGTATCAGGAACAAACACCTCTATATTCTCAAAGTCAAATCCGCAAAAAGCTCTATCCCCTATTATGAATCCGAAGATTCAAATGACAAAAGAAACCTGGGCGCTTATTTCGAACTTGAACTTATCCCCGATCAAGAGAAAAGGGACGTTCCCGTATAGATCTTAAAGCCGTCAGCATTTATCATTGACAGTCTGGCCTTTCTACGCCCGGGCATATTGGAACAGCCAAAATTACCTTTTTTATTGATGGCGACAAATTTTTCTCCAGGGAAAAAATCAGGATTCACTTTTTTGTATTTTTCGACGATCATCTTAAGCGCATCTTCACACGCCTGCTGCGGTGTCCGGCCTTGCTTCATCCTCATAATAATATAATATGTGGCACAGGATTTGATCACATCCTCACCCCGGCCGGTCGCTCCGGCAGCGCCGACTTCGTTGTCCACATAGAGGCCTGCGCCTATAATCGGAGAATCACCCACGCGCCCCGGGATCTTGTTCCCAAGACCGCTTGTTGTCGTGATCCCGGCTATGTCTCCGTTTGCATCAACAGCCAGGACATTGGTCGTACCGTGAGCAGGAACCTCAAAAGCGCCGGCCCCCTCTGTTCCTGACTCTTTTTTCTTGAGATCCTTCAAGTGGTCAGGAGGTCCCCAGTCGTCCCTGTCGCTCATTTTCTCCCTGGCCCGAAGCCAGGCTTTACGTGTTTCTTCGGTCATGAGGTTTTCTTCCTTAAACCCCCACTTTCGCGCAAAACGCAATGCATCCTGCCCTACAAGCATCACATGGTCTGTCCGCTCCATGACAATACGTGCCACCGAGCTGGGAGTCTTGATGTTCTCAAGGCAGGCGACTGCGCCGGCATTATATGTTTTTCCATCCATAATGGATGCATCCAACTGGACGATTCCCTCCTCATTGGGAAATCCTCCGTATCCAACACTCCTGTCTTTGGGATCGACTTCGATGACATTGGCGGCTTTCTCGACAGCATCCACCACAGATCCACCCTTTTTCAGGATCTCCCAGCCCATCTCTATAGCTTTCTGCCCCGTCTGGTTGGTGTGGCTGGTAATGATCATGGGAATTTTCCCGTTCTCTGTGCTCTTGGAAAAAGCCATATTTTTAAACAAAAGCATTCCGGCCCCAAGACCAAAACTCCGGTTGAAAAAGTGTCTCCGTGATATCTTCTTTGTCATCTTTACTCCTTCTGATTTTAACTGCTTATCTTTATTCTCAAGAAACAGAATGTCAATTGCTTTTATTCTTCTGGATTCCCGTTTACACGGGAATGACGGCTCGCCTTTCGTGTTTATTATTCATTATTCCCGTCCCCGATCGGAGTCGGGAGCCTGTCCTCAACTTGATTGGGGAACAAGCTTGCACGGGAATGACGGCTTGCCTTTCGTGTTTATTAATGTTTGAATGTGACAGTAAAGCTTGTTCCGTGCTTTTTATCCAGCTTGATCTTACCATCGATCTGCTGGACCAAATCACATACAATCTGCAGACCGAGGGTCTCGGTATTCCGGAAATCTATATCATCAGGAAAACCTATTCCATTATCATTGACAACGAGGATCACCTCATCCTTTTTTTTCTCAAAAAATTTTACAGAGATCTCTCCTTTCCTTCCTTTGGGAAAGGCATGTTTTATTGAATTCGATACAAGCTCATTGATGATCAATCCACAGGGAATAGCCTTTATAACATCCAGGGTGATATCTTTCAAATCAAGTTCAAGCCCGATAATTTTCGAATCAACACTGTAGGTCTGGAAAATATGGACAACCATCTGTTCAATATAATCATTGAATTGGATATGAGCAAAATCATCCGAATGATAGAGCCTCTCATGGACAAAGGCCATGGAGCGGATCCGGTTCTGACAAACATTGAATATCTCAAGCATTTTCTCGTCTGTGATCTTCCTGGATTGAAGCCGCATCAGGCTTATTACGATCTGCATATTGTTTTTCACGCGGTGATGGATCTCTTTCAGCAGCACTTCCTTTTCTTTGAGAGAGACCCTGATCTTTTTCTCCATCCGTTCTTTTTCAGCTTTTAACAGTGTTTTTTCCAGCACTGCAGTAACGGCCGGCCCGATACGGATCAAATTCCCTTTAAGCACATAGTCGTCCGCACCCGTTCTCATACAAAGAACAGCGGTCTCTTCATTGATAGAACCTGTGACAATGATAAAGGGAAGAAGAGGAAAGCGCTTCCTGACTATCTTTAAAGCCTCCAATCCGGTAAAGGAAGGAAGGGAATAGTCTGAAAGAATAAGATCCGGTTTAAAAGAGTCCAGTTCTTTGAGAAAATCCTTCTTTGTTTCCGCCCATTTTGAAGTAAAATCGATCCCAGCATTGGACAGCTCATCCTTCATCAACTCCGCATCTGCGGAAAGATCTTCCAGGATAAGAACTCGTAATTTCTTTTTCATAACTTTTCTTTTCCCCTTTTTCTCAATGTAAAAAAGAATATCGCTCCCTTATCGACTGCGGCTTCGGCCCAAACCTGTCCACCGTGCCGTTGAATAATACGCTGCACGATGGCCAATCCGACGCCTGTTCCCGGAAAATCCTTTTCACTGTGCAGCCTCTGGAACACATTAAATAGTTTCACGGCATACTTCATGTCAAATCCTATCCCATTATCTTTTACATAATAAACGGTTCCCTCTTCCTTATCAAGACATCCAACCTCGATATTCGCCGTCTTTTTTTTTGCAGTGAATTTATATGCGTTGGAAAGAATATTGTAAAAGACCTGTTTCACCATGCTGCGGTCGCCATAAGCAGACGGAATCTTTTTATTATTGAGCTTAATATTACGCCCTGTATAAAGAATTTTCAACTCTCCGGATACTTCCGTTACAAGAGCATTCATGTTGATATCAGAAAGCCTTATCGAACTCCGGCCGACTCTTGAAAACTGAAGAAGATCCTCGATCAACTTCTCCATTTTCATGGAGTTTGATAGAACCACATTTAACAATCTTTCCCCTTCTTTATTAATCCTGCCGGTATGGTTTTTTATCAGTTTTTTAGAAAATCCCTTGATCGCCCTCAGCGGGGCGCGCAGATCGTGGGAGACCGAATAGGAAAAGGCTTCGAGCTCTTTATTGGCTTCTGCAAGCTCTATATTCATCTGTTCCAGTTTTTCCCGGGCTTCATTGACATCTTCCATCAGGAAGGTAAGAGCATGTTGGGATTCTTCGATTCCTTTTGTTTTCTCTTCCAGCTCTGCAGTACGTTTACTAACCAGCTCTTCCAGGTGCTCACGGTGTTTTTTGAGCTCTTTTTCTGTTTTTCTCCTTGTTTTGACCTCCATTTCCAAATCAATGTTTAAAGTCTCAAGATCCCGGGCCACATTAAGTGTTGCTTTCCTCTGCTCTTCACTTTCCTTAATTTTTTTATCTAGCTCAATCGTCCTTTCCTGGACTTGTTTTTTAAGATTCTGGCTGTGGTCTTCCAAATGCTTTCTTGAATCTTTTAAAACAACCACCATTTCGTCAAACATCCTGGACAAATGACCGATCTCATCCTTTGTGCGGATCCCGACTTTTATGTCCATTTTGCCCATCATGACATCTCTGACCCCTTTTTCCAATTTCTCGATCGGTTTGGCGGCGACACCGGTTATAACGAACGAAAGAATAACCGTTATTATCAATAATCCGGAGAGGCTAACAAACAAGATTTTTCGGAAAGAAGCAATTGAGGAATATGCTTCATTTATATCAATCTCCCCAAGAAGAAACCATTTCATGTCTTTAATAAAATAATAAGTTCCAAGAACTTTCTTCCCCCGATAACTCTTATAAACTTGAGGTTTTTCTTCAAGTTGTATGTCAACTCTTTGTTTAAAAAGCGCATCAGGTAAAAACCCGGAAGGAGTGATCATAAGATTGTTCTGATTGACTAGATATATCTCTCCTGTTTCACCTAAACCGATTCTATCCTGAACAATCTTTATTATTTCATCAGAGACAACATCAAAAACGAGCACACCGCTGAACCTGCCTTTAAGGATTATGGGCGCTGAAAAACTCAATACAGGATGGCCGGTAAACCGGGAAATATGAAGATCTTGAACATAAATATCATTTCTCGCCCTCAGGAACAGTTCATCCGAACTCAGATCAAGACCGGTATCTTCATGATTGGAGGCAATGACTTGTCCCTCTTTATTAATTACCCTGACTTTTTCTATATCCAAAGTCGACTTGATAATTTTCTCGATCCTCTTGTTGACATTTTTAATTCTCTTTTTATATTCAATGTTCTCATTCACTGCATCCTGGAATTGGTTTGTTATAGCAAGCATTCCAGTAATATCCTTATATTGAAGAAGGAGTGATTCAATGTGGTGTCCCCTTGATTGAATAGTGGTTGAAATCTCTTTTCCGATCTGCTCCTCGAGGAGATTTTTCACATTATTTTGAAAAACAAAAAAAAGAACGAAAAACACAAAAATAACAAAAAACAATAATGCCAGGGTTGTCTTGGTCCGTAATCTCACCGCTTTTCCCCCGCCTTTCCTTCAAGCTCTTTGACCATGTCCCTCAGTTCTTTTATCCTGAACTCCCTGCCTATAAAAAGTTTGTTTAATCGCTCCAATTCTTTGTTCTTTTCTTGCAGCTCTTTGTTTATATTTTCAAGCTCCTCAGTACGCTCCTTGACCAGTTCCTCCAGGTGCTTGCGGTGTTTTTGTAATTCTGCCTCTGCCCTCTTCTGTTGGGTTATATCCATGATTGTGGTCAGGAATGCATCTTTTCCGTCAAACTTTATGGTCCGGCTGGAAAGATTTGCCCAGTACACCTTCCCCTGTTTATTTTTTAACCTGACTTCAAAGTTTTCGACTTCCCCTTCTTTTTGTATGATATGTAAAAATTTTTGCCGGTCTTGGGGATCTTCATATGTTTCCTGTAGATTGACTTTGGAAAACTCTTTCTGTGTATACCCGGTCATTTTGAGCATAGCATCATTCATTACAAGTAATTTCCCTTCATGAGTTGAAATCCCAACCCCCATAACAGAGTTATCAAACAACTGGCGGTATTTTTTCTCACTTTCCTGAAGAGTTTTTTCAGCTTGTTCAAGTTCACTAATTTTTTTCTTTAATTCATGCGTCCGTTCTACCACTAAATCTTCTAATAACAAAGCAGATTTTTTCTTTATTCGATAGCGATAATAAATAATAAAAACAATTAATAAAGCAATCAGTAAACCCAAAAAAAGTCGCATTCTTTCTGACCGTGCTTTTTCTAACTGAAACTTATAAGCTTGATTCTCTCTTTCCTTTTTTTCGGTCTCATATTTTATTTGCATTTCAGTGATCTTTTCGCCGAGCTCTTCCGAAAACATGTTTTTTGTTAACTCAGAATAATCTCTCTGATATTTGAGCGCCTTTTGATAATTTTCTTTTAATTCATGATACAATGAAAAAAAATGCAAATTGTCCCGAATCAGTCCTTTATTATCAAGATTTTTCGACAGATCTTGCGATTCAATAATATACGGATAGGCTTTATCAGGCTGCCTGTTGTGCAAATAGTACTCGGCAATATTAAAAGCGGCGAGGGCAATCTCCCACTTATTGTCAAGTTCCCGGGCGCTTTGTAATGATTTTACCCGATATTCCAAAGCCTTCTTCTGGGGTCCAGTTTTAAAATATATGTTTCCAAGATTACTGTATATTTGGGAAACGCCGTTCTTATCGTCAATTTCCTTTTTTATGGCCAGAGCTTTAAAATAGAAATCTAATGCTTCATCATACTTAGCCGTTTTTCCCTTTACATTCCCGATCAGAATCAACGATTGGGACACATCATACTTATCACCTAATTCATTTCTAACCATCAGAGCTTTTTGAAAATATTCCAGCGCTTTATCAAAATTATCCAGATAGAAATTAGCCTGCCCGAGATTGACATAAGAATTAGCAATGCCACTATGATCATTGATTTGTTCCATGATCTTTAAAGCCATCAGGAAATAATCCATGGATTTTTGACTATCGCCCATATTGTTGTAAGCAACTCCAAGATGATTGAAAGCTTCGGCTTTGGACCTTTGATTATGAAATTTTTCAGATAAATCAACAGCCTGCTCTGCAAATACAATTCTTTCATTGGGCGGTAATTCCCAATAAGCTCCGGCCAATTCGTTTAAAATTTCTATCTTCTCTTTACCAGTTACATCTGCCAATCTACTTTTAAGAGTATCTATCTCCTGGGAAAAAGCCGTAAATATGTTAATGCATAAAAGAAAAATCATTGATACAAAAAGTTCTTTCTTAATCCCCATGTTTTCCCCTATTTATTGCTCAATCCTTTTTCCCGTTTCTCCAGCTCTTTTACTCTATCCCTGAGCTCTTTGATCCTGAATTCCCGCTTGACAAAAAGATTGTTAAAACGCTCCAGTTCTTTGTTCTGCTCTTCCAGCTTTGTAGTGCGCTCCTTGACCAGTTCCTCCAGATGGTCACGGTATTTTTTGATTTCTTCTTCAATCTGCTTGCGTGCAGTAATATCAAAGTGCATACCCAGAGCCCTAAGCGGTTTACCATTGTTGTCACGATCGACAATCCGGCCCCAGTTCCGTATCCACTTCCACTGCCCTTCTTTGTTAAGCATGCGATGCTCCACGTCAATATCAGGCGACTTGCCTTCCTCATGTTCCTGCATTTTCTCTTCAGTTTTAGCCCTATCATCTGGGTGAATGAGTTTATAAAATCCTCTGATATTATTTTCTATTTCTCTCAATGTATAGCCAAGCATCTCCGCCCAATACTCATTACGGCTGATCTCGCCAGTTTTAAAATTGTAATCCCATAATCCCAATCTGGCTCCTTCTATCGCAAGCGACAATCTTTCCTTACTCTCCTGTAGCACCTTTTCCATCAGTTTTTTTTCACTGACATCAAAAGAGCTGCTTACTATGGCAACAATTTCTTCTTTTTCAAATACCGGGTTCACCCAAACATCGAAGTGCCGGACTTTACTTTCTGCTGTCTTTAATTGGGTTGAATATGAACATTGTTTACGTGTTTTCCAAACTTTTGTAAAACAATCAGAGGCGATCTTATGAAATCCGGGAGGAATAAAGTTATATATAGATTTGCCGACAACTTTTTTCTTGGATTGGTCAGAGACCGAACGGTTGATAAAGAGAACCTTCCCGTCCCTGTCCTGCAGTATGATAAGGGCAGGCAAGTTCTCACTAAGCGCTTTCCATCTTGCTTCTGATTCCCTCAGCGCTTTCTCTATATTCTTAAGCTTGGTTATGTCCAATAAAGACGCCACGCTCTTTTTTGTTCCAGGAATCATAGCAATGTTCAGAAAGATATTTTTTATATGGCCCTTTCTGTCAATAAACCTGAATTCATAATTCGTTGGCGATAGATCCTCAGAAATTCTTCTCAGGCGATGATACTCTTTCATTCTTTTAAGATCATCTTTCACAATAAATTCCGTCCAGGTTTTTTTACCTTCCACTTCTTTTCTTGAATACCCGCAGAGCTTTTCAAACTGCAAGTTTGCCATAGATAAAATTTTATCTTTTTCAACAATTACCATCGCAGTTCCCGTTGATTGAAAAATAGTGCGCTGCCTTCCTTCGCTATCCTTCAGCTCTCCAACCAAGTTTTGGGATTCACTTTTATCCTTTTCCAGCTTCTTGATCTGTTTTTGAAGGGTTTCGATACATTCAATAAGTTGTTTTTTGGTTTTGTTGTTTAGATTTTTCAATACAGCCTCTTTTCTTTTTTAAAAAGATACTAAGCTCTATCTCACACGGCCCCATGGCATTTACCCTTTTTCTTCAAAAATTACAATATCACAGGAAATGTAATATAATCAACCACTTTAAAATGAATCATTTAACCTGTCCTCGCAGCTACGGCAATCTTGACCCGTGAATAATCCAGGTTGAGTATTGATAAAGAAGCATATTTGCTTTTCCATAAATATTGATAAATAATGATTGGTTCACTCACAATCGTCATTCCCGTGCAAACGGGAATCTAGTATGAAATATATACAAATAACCTGGATTCCCGTTTACACGGGAATGACGGGTAGGTAGGAATGACGGGTAGGTAGGAATAACAGCTTCGCCGACAAGAAATGGTTAACGCGAGAAAGGCAAACGTCGTTCCCGCGAAAGCGGGAAACCAGGATAAGATATGAAAATAAAGAAAATAGACTGGATTCCCGTTTGCACGGGAATGACAGGTAGAATGCGGGAATGACGATTGATATAGGACTTAATTATTGACTACGGGAATGACGAGGAGGAAAAAATTATGAAAAAAAGAATCACAGTTTGTATTTTTGTTTTATTATTCCTATTTGCTTTAACGCTCTCAGCCCAGGAGCCTTACAAGCAGCCGCCAAAAGAAGTCCTTGATATAATCAACGCTGTTCCGCCTCCCCGCGCCAGCCTGAGTCCAACAGGCGAAATAATGCTCCTCTACGAGTATAAGATCTATCCTTCCATCGATTACATGTCCCAGCCCCTGCTCCGGATAGCCGGAACACGGCTTCTTCCCAAATACAATGCCCGTCAGGTCACAACGTTCAACACTCGCTTTACATTCAAAAATATCAAGGACGGCATCACCATTCCTGTCAAGCTGCCCAAAGACGCAAAGCTGGGAAACCCTAGCTGGTCCCATGACGGTAAAAACATCGCCTTTCTTAATTACACCGATAATGGCTGTGAACTCTGGATTGCTGGCTCAGCAACCGGAAAGGCCCGGTCCATCAAGGGTATTCAGGTCAATGCCACCCTGACCTCTGGATTCCAGTGGCTTCGCGACAGCCGCTACATTCTTGTGGCCGCCTGCCTGAAAGAACGCGGCGCCCCCCCGCCCAAACCTTTGGTTCCGAAGGGCCCCAATATCCAGGAAACCTCGGGCCGGGTGGCCAAGATCCGCACATACCAGGACCTCCTTCAGACAGCCTATGATAAGGCACTGTTCGACTACTACACAAAATCGCAGTACTTTGAAGTTGATACTGTAACAGGCGAAAAAAGAAAGATCGCTTCGCCAGGTATCTTTCTCGGCGCAACACTGTCTCCGGACGACAACTTCTATATGGTTTACAAGCTTAAAAAACCATATTCCTGCCTTGTACCCTACTACCGCTTCGCGCATAATTTCGAGATCTGGGACAAGGACGGAAACCTCGTACATCTACTGGCCGAAAATCCGGTGGAGGAAGAGATCCCCATCAGCGGCGTAGCCACAGGAATTCGTTCCGTAACCTGGAGAAAACACAAACCGGCAACCCTTGTCTGGGTCGAAGCCCTGGACGATGGCGATCCTGAAAAGAAAGTTCCTTATAGGGACAAGATCATGACCCTGGATGCTCCCTTTAAAGGCGAACCCAAAGAGATATCCAAGTGCAAAGACCGTTTTTCCGGTATCACCTGGTTAAAACCGGTTGGAAAAGCGTTCATCAACACAAGAGACTGGAAGCGTCGCTGGCGCACATCCTCCCTGGTCAATGTGGACGATCCTTCTCATACACCGAAGAAATTCATTAATATGAGCTCCCAGGACCGCTACAACGACCCTGGAAGGCCGGTTTTCACACGCACCATCACAGGGGACAGCATTCCGCTCCAGGATAAAAGCTGGATCTATCTCTCCGGTTCCGGCTCTTCTCCCGGAGGCGACAGGCCTTTTCTTGACAGGATGAATCTGAAAACTCTGAAAAAAGAACGGCTGTTCCAAAGCGCTGAAAAAACCTATCAACGTTTTATTGCTTTTTCCGGGAAGAACAGAAAACAGATCATCATCAGTCATGAAACCAAAACCGGGCCGCCCAACTATTACCTCTATGATCTCAAAAAGAAGAAAAAGGTCAAGGCGCTCACCATATATAAAGATCCCGCTCCCCAGATGACCGGCATGAAAAAACAGCGGATCACATACAAGCGGGCAGATGGCGTGGACCTATACGGCACTCTTTACCTGCCGCCTGATTATAAGGAAGGCCAGAGGCTTCCCTGTGTTATCTGGGCTTATCCCATAGAATTCAGCGATCCGAAGATCGCAGGCCAGGTCAGAGGTTCGGCGCACCGTTTCACTTTTTTTCGAGGAACTTCCCAGCTCTTCTACGTGACTCAGGGATATGCTGTGCTCGACGGAGCTCAAATGCCTGTACTCGGTGACCCAAAGACCATGAACGACACTTTTGTCGAACAGATCGTCGCCGCGGCCAAGGCTGCCATCGACAAGTTGGACGCAATGGGGATCATCGACCCGAAACGGGTCGGCGTGGGAGGCCACAGCTACGGCGCTTTTATGACCGCCAATCTGTTGGCCCACTGCAACCTTTTTGCCGCGGGCTGTGCAAGAAGCGGCGCCTATAACCGGACTCTGACACCCTTCGGTTTCCAGAGCGAGCGACGCACCCTCTGGCAGGCGCCGGAACTGTACTTTAAGGTCTCTCCATTCATGCACGCACACACGATCCATGCCCCCATCCTCCTTATCCACGGAGAGGCGGACAACAATTCAGGTACTTTCCCCATCCAGTCCCGAAGGCTTTTTCACGCGCTCAAAGGGCACGGCACCACAGCCCGTCTGGTCATGCTGCCCAACGAAAGCCATGGATACCGCTCCAAAGAATCCGTGCTCCATGTTCTTGCCGAGATGATCGAGTGGTTTGATAAATATGTCAAAGACAAAAAATAATCTGGATTCCCGTTTGCACGGGAATGACAGGTAGAATGCGGGAATGACGATTGATATAGGGCTTAATTATTGACTACGGGAATGACGAGGAGGAATTATGAGCAAGCAACGCATATGTGCAACAGTATTTATGATTCTTCTTATTCTGGCAGCACCTACCTTTATTTCCGCACAAAGCAGCAGTAAAAAACCTATCAATTCTGCCATCACAGAATGGCTGCAGCTCGGACCTTTCACTACACCTTATCCTGCATTCCATGATGAAAAAGGAAAAGCGATGGATGCAGCCGGCCTTCTCCTCTTTAATGACATAAACATCAAAAAGCTCGCTCCTGCAGCAGGACGAATCGCATTTAAGCATCAAGGAAAAGAGGCCAGGTGGAAAAGCATCCGGGCGGAAGGCGCTGCCCTCAAGCTCGAGTCCGACCCCGGGCTTCCATCCATCACCTACCTTGGAGTATACATCGATGTCACACGTTGGACACAGGCCAAGTTGACCATAAAAACACCTCAGGTTTACTCCCTCTATCTTAACGGAAAGCGTATCACACAAAAAAAGATCTTCAGCCGTACTGAGAACGGAAAAGACCAGCCCAAAGGACGCAAAGTGACGACCGACCTCCTCCTGGAAACAGGTAAACACCTGCTCCTACTCAAAACCGTTCATGATCCCGCGGCAAATACGGACTGGCATTTTAATGCTGTCCTCTATTTTGACGAAATATTCGCCGGTCCCCAACCTCCGAAATTCAGCCTGTCACCGAAAAAAAAGATGTCGGTTTCTCTTCTCCTGGACGGCCCCAAGGTCTCTGCTGTTACGATCTCTCCCGATGCAACCGCTGCCGGCGTATGCATCCGTGAATCCCAGCCGCCAAGCGATCGATATGAAAATACATTTAATCTTTACAATCTCGCTGACGGAAAGATCATCCTGTCACTCCGGGGCACAAATTTCTCCGTGCCGTCCTGGTCTCCCGACGGGAAATATTTTGCATACACCACCAGCGATAACAACGACACCACACTCTGGATCGTTGACCGAACCTCAGGCGAGACTATTCCCTTCCTTAAAAAAATGAATGATTTCGGGAGTTTCACATGGGCTCCGGATTCTAGCTATATCATTTATTCCCTCTCTCAAGAGGGAAAAAAAGACATCAAAGGCTTTAAAAAATTCAAGAATATGAATGACCGGCTTCCCGGATGGCGGACCCGCAGCTTTCTCTACAAAACAGATCTTCCAGGCGGCTACTGCCAGAGACTGACCACCGGCGAATTGACTACCTCCCTTAACAGTATCAGCCCGGATGGAAAAAAACTCCTCTTCAGCCGGTCTGTCATAGACTATACAAAACGCCCTTACTCCTACACTCAGCTTTATTCCCTCGATCTTAAGACAATGAAACCCGAGCTTCTCTGGGAGGGACCCTGGATCAATTCCGCTCAGTGGATCCCGGACGGGAAAAAACTGCTGGTCATCGGAGGTCCTTCGGCCTTCGGAGAAACCGGCATCAATCTCCCCAAAGGCGTGATTCCCAACGATTATGATGCACAGGCATATATCTTTAATCCTGAATCCAAAAACGTGGACCCTATCACCAAGGAGTTCGCCCCCTCCATTGACCAGGCCATCATAGACGACAAGGAAGGGATCATTTACTTCATTACAGGTGATAAATCCAGCCGCTGCCTATACCGTTACGATGTGCGCAGCCGCAATTTCCTCCGGATCGATACCGGAGTCGAAGTTCTCAACCAGTTCTCCCTGGCCAGGACAAAGCCGGCTGCCCTTTATTCCGGTTCAAGCGCCACGTCTCCGGCGCATGCTTTTTTCATCAACCTCAAAGATTACAAATTCCGCATTTTTAATGATCCAGGAAAGCAAGACTTTACAGATGTTGCTTTCGGCCAGGTCCAGCGCTGGACGTTTAAGAACAGAAAAGGAATCGATATTGAGGGTCGTGTCTATTACCCGCCGGACTTTGACAACAAGCGTAAATATCCCTGTATCGTCTATTACTACGGCGGAACTTCCCCTGTCACCCGGGATTTCGGCGGCCGTTATCCTAAGAATCTGTGGGCGGCAAACGGCTATATCATTTATGTGCTTCAGCCCAGCGGGACGACTGGTTTCGGCCAGAAGTTCTCAGCCAAACATGTTAATGACTGGGGGATCGTCGTGGCTGACGAGATCATTTTAGGAACAACCAAATTCCTGAAGGCCCACCCTTTTGTGGACGTTAGTAAAGTGGGCTGTATCGGCGCATCCTACGGCGGTTTTATGACCATGCTTCTTCAGACCCGGACCAATATTTTCTCTGCGGCTGTAGCCCACGCCGGCATCAGCTCCATATCCAGTTATTGGGGGGAAGGCTACTGGGGTTTTCAATACAGCGCTATTGCAACAGCCAACAGCTTTCCCTGGAACCGGAAAGATATCTATATTGACCAGAGCGCCCTTTTTAACGCGGATAAGATATCAACTCCCATGCTGCTTCTCCACGGTTCTTTGGACACAAATGTTCCTCCTGGTGAAAGCACACAGCTTTTTGCCGCACTCAAACTCCTGGGCCGGGAAGTGGAATACATCCAGATCGAGGACCAGAACCATCACATCATGCAGTACTACAAAAGAAAGATCTGGACCAAGACCATTCTGGCCTGGTTCGATAAGTGGCTTAAGAAACAGCCGGAGTGGTGGGCTAGTTTATACCCGGAATAATCCCGGATCGTGAATAATAAAGGATCATAAGGATTCAAGGCCTGCCTGTGCCTGTCTGCGTGCGGTCACGCACAGGCAGGCGTTGCACGCAGACAGGGGTCAGGGATTCGAGTAAAATGCTAAAAAATTATAAAGAGTTAAAAATTTGGCAAAGCACTTATTAAATCGTTGGAGGAAATAATGAAAGATCCCAAATGCGCACAATGCAAAACAAAACCCTGTAAACTGCCTGAAGGCGAAAGGCCGCCTCTCCCTCCTTACTGCCCCATAATAAACTTTAATGAAATAATCGAAGAAATCAAGTCAGAGTATAAGGATCCTGAAACTTTCAATTTTTACCTCAGCTCTGCCATAACAGAAAAGGAATGTTATGACAGGGAGGCCGCAAGCCAGGGCAAAATCCGCCCTCTCCGCCCCCGCATCCGGGAGATCGCGGCATTTGCGGAAAAGATCGGCGCAAAAAAGATCGGCCTTGCCTTCTGTGTCGGGCTTTCGGATGAGGCAGCCCGCGCCGGCGCTATCCTCGAAAAACATGGCCTGGACGTTGTTTCAGTCGTATGTTCTTGCGGCGCTGTGGACAAAACAGAATTGAACATTCCTCCTGAGCATAAGATCTACGGCTCTGACAGGTTCGAAGCCGCATGTAATCCAATTCTCCAGGCTGAACTTCTCAACAGGGCAGGAACCGCTTTTAATATTCTTGTCGGCCTGTGCGTAGGACACGATATGCTTTTCACCCAATGGTCCAAGGCTCCTGTCACCACTCTCATCGTAAAGGACCGGCTGACCGGGCATAATCCGGTGATCACTCTGTATACGCGCTACTACAAAGACATAGTCTGACCTGCTTTATTTATAAAAAATGGCCGATTCACAGATTTATTTTAGATGGTCATAGCTTTCAATTAAGAATTTTGCCAGGGTTAAATTGAGTGCTGAATATCATAGATCGTTAATAAAAAAATCATCGGCCCTTTTTTACCCTACGGGCGAGCCGATCTCACCGCAGTGGCTTCATCGTGTTCCGTTCGCAGTATATAAATACAGCTTCACGAACCACTCCTCGCAGCTACGGCAACCTCGACTCGTGAATAAAGCAGTCTCTAAATTATTCATGGGTCGAGGGGTCAAGGATTCAAGTGAAAGAATAAGAAGCCAAAGAAGAAGAGCCCAAAGCTAAAAGCAGCTTAGCCCAAAGTCCTTTAATTTACATCATTCCCGTGCAAACGGGAATCTAGGCTAGCTTTTTTTTATACTGGATTCCCACTTTCGTGGGAATGACGTCTTACCTTGGCCTTTGGCCTTTGGCCCTTGGCCTTCTTCGACTTCGATAGACTTCTATGGACCTCAATAGACTTCAATAGACTGTTTTTCCTTGGCTTTTCATCGACTCGTGAATAAAGCAGTCTCTAAATTATTTATGAAAATTATCCACAAAAATTGTGGATAATTCTGTGGAAAAGGAATGCCTCAGAATGCTAACTTTTTTAATGAACCGAGAGTATGACAGCCTGCACAATTTGTGGTCATTGAGGATTTTTTGATATTCAAATATAATGCTATTTGAACAGGAGGATAGAATGAATAAAACCATTATCAGCTTGATTCTGACAGCAACCTTTTTGGTTGTCTCAACAGGGATTTCCGCTCAGGAGACTAAACCGGTTGAGCAGGCTGTCACTGTTAAAGAGATCCAGCCTTTTATCTACAGCTGTATCTACAAGAAAGGTCCATTCGCCCTGATCTCTCAGACCATCGGAGAATTCTGGCTGGCTATGCAGAAGCAGTGCATCCAGCCGACAGGAACCATGTTTGGGATCTATTATAATTCCCCCGGCCAGGTCAAACCAGAGGATCTGGAGTGGGAGATAGGAGCCCCGGTCTCATCCGTTCCCAAGCCCGAACCTCCTCTTGAAAAAAAGGAATGGAAATTCACTCATGTCGCCTCCGCTATCCACAGCGGCCCTTATGAAGAGGTCGGACAGACTTTTGAGAAGATCATGAAATGGATCTTTGCCAACGGATACGTGCCGGCCGGCCCATCCCTGGAGCGTTATCTCACCGACCCTGGTATGGTCTCAGACCCGAAGGATAATAAAACCGAGATCTGGATCCCCGTCAAAAAGAAATAGCCAGTTGAAACCCTTAAAAATTCTTCTAATTATTTCCACAGTCCTGTTTTTGGCTTTTTGCGTTTCATCCCAGAAAAAAACGGCTGTCGAGCAGGAAAACGACCCTCAATATCAGTACGATAAAGCTGTTGTGGCCATGAATTACGGCCTGGAGGACCAGGCGATCATCTATCTGAATCAGGCTCTCGCTCTTGACCCCACTCATATCCGCGCGCAAAATCTTCTCGGATTGGCCTTCGTCAAAAAAGAAAGATTCAAGGAAGCTGCCGCAGCATTCAAGAAGGGGCTGGAGATCCAGCCCGAAAATTCCAATACACACTTCCATCTCGGAGCTGTTTATGAAAAACTTGGCATGAATGAAAAAGCGGAAGCCGAATATAAAAAGGCCATTGAAATAGACAGCAGTCCGGATGCAAGTTTTAATCTGGCCGTGCTTTACTTCAGACAGGAGAAACTGGAAACAGCCCTGGACTTTGTCCGGAAATCGATCGAGGCTCGGGACAACTCGGCACAGGCATACAATCTCCAGGGGGTCATTCTGAATAAAATGGAAAAGGTCCCGGAGGCTATAAAAAGTTTTCAACAGGCTCTAAAGATCACCCCCAAAGATGTATCTATCGGTGTGAATCTGGCTGTTGCTTTCATCAACAACAAGGATTATGAAAAAGCACATCGCATACTTGAAACGATCCTTCCCCATGTCCAGGACCCATCCCTCAAAGACAAGATCAACGAATACCTGAAAATCATTAAAGACAAAAAATAGGGAGATAAATATGTCCAAGATGAAAACAGCCGTTATTTTAGTACTGGTATCCCTTTTGATCTTCCCCTCCCTCCTGAGTTCAGCCGAAGACACCGCTCAAATCAAGGAAGAATACCGTGTTTTCAAGACCTATCCTTTCTCCGACCCGGACCCCTTCCCTAATATCGGACGCATCTACCCATATTTTAAATTCAGCGGCTACAGCCACGATGGCTCTGATATAAAATGGAAGGTTGTCCGTTTGGAAAACCCCTATGTCCGGGTGATCGTCACTCCGGACATCGGAGGCAAAGTCTGGGGAGCAGTTGAAAAATCCACAGGCAATGCCTTTATTTACTTTAACAAAGTAGTTAAATTCCGCAATATCGCTATGCGCGGCCCCTGGACATCAGGAGGCATCGAATTCAACTTCGGCACCATCGGCCACACGCCTGCCGGAGCTACTCCTGTCGATTACCTTATCAAAAAAGAAGACGACGGCAGTGTGAGCTGCTATGTCGGCGGCCTGGACCTGCCCTCACGAACCGAATGGCGGGTAAAAATCCATCTGCCTAAAGATAAGGCTTATTTCGAAACCGAATGTTTCTGGGCCAATCCCACTCCTCTTAATCATTCTCTCTACCACTGGATGAACGCTGCCGCCAGGGCCAGCAATGACCTGCATTTCCATTATCCCGGCTCGAATTACATCGGACATGGCGGCAAAGCACACCCCTGGCCCATCGACAAACAAGGCCGGAATATCTCCATCTACGGCAACAATGATTTCGGCCCCAGTAAATCGTATCACATTCTGGGAAAATACACGGAGTTTTTCAGCGGGTACTGGAATAATTCCAATTTCGGCTACGGCAACTGGTCCCTGTACGATGAAAAACCAGGAAAAAAGCTCTGGCTCTGGACTCTGTCCAGGTCCGGCGGGATCTGGGAAGATCTGCTCACAGATCCGGGCAATGGGCAGTATATCGAGATGCAGACAGGACTGCTCCTCAACCAGGCCGGTTCCAACAGCGCCCTTACTCCATTCAAGCATGCCCTTTTCGCCCCGCTTTCCACACACAAATGGAAAGAGATCTGGTTTCCTGTCAAAGATATCGGCGGTGTGGTCCAGGCCTCTCCTTATGGAGCCCTGAATGTTGTGCGGGAAAAGAACAAGCTGGCTCTGGGGATCTCTCCTCTCAGAGAGATCAACGACCGGCTGGTTGTGATTGCAGCCGGTAAAGAGGTATTCTCACATCATTTGAAACTTTCTCCTATGGAAACATACAATGAGACTCTGGATCTCCCCGGCTTGGAAAGCGACATTAAAGTTGACCTGGGGCATGGAAAACTCACCTGGTCCGGCACAATAGCAAAGCAGTCGCTGGAACGTCCAATGGAGACAGACAGGGCTTTTGACTGGAGTTCAGCCCAGGGTCTATTCATAACCGCTGACGAACTTGCCAAACAGCGGTATTATGGAAGGGCTATGTCAGGCTTAAAGGTATGCCTGCAAAAAGACCCTTATTATCTTCCAGCCCTGTCCCGGACAGCAGAACTCTATTTTCGCCGCGGTGAATATAAAACCGCTCTCAAATATGCAAAAAAAGCCCTTGCTGTGTCTACCTATGATCCAGAGGCCAATTTTATTTACGGCGCCGTACAGAAGCAAATAGGCCGGACTCTTGACGCAAAGGACGGATTCGGCTGGGCCGCACGCTCCATGGCCCTGCGTTCGGCTTCCTACAACCAATTGGCTGCCGTGGAATTAAAAGAAAACCATCTGGAGCAGGCCAGGTATTACGCTGTCCGGTCTCTTGATTTCAACCGCCGGAACCTGGAAAGCTATAAGATCCTGGCTGTTACGGCCCGATTGGAAAATAAGACCGAAGAAGCCCGCAAGACCCTGCGCCGCATCGAAGCTATCGATCCTCTCGATCACTTTGTCAGGTTCGAAACCTATCTCCTGGAAGGCGGGGACAAAGCGCTCGATCAATTTAAAGCCATGATCCAAAACGAGCTTCCCCAGGAGACCTACCTGGAACTGGCTCTCAAATATGTCGATATAGGACGTATCCAGGAAGGGATCAGCGTATTAAAGGAAGCCCCATCTCATCCGGTGGTTCATCTCTGGCTGGCCTACTTGACCCGAAACACAGCGGAACAGTATTCTTGCAAATATCTCGACCGGGCTTTGAAGGCTTCTCCGTATCTGGTTTTTCCATTCCGCCTGGAGACCATCCCGGTGCTGGAATGGGCGATCGATCAGGTCAACTACTGGAAGGCCAAATATTACCTCGGTCTTCTTTTCTGGAATCTTGGGCGCACACAGGAAGCCGGCAGGCTTTTTCAATCGTGCCAAAATATCCCTGATTATCCCACCTTTTACCTTGCCAGAGCAGAGCTTCTAATATCCACCGTCGGAGCCGGATCTACACTCAACGACATTCAGCGCGCCATAAAGATCGACCCGGAAAACTGGCGTGCCTGGCGTGCGCAGACCCGGCATTATCTGGTTTCCAACTATCCAAAACTCGCGCTTAAAAGCGCAGCCGCAATCCAAAAAAAGCGGCCCCAGGATTACATCCTGGCCATGGACCTCGCAAAAGCCCTTATCCAGAACAACCAATTCAAAAAGAGCCTTGATGTTCTGACACAAACCAATATCCTTCCTTACGAAGGAGCCCGGGAGGGGCATGACCTCTACCGCCAGGCCGGCCTGCTCTATGCTCTTTCTCGCTTGAAGGACAATGCTGTCAGCTCGGCCCTTGCGCTGGTTCAAAAGGCCCGGCAATGGCCGGAAAACCTCGGCGCCGGCAAGCCCTACGACACCGATGAAAGACTTGAGGATTATGTAGCAGCGCTGTGTTATGAAAAAACCGGAAAAATAAAAAAGGCTGATAACCTCCATGAGAATATCATCAAAGCTACCCGGAAATACAGGAACCGCTGGGGAGCGGGACATTACATCAGCGCGCTGGTTCTGCGGAAAAAAGGCAACGCGGCAGAAGCGGAAAAACTGCTGTCAGACTGGATAAAGGCCAGGCCGGACAATAACGCTGTAGCAAGGTGGGCCGCAGCCAAATTCCACAACCTTGACGAGAAAGCTTCAGCGATCCTGAAACAAATGACTCCCGAAGGCCAGGGAACACCCTGGAATCCCGGCGGGCAGGATAACGACTTCCCGATCGTGCTCAGCATCAGCCGGATGAACTGACAATTTTAAAACTTATTGAGAAAGAATGAATCGACGACAGTTTCTTTTAAACACATCCGCTGCAGCTGCGGCGCT
>DAOVDI010000094.1 GCA_030669585.1 Acidobacteriota bacterium
AACTTCTTGTTCAGCACCTTTGTGATCGCTGCCGTTAAAGTCGTCTTCCCGTGGTCAACATGCCCAATCGTTCCTACGTTTAAATGCGGTTTCGATCTTTCAAACTTTTCCTTTGCCATTCCTTACCTCCTATCTATTGGCGATTTATAGATACAAATAAAAGCCCACGACCAGATTTGAACTGGTGACCCCGTCCTTACCAAGGACGTGCTCTACCAACTGAGCTACGTGGGCATTGCTCAGCAAAACAAAGTAAGCGGGAAACGGGACTCGAACCCGTGACCATCGGCTTGGAAGGCCGACGCTCTACCAACTGAGCTATTCCCGCTCAAATGGGCAGAGAAGGATTCGAACCTCCGAAGGGTTACCCCAGCGGGTTTACAGCCCGCCCCATTTGACCACTTTGGTACCTGCCCATATACACAACCAATAATCCTAAAAAAGCCAGCGAGAGGATTCGAACCCCCGACCCGCTGATTACAAATCAGCTGCTCTACCAACTGAGCTACGCTGGCAAATAATCCCCTCTGAAGATGCTTATGAAAACTGATATATCAACCTTAGCGAGTTGGGAGAATTGATAAGAAAGATTTTATCTTAGGATATCCTAACCGCGAATAATTGACTGATTGTGCCAGCACCTCTGTACAGAAAGCGTAAAATTTTACAAACGTGATACTAGCGGAAATCCAGTCAATTGTCAAGTATTAAAACCTGGATTATTTATAAAAATTTGCGATACGTTTAAGCATCAATACAATCATTTGAAGATCTATCTTTATGTATCGCAACTTTTTACCCTTCGGGCGAGCCGATCTGCTTTGTTGCGGCGCATTCGCAGTATATGAATACGGCTTCATGAACAGCCTCTTGCAGATGCATCAACCTCGAATCGTAAATAGTCCAGGCACTCAATTCAATGGGACACAATAAAAACACTCGAATCCTCGACCCCTTGAATCCTTGAATCCTTGGCCTTCTTTGACTTCGATGACTCCTATAGACTTCTAAGAACTTCTATAGACTGTTTTTCTTTGACCTTTCCTCGACCCGTGAATAACCCAGGGGTCTGGCCTATTCATAAAAAATGCTGCCAAAATAAACTGGACAATTCAGGAGATATGTTGATATGATTATGCATCATTTCAGAAAGGGTCTTATTCCATGATAAAAAGATATACTTTACCAAAAATGGGCTCGATGTGGACAGACCAGAACAGATATCAAAAATGGCTCGATGTTGAGATCGCTGTCTGTGAGGCATGGAACGAACTGGGAAAGATTCCGGATGAGGCGCTGAAGGAGATTAAAGACAAGGCAGATTTTACGACCGATCGGATCGACGAGATCGAAAAGGTCGTAAAGCATGATGTTATCGCTTTTTTGACTTCGGTTGCAGAGCATATTGGCAATCTCTCCCGCTATGTCCACCTCGGCCTGACATCCTATGATGTGGTGGACACTTCCCTTTCTCTATTAATCAAGGAGGCCCTTGAAAAAACACGAAAAGACCTGGTCCGTCTCAGGGATGTTATCAGAAAACAGGCTCTGATCCATAAAACCACGGTCATTATCGGCCGCACTCACGGAGTCCACGCAGAGCCTATCACGTTCGGTATAAAACTACTTGTGTGGTATGAGGAAATTCAGCGCCACATCAAACGTGTGGATGCTGCACTGGAAGGGATCAGTGTTGGCAGGATCGCCGGGGCTGTAGGCACCTATATCCATCTTGATCCAAAGATTGAAAAAATCGCCCTGAAAAAACTCGGGCTTAAAGCGGCAAAGGTCTCGACACAGATACTCCAGAGAGACAGGCATGCTGAGGTAGTATCCGTTTTAGCCCTCATTTGCGCCTCACTGGATAAATTTGCGGTCGAACTCCGCCATCTACAGAAGACCGAAGTCCTGGAAGTAGAAGAACCGTTCACTAAAGGGCAGAAAGGATCATCTGCTATGCCCCACAAAAAAAATCCGGTCCGCGCAGAGAGGATCTCCGGCCTGGCAAGGATCCCCCGTTCAAACCTGCAGACCGCAATGGAAAATATTGCTTTGTGGCACGAGAGGGACATCTCCCATTCATCAGCAGAGAGGATTATCCTCCCTGATTCGTTTATCATAACGGATTTTCTTCTTTCTGAAACAGAAAATATCATTGCGAACTGGAACGTTGATCCGGAAAAAATGAAAAAAAATGTTAACGTTACCAAAGGGCTCGTTTTCTCACAGGGAGTGATGCTGGCCCTGACCAGGGCAGGCATGTCACGGGAAACGGCCTACAAACGGGTTCAAACCAACAGTATGAAAGCCTGGGAGAACAATCTGGATTTTAAGGAATTGATCCAATCAGACCCGGAGATCCAGAAGCAGCTCTCTCCGCAAGAGATCGATAAATGTTTCTCTCTGGATCCATACATAGATAAAATTGATTATATTTTTAACAGGGTGTTATCTGATGAAGATTAGAATTCTTATTTCTTTTAAGGAAAGCATCCTCGATCCTCAGGGCCAGACAGTAAAGAACGCTTTGCATACATTAGGATATGATTTTATTAAGGATGTGAGGCAGGGAAAAGTATTTGAACTGGAATTAGATGGAATCTCTGAGGACAGGATGAATGAAGTAGTGCCGGAGATCGCTCATAAAGTACTGGCAAATCCAATCATTGAAAAATTCGACTGGAAGATCATCAAATGAAATTTGGTGTAGTGGTTTTTCCAGGGTCAAACTGCGACTATGACACATTTCATGTGCTGCGGGACGTTTTCGACAAAGAGACGACTTTTCTCTGGCACAAAGATCATGACCTGAAAAACTGTGATTGCATTGTCCTTCCCGGTGGATTTTCTTATGGGGACTATCTCCGGTCTGGTGCCATCGCCCGTTTTTCTCCTCTGATACAAGAAATCACAGAATTCGCTCAAAAAGGCGGCATCATTCTCGGGATATGCAATGGATTCCAGGTCCTTCTGGAACTGGGACTTATACCAGGGGTCATGCTGCGCAATAAAAACCTGAAATTTCTCTGCCAGCATATACACATCAGGATCGAAAATGACCAGACCCCATTTACAAGATCGAGCAAAGCCGGACAGATATTAAAAATCCCTATCGCTCACTTTGACGGTAATTATTATGCCACTCCGGAAACACTTGTCGAACTGAAAAAAAACGATCAGATCGTATTCCGCTATTCGGACCCGGATGGCAGTATCAGTGAAATGGCCAATGTCAACGGATCCATGGAAAATATTGCCGGCCTCATGAACCTGGACAGGAACGTACTGGGAATGATGCCTCATCCTGAGAGAGCATCTGAAGCACTGCTGGGAAGCGCAGACGGAAAAATTATATTTGAATCCATCATTGATTATATAGAGAGTCGGAAATGATCGATAAAAAGCTTTTAGAAAAGCACGGTCTGACTTTTGAAGAATACAACCGGATCGTCGATCTGATCGGAAAAGAACCATCTTACACAGAGTTGGGCATCTTCTCCCTGATGTGGTCAGAACACTGCAGCTACAAAAGCTCCAAAATCCATCTTAAGAAACTTCCGGTCACCGGAGAAAACGTCATTCAGGGCCCCGGAGAAAACGCAGGGATAATTGACATCGGAGACGGCATGGCTGCTGTCTTTAAAATCGAATCACACAACCACCCCTCGTTCATCGAACCCTATCAAGGAGCAGCCACTGGGGTCGGAGGGATATTACGGGATATTTTCACAATGGGGGCAAGGCCCATTGCATTAATGAATTCTCTTAGGTTCGGCCCTCTGTCGAATTCGCATAACAGATCCATTATAGACGGAGTAGTGTCAGGAATCGCGGGTTATGGAAATTGCATGGGTGTTCCGACAGTTGGCGGAGAGATCTATTTTCATGACAGCTATGCATTAAACCCACTTGTTAATGTTTTTTGCTTAGGGATCGCTGAGCACGACAAGATCTTTTATGCCAAAGCCGAAGGCACGGGGAATCCTGTCCTTTACATCGGGTCCAAAACAGGAAGGGACGGTATCCATGGCGCAACCATGGCATCTGCTGAATTCGGGGAAGACCTCGAAGAAAAGAGACCCAATGTCCAGGTCGGAGACCCGTTCAAAGAAAAACTTCTTCTTGAAGCCTGCCTTGAAGTCATGAACAAAGGTTTGATCGTCGGAATCCAGGATATGGGCGCCGCAGGCTTAACCTGCTCATCCTCAGAGATGGCTTCCAATTCTGGAACCGGTATCGAGATCAATCTTGATCTCGTCCCTCAAAGAGAAGAGGGAATGACTCCCTATGAGATCATGCTTTCTGAATCACAGGAAAGAATGCTTCTCGTAGCCACAAATAAAACTGTCAAAGAGGTGCAAGAGATCTTTGCTAAATGGGACCTGGAAGCGGTTATCATCGGCCATGTGACCGACGGCAATAAGCTGAAGGTTAAAGCCGGAGGAGAGATTGTCGTCGATGTTCCCGTGGATGCCATTGTTAACTCCTGTCCGGTCTACAACAGACAAAGCAAAAAGCCGGCATGTCTATCCCGTATCAGGAACATCAACCTCCCTGCCCCCCCTGAAGACTACAACAAGGCTTTTCTCCTGGTCCTCTCACAGCCCACCATTGCCAATAAAGAGTGGGTCTATCGGCAGTATGACCATATGGTCCAGATCAATACCGTGTTCCTTCCAGGAGCCGGGGCATCCCTCCTGAGGCTCAAAGGGAAAAACCGCGCCCTGGCCTTGACTCTGGATGGAAATGCTGTCTACTGTTATTTGGATCCTCGAACCGGAGGGAAGATAGCCGTGGCAGAGGCATGCCGCAATCTGGCCTGTATCGGAGCGCGACCCCTGGGTGTAACTAACTGCCTCAATTTCGGCAATCCTGAAAAACCGGAAATCATGTGGCAGTTCATAGAGACCGTCGAGGGTATTGCTGAAGCATGCAAGGCCTTTTCCATTCCAGTGACCGGAGGGAATGTGAGTTTTTACAACGAAACAGAGGGAGCTCCCATCTCTCCAACTCCTGTTCTGGGGATCGTGGGAATTGTGGATGATGTTCATAAGGCGGTCAGCCAGGGATTTAAAAACGAGGGAGACATTATTCTTCTTCTTGGAAAAACCAAAGAAGAACTCAACGGAACAGTATATCTTCGGGCGTTACACGGAAAGGAAGAAGGAATTCCTCCTCAAATCGACCTGGCCGCTGAAAAAAAAGTCCAGGATTTTTGTATCGAGGCTGCTGCAAAAAAGCTTATTGCTTCGGCCAACGATATCTCAGAGGGGGGCCTGGCTGTCTGCCTGGCGGAAAGTGTTTTTTCCGCAGAAGCCTTTTTGGGATGCGAAGTGAGTCTGAAGGACAGCATCCGAACCGACGCCCTGTTTTTTGGCGAAACACAGTCGCGGATCATCGTGACCGTTGAGCCTGAAAATCTCGATACAGTATTGGATCTGGCCGGGAAGAGGGACATTCCAATCACCCGGATAGGCAAGGTTAACGGACAAAAAATATTTATCCGGCACGGCGAAAAGCCCTGCATCGAAGTCCCGGTGGCTTTAGCATACAACACCTGGAAAAATGCCATTCCAAAAATTTTCCAAATTAAATCGTGATGAAAAAAGCCGCAATTTTCCTTTTGGTGTTTATTTGTATTGCACCTCTTGTCTACACCGTAGACCTCAGCATTAAATTTTCTACAGGACTGGACTTTATTAATCCCGTCAATGTAAACCGATTATTGCAGGACTGGTTCACATGGCATGAACTTGAGGCAGACGCTCATATAAACTCTCATCTACTCAGCGGAGAAGCGCAGGAACTTAGATCAATGATTGATCTTGAAGGAGAATTCCTTTTATCGCTTTCTGAAAATTTTGCATTGAGTATTGGTTCGGGTCTGATCTTCGGAGAAATATCGCAGCCCAGTACTGAAACGTCTGTCCAAAAAACAGTCGGAATATTTACATACGTCCACCCAGTCCAGGTCAGCGCCACTCCCCTTATTTTATCAGGTTATGCTTTTTTGAGATTATGGAGATCTTTCAGCATTTATGCCAAAGGGGGAACAGGAATACTCTGGACAAAATATATCGACAGAGACGGCAGGCTGCGGTCCGGGAATATAAAGTATTTTTACGAGAATGTGAATAAAGTTACAGCCAGAAGCCCAATCTATCAGGCAGGCCTTGGATTTATTTTCGAAATCGAGCCCGGGGTCCGGTTTTTCCTGGAGGGCATTTTCCGTAAGGCGAAAGTCAAAGGTTTTTCCGGGGAAAATAAAATAGGAGAGACTGGAAAACTTTATCATTATGAGAAATACAGCTCCAATCTGGGTTTTTGGGAAACGCAGTTCGCAGTCCTACCTGAAGCCCCTTCAGGAAATACTATTCGTTCGGTCTCGGAAGCTGTTCTGGACCTAAGCAGCTTTTCCGTTAAAATTGGCCTGATCGTACGGTTTTAAAAGCATACCTGTCGACAAAGAGGAAAACATGACTGATACAACCTTTCGGAGCCCCAATAAAAAGGGAAAGATCGCTGTTTTTATCTCCGGGCGCGGTTCCAATTTTATGGCTCTTCACGATTCTATCAAAAAAGGCTATATCAATGCGGGAATTACGGTCGTGTTCAGCAATAAAAAGAACGCTCCAGGGCTGCAGATCGCTCAGGACAGGAATCTGGAGATACTTTATCTGCGTCCAAAGAATTATGAATCCCGCGAAGATTATGATATGGCCATCGCCAAGGAGTTGAGGAGCCGGGATATCGACCTTATCTGCCTGGCCGGATACATGAGAATTTTGACTGCTGAATTCTGCAGGGAATTCAAACACAGGATTATTAATATCCATCCGGCATTGCTCCCCTCATTTACCGGGCTGCATGTCCAACAGAAAGCCATTGACTGGGGAGTGAGGTTTTCAGGGGCGACTGTTCATTTTGTCATCCCTGATGTGGATATGGGCCCTATCATCACTCAGGCGGTTGTGCCAGTCCTTCAGAAAGACACCGAAGACACTTTGAGTGCAAGAATCCTAAAAGAAGAACACAAAATTTATCCTGAAGCAGTCAGACTCTATTTTGAGGGGCGGCTTGAAGTTAGAGACAGGCGTGTATTAATCCTCGACTCGCTTTTTAAGAGTTAGAGGGTTTGTGCGACGAAATAGTCTGATATTCTTATGTCATAATCACTGGGATCTAAAATTTTAACGATCGATCGCATAAAATTATCTGTTCCCGGTTCTATCCCGGACAGGTCAACAATATCACCGTCGATCCGATTGCCTGTTTTATCGGTTATCAGTTTTATCAAAGGGCGAAACTGAAAAGCCGGGCTGGGATTTATATTATTCACAATCCCGGCTTCTCCTGTATCAAGAAGAACAAGCGTTCCCACAGGACATTCCCCGATCATTCTGATAAAGACCTTAAGAAGAACCGGATCGAATTCTCCTGTTAATTTTTCTGCCATAAAATTCAGCGCTTCAACCCGGGTAAAAACCTTTTTTCTATAGGGTCTTTTTGTGGTGATCGCGTCAAACACATCGATGATCTTGACGATCTTGCTGTAGAGGCCGATATTCTTTTTTTTGGTGTATCTGGGATATGCCCTGTCACCCTCCCCAGAGTGATGTTCCATTGCGACACTGATGGCACTTATGGGAATATAATTGGAATACCTGAGCCGTACCAGAGTTTCTGCTCCGTAGTGGGAATGTTTTTCGATAACCTGACGTTCATCATGATCCAGTTTTCCCGGTTTATCAAGAACATCCTTGGGAACATCCAGCTTTCCGATATCATGAAAAAAGGCGCTGATACCCAGATCGATCAGTTCACTCTTATCCAGTCCCAACCTCTTCCCCATGGCCAAACTCAAAATGCAGACATTCACAGAGTGATTGAGAGTGTATCCATCAAAATTCTTGATGGTTGTCATTCCATACAGAAAGGATTCGTTGTCAGAAAGCCGCATAAACAGTGTCTGTATCAATCGTTTTGTCGTCAGGATGGGTATATTCTTTTTGGATTTGTACTTCTGAAATATCTCTTTAAGATGAATAATACCCCAGAAATACGCCCGTGCAGCCTGCTTTTTCTCGTTTTCCCCCTCCTTTTTTCTTTCGGTATGGACATACCGCTCAATGGTTACTGTATCCAACCCGGAAGATTTCAAAACATCTTTAAAGTTATTAAAAGAGTTAGTGACCTTCTCCTCTTTTCTTTTAAAAAGAGTCAGGAACTTAATGAGCTGTTCTTCGCTTATTCCGGGGAAAAAATTTAACTGACTGATATCATGGCTGTGAAATTCCCTTTCTATAAAATTATAGACACGGCATGAAGAATACCCGAATTTGATTTTAACTCTGTTTAAAAAGAGAGAATTCTGATGAAGAAGAATACTCGCTTCATTATATTTGAGAATCACGTCCTGAATGACCTGATGAAGAGATTTTATTAAGTCAACTGCCAGAACATTGTTTATATCGTAGATTTTAAGAGTTTTATTTATGGAATAAAGCAGATTCAG
>DAOVDI010000130.1 GCA_030669585.1 Acidobacteriota bacterium
CCCGTTACTAAAATATCAGAACAAAAAACGCCGGTTCAAATAAAGCCCAAGGTTTCTGCTGACTCGATCAGAGTGAAAGATATGAGTATAGGAGTCGGTGGAGGATATTTCTGTCCGCAGGATTCTCTTTTACAGGATCTATACGGGAAAAGTATAGTTAATTATAGAGTAGAGATGTCATTTGTTCTTCCTTTTAACGTCAACAATTTTGATATATGGACAGCAGTTTCTCATTACAGAAAAAGCGGAAAAACCTCTTATTACGAAGAAGATATTAGGTTCAGTCATACTATGTTTTCCATTGCGGTCCGGTACCTGCGAAAGATCGATATTTTCACTCCATTTGCGGGATTTGGAATGGATTACATCAGTTACAAAGAAATTTTCCCCGAAAGTTTTGCTTTCCCTTCGGTCGGCGGATCTAAAATGGGCTACCACTTACAGACCGGTATTTATATACATATGATACCTGCCCTATCCGGAAAATTGATGGTCAAATATAATTCGGCCAAAACTGTTGATAATAATCTCGAATTAAACCTGGGTGGAATGGAATACGGAATCGGTTTAATTTTCCATTTTAATCTGTAAAATCCTAAGAGCAAAAAATAAAGACAGCCGTAAACGGCTGCCTTCATAGTCGGTTGAAATTTTCCGCATTGAACCCGTGCCGGATAGATCCAGCTTTGCGGCAGGACCTTCACGGTCTCTTTTGTCTACAGCAGCCAATTCATAGTTATATGTAACAGTACTGTCCAGTATGCCGCGTATGACATATTCGAAAGTGGTCGCAGATAGTGTTGCGATCAGAATACGGTTGACACCATCATTCCTGAATAACCGATAGACGACAATATCCCTGTTATCCGGATTAGCCTGCCATGTCAGCTTGTGAATGTATTCCCTGTAAAATAGCGCTTTGTTCACTAGGATTTTACCGGAAAAGTTGAGTGGCTCATAAATCGGTGGAGCTAAAACAGTTAAAGTCACATCAACTTTCTCCGGGCTGTTTACAGCTTCAGGACTTTCGATGAGGATAGTATCAGTATAGATACCCTCATCCTTCTCTTCGGCATCTATACTAACAGTCACCTCATGTTCCTCATCGGCTTGAAGAGTTCCTTGTGAACGGCTGAGAGATAACCAATCCTCATTCTTTGTGATGGTATAGGTAAGAGAATCGGACCCCTCATTTTTCACATTAAAACTCTGGGATGGAGGGTTGTCACCTTCGAGGGTAAAACTCATTGTATCCTTATCCACAGCCAGAAGAGCCGGGGGGTCATAGACCTGGATTTTTTCATATTTTATATGTCTGCCCCCACCTCTTTCGTCATAGACAAAATGCGCATAACCAAAATTGTCGATCCAGACCTGAGGATAGTCCCCTTCACGTGTCTCCTCAACCATTGTGGGAGTTGAAAACGTCCCGGGTGGGGTTTTGACGGAATAATATATATGTTTTCCCAACTGAGTTTCCTGCAGCCAAACCGCACAAAGAACACCATTGGCAAAATGAAGATCCGGGTGCTGGAGGGGACAGTACATGTTCGAAATGGAGTTAATACTTTGCCAAGTGTCATTGACTTGATGCTGGTACAGTAGGTTCCCACTTCGGGTACCCCAAATAATATGTGAATCTATACTCTGGTCTACTTCAAGATCCGGGTACCATGCAGGAGTTTCAAGGGTGATCGGACTCGTGGCTTCCCAGTTTTGCCCCAGTTCCCCTTCCTTGTACCGCAGGCGCCAGGTGCCGCCTTGGGTACCAACTCCCTCCATATAAGTGACATGCAGTCTGTTGTTTTTAATGTCAAAGGCTGCATGAATAGACTCGTCATAAGGATGCCAGGAAATCCGTTCGTATGCAGAAGGCCAGTTTCCTCCAATAGTTTTCGTTATCATGATAATATCGGAAACATAAAGGCCCACATGTTCATGAAACCAAATAATGTGGACTTTATCCCCATCGATAACAATCCGTTCCCATGCTGAATTCTCCGGACTGTCCCAGATCATTTCCCGGGAAGACCATCCTGAGTCCTGATCATAGGTAGCATAGTAGATTTCACGTGCATAACGAGAATGACCATCCGCCCAGGCCAAATGGAAAAGCCCGTCCGCATCCACATCCAGCTGTGGACTCCATCCTGTAAGCACCGTCAATTGAGTGTTTTTTGCACCCTGCCATTGATCATCCTTGAAAACGTTATACCAGAGTGCACCATCTTCAGGACCTCCGCCCTGACAGAAAACAACAAGAACTATACCGTTTTTATTTACCGCAATAGCTGAATTATGGCAATCGCTTGCACCGGAAGAGAGCACTTCCGAACTAAATGTTAATGTTGAAACAAGGACAAAAGCAAATAATAAGCTAAGAAATTTGACTTTTCCTTTCATCTGGAACTCCTCTTATGAAAAATAGAAGGTATCTTAGCTAAGTTAAAATTATTTGTCAACGAATGATGCATGGAATGCTTATACACCCGGCCATTCATTCGGATTTGGCATCACAGATTTTTATGAGTGGTACGGGTTTACTGGCAGGGAAAAAGGATTTCATTTTGGCAGTAAATCCTTTACAATCCATCCTGATGAAAAAAGAGTACAGGATTTTAGGGGCCGGAGTAAAAGGCCTGACCGCGGCATTTCGTCTTGCTCAAGCCGGAAACAGGGTTATAGTCCTGGAAAAAGAGTCCAGGGTCGGGGGGGTCTGCCGCAGTTTTTTACGAAAAGGCCAGGTACTGGACTTAGGGCCTCACCTGCTGTGGAATCAGCACAAAGAAACACGAAAATTGATCAAAGAGATAGGTATCGGGGAAATGGTCTACAGAAAAAAAATCAACCACGCCCTTTATTATAACGGCCGCTTCTATGTCTATAACAGGATTGTTGAACTCCTGAAATTGGCTCCTCTGAGTCTTAAAATATTGAAGCCCATGCTTGAAAAGCGGTTTTCAGGGGAAAAAACATCAGGGCTGCAGATCATTACCCTTATAAAAGCTGCTCTGGTCAGAGGGCACGAATATTATCTCAGAGGCGGGATGCAGACCATTCCGAACGCGCTTGTGGATCGGATCAAGGATTTAGGGGGACAAATCATCACCCGGACTGCCGATGTGACCGGAGATTTCATCGACTGTACACCCCATGGCCCTTTTCTGCATTCTTTGATGTTTTATTTTGGATTGAACAAACAATTACAAAAAACCTGGTTTGAAGCTATCTTTCCCGAGGAAAAGTACTGGTTTCAAAGACTTTCCGATCCGGCGGAACTTGCTCCCGAAAAAAAGCACGGAACCGTCATTGTCGCTGACCGCTATTTTAAATATTTGCCATCAGATATCTCCGGTGAGAAGGAAAAATGTCTTGAATCCTTGAATAGAGTTATTCCAGGTTTTTCAAAGATGATCGAATGGGAAGAGACCAGAAAAGTCTTGAATGCTTTTCCTCTAATTAGATCTAAAAATTTTGTTTTTGCAGGGATTGAGAAGGCTGTGCTGGCAGCTGATCAGATCGTACGTGAGATTTCCTGAGCTTAAAGTACTCAGTTCTCCTCAACTTTTTGGATTTTGACCCAATCGAGCCAGAGTTGTGCTCCATTGTCCGAGTATACACGGAAAACCAGCCTGAGATGTTTATTGATTTTTATTCGGATGGAAAATTCCCGGTAATTGTCTGAGGCGGTCTCACTAAAAAATAAATCCCTGCGGGCAATAACTCTGTGGGCATCTTGGGCCACAATATCCAGACGGGCTGCTCTTTGTTCGTATGGCCGTGGTTTGCCGGTTGATTTAAGCCTAAATAAGATCTCATAGGTTCCTTTTGGATAGATTTTTTCCGACTGCACTTGGACAATGTAATCCGGTTTTTTCGACCTGTTAACAACAGCAAAAGATTCTGATGCCTTCCTGTCGTACTGCGGCATGCTTCCCTTCCGGGTATACAGCTCGGCTTCGAATTTCCCCTGTTCTTCTTTACGGGAAATCGGGCGTATATCATATAGCAGCGCTTGGATTGTCCAGATGTGATAACGGGCCTTAAGTCTTGCCTTTTTCATGATCTCAGGGAAATCCTGTTTGAAGATAAGGTCTTCTCCGTAGGCTGTTGTCGTAAAAATGTGCGTGATTTTGAAATGCTCAAACAGGTCTTTTCTGCTGTTGATGTATCCGCGGAAGTATTCGTGCGCTTTGTGTCGATTCTCAAGGCAGATCACAGGCGCCCATAGACCGGCAATTACAGCCTGGTCAAAGGCCTTTCCGTAATCCTGTGAGATCTGATGAAGTTGGCGGGGCGGGTTTGTTGCCCATAAAAGATAACGATAACCGTGGGAGACGAAAAAGATCAGACCGAGTACAAGGAGAAAGATCTTTCCGGAAGCAGGCAAAAGCCGGGCCGGTTTTGATGAGATATCCCAGCGTGCTGCACTAAACAGAAACGCGGTTAAAACCGCGGAAAGGATAAGAAGCGTCAGGTTAAGGCTTATCTGATTAGAAAACAGGGCCGGAGATTTCCCGCTTAAAAATTTTAATAGAATACTGACCGGGAACAGCATCCAGACAAAAGCAAAGGGAGCAAAAACCCACCTGGGTTTTAACTGGTT
>DAOVDI010000084.1 GCA_030669585.1 Acidobacteriota bacterium
TCGGCCGTCATTCTCCCGCCGAACGTTTTATCCGACCGGATCCCGGCCCTTGTTTCCAAAACCCCCTATCTCACTTTTATCAAAGCCGTTTCCCTGTTTTTTGCCCCATACAGGCCACAACCTGGGATCCATCCTACAAGCTATGTCTCTCCATCTGCAATAATAGGAAAGAACGTTTCCATTGGAGCGTTATCCCATATCGGCGATCGCGTTGAAATCGGGGATAACACGGTAATTTTCCACCTTGTCGCAGTGTATCCAGAGGTCAAGATCGGTTTCGGATCGATCATTCATGCCAATGTTTCTCTTCGGGAAAATATCCGGATCGGGAATAATGTAATCATTCACAATGGAGCCGTTATTGGTTCCGACGGTTTCGGCTACCAGCAGACCGTGGATGGACAAAACGTAAAAATCCCTCAGACAGGAACCGTAATCATTGAGGACAATGTCGAGATCGGAGCCAATTCATGCATTGATAGGGCAGCGTTAGGAAAGACCATCGTCAAAAAAGGAACAAAAATAGACAATCTCGTTCAAATCGCACACAATGTCGAGATCGGACCTAACAGCATTCTGGTGTCACAGACCGGGATCGCAGGCAGTACACGGCTTGGAGAAAAGGTCATCACCGGCGGCCAGGTCGGAATATCCGATCATCTCACTATCGGCGATCATGTCATCGCTGCCGCCCATACCGGTATCACAAAAAGTCTTCCTGATGGAGCATTTGTATCCGGCAGTCCACATCTGGATATCCAGGATTGGAGAAAGGCATATGCTTCCATCCCTCATCTCTACGAACTTATCCGGGATGTAAGAAAATTGAAAAAGCGGGTGGAAGAACTGGAAAAGAAAGAATAGACATTCCTCATTCAGGGGCTTTGTCAAAGACTCAGTTTTAATTGCTTCAGCTGATTTTGTTTGCGTTCTTTCTGTATTTTTTCGAGTATTTCCGGAGTCACATCACCAGTGGGATAGATCCCATCAAAGCATGCCGCACAATATTCCTGAATTTGTTCATTGCCCATATGAACCGCTTTTTTTAACGAATCCAGTGTTTGATATATGACCTTGTCTGCTCCGATCCGGTTGGCGATTTCTACCTCGTCCACATTCCTTGCGACAAACTCGTCTTCGGTCTGCATATCAATACCGTAAACACAGGGATGTCTCAATGGCGGTGAATATGAAGCAAAATATACTTTCTTCGCCCCGCATTTCCGGACCAACTTGATAATGGCTTTGGATGTGTTGCCTCTCACAATACTGTCATCCACAATAAGAACATTTTTGTCTTTCAGTTCGGAAGCAATCGGATTCAATTTCTGACGGACCGACGTTCTGCGTTCATCATCCGCAGGCATAATAAATGTTCGTCCAATATATCTGTTCTTAACCAATGCCTCCCTGTAACTCAGATTAAGGTCTCTGGCAATTTCGATGGCGGCATCTCTAGCCGAATCAGGAACCGGCACGACAACATCGATCTCCAGGCCCAGCTTTTTGATGTCATCCGCCAGCATACGCCCCAGGTTGACTCGGGTTTCATAAACATTAACACCATCAATATAAGTATCGGGCCGGGCAAAATAGACCCATTCAAAAAGACATGGTGTATGATGACCATCCGCGATCTTTTTTCTGTGCAATTTTCTTTTATTATCGATGAATATCGCTTCGCCCGGCAGGACATCCCTAATGTCAGAGAAATTCATCAGATTCAGGCTTACGCTTTCAGAGGCGATTCCATAGGAAGAAATAAGCCCGTTTTTCCGTTCCCCATATACAAGAGGCTTAATCCCATAGGGATCTCTGAATGCAACCATCCCCTGTTCAGCAATGTAGGCAATAACGGAATAACTGCCTTTTACTTTCTGATAGACCTGTTTGACAGCAGCAAATATATCATCCGGAGTCAATCTGAGAGTATCCAACGCTGCCAGATCCTGGGCAAATTCATTCAATATAACTTCGACGTCGTTATTAGAATTCAAATGGCGTTTATACCGTTTAAAAATATTCTCTCGGAGTTCGGAATAATTGATCACATTACCATTGTGGGCCATGATGATCCCATAAGGGGAATTGACAAGAAAGGGCTGTGCATCCTCGCCCCTTCCTCCACCTATCGTGGGATAACGAGTATGACCGACCCCGATCGTTCCCTTTAACCTCCGGGCATTCTCCGCTGTAAAGATATCCTGGACCAGTCCATTCCCTTTTTTGACATGAAAGAGACCATCGTATGTGATAATGCCCGCAGAGTCCTGCCCTCGATGCTGAATGGCAAGCAATCCCTGATAAAGATCCCTGAAAACATCTTCGTTACTATATATCCCGACAACACCACACATATATAAATCCCTTTGAATGAAAGATTACCGCTTATTATACTCCAATTCTCCGGCATTTTAAATGGACTTCATATTTCCGGAGATCTATGAGGAAATTTGAGAAAGAAGTTCATCAGAGGACAGCGATGCTGTACCGATCTTGCCGACCACAATTCCGGCTGCTGTATTTGCAAGAACAGCCGCTTCCTGAATAGATGCGCCTGAAAGCAATGCCAGGGCAGCAGTGGCAATAACTGTGTCTCCAGCGCCTGTTACATCAAAGACTTCTTTTGCAAGAGCAGGGATGTGAAGCGCATCTTTCCCTTTTGCGAAGACACTCATTCCCTGTTCGCCTCTTTTTATGATCAAATAAGACGTTGAAATACGGGCTAGAATATTCGCTCCCGCCTTCTCTACATCTTTATTTGTCGAACACTTCTGAAGAACGATCTGCTCCACCTCATAATGATTAGGAGTGATTAGTGTTACAGGAGAAAAGAATTGGAAATTTACAACTTTAGGATCGACAAAAACAGGGATTTTGTGTTGATAAGCAAAGGAAATGACCTTGCTCATCAAAGACTTTGATACGATCCCTTTGTTGTAATCGGATATCAGAATTCCGTCGTATTTTTCCTCTCTTATGACATCGAATATTTTCTCCTGAATTTCATCCGGGATAGGCGCCTTTTTCTCCAGATCTACTCTGACCACCTGCTGATGATGGGCAATAATCCGGGTTTTCACCGTAGTAGGCCTTTCTTCTAGAGAAAAAACGCCCTGTTTTTCCTTAAGATGATTCTTGATCCATTTTCCCTCCGGGTCTTTCCCAACGACCCCAACGACAATTGGAGAAGAACCAAGTTTCTCCAGGTTGCGGCTGACATTCCCCGCCCCTCCGAGGCAGGACGTATTTTTTTGGATCTTGACCACGGGCACAGGGGCTTCAGGAGAGATCCTGACAACATCTCCCCATATATATTTATCAAGCATAAGATCCCCAAGGACAAGGATCTTTACAGACACGAATCTATCAACGATTTTCTTCATTTTCTCCAGATGGAATTGTCTCATAATTCTGTCACCTCAGAAATATTGGATTGGACACGATCCAGGGTATTTCTTTTTTCAGAGGTGTTCTTCCTTTCAAAAACACTTCTATGCGGTATACTCCGGGCGATTTAACCCTGAAAAACAAATAATCCTGCTCGGATTCAGAAACAATCTCCCCGTTTCGTATCAAATGAATGACTTTTTTAAAAGGAAAGGGCGCTTGGACATGCAGAGTAATAGAGGGATCGAATCTCGAAGATTGTCCCATATCAATTTTGTTTTCCCCGCTGATGCCAAAAAAACGAAACCCCTCCGCCTCGGCTGCTGAGTCGATCGCATTATAGAAACTGCCTTTTTTTAATGCTTCATAGACTATATTTCTGGCCGCATCAAATTCCTTTGGCAAAGGAGCCTTAATTAAAATATGAATGCGGAATAACCGAAACATGGGCCCATAATAAAAATGGGAGTCTGCGCTGAAATAAGCATAAACTGTATGCTTCCTGTTGAGTTTGTCCCATTTTTTAAGATTTTTTGATGGACTGTCCAGCATTCTAATCAGAAAAAGATCCGGTCTGATGATATAGGCCGGAAGATATGGAATTAAGGAAGCAAAGTCTCTTCTCACAGAGGAAGAAGCATTCATGATCTCTATCCCGGAGTATATAAACAGATCTCCCCAGGTCCAGCTCACCCTTGAGTACGGATGAGCAATAATGGAAATACCATTCAATCTTGCGATCTGGGAGGCGGATTCTTCCGCATTTTGGGAGAACTTGTATTCCGGCGTATCAAATCCAATACCGACCAAATGCCCGCGGTTAACCGAAAGTTCGGACCCGGCAAGCATTAGAACTCCATGTCGCCATCCTCTGGTCGCTATGGATTCAAAGTTCGGATTTCCGTGATCAGTGAGTATAATAAAATCCAGATCATTATCAGCTGCGATCCGGACAATCTTTTCCGGAGGCTTATGTCCATCTGAAAGAGTGGAATGAAGATGGTAGACGCCTTTGATCTCGTCCGGATAAGTTTGAATATTTTCCTGTTTAAAAGTATGGAAAGCAAGGGATTGGTATATAAACCATCCACAATAAATGAGGAACAGAAGTAGGAGCCCTAAGAGGATTTTTCTTTTCATCACGGCAGTTCCTCAGTCCCCATACTTCTGTATACGCTCCAAAGCAAAAGGGACAGAGATGATATAAAGAAACAATACAACCACCTCGGAATCACCAAAATTGTATTCAAAAAGCCCGGCAGATACCAGACCTGTCAAAGCCGCCAGAGCAGCTGCAGCATAGGGAAAAACAGCCGGGTCACGTTGTTTCAGCAGCCGGATCAAAGAAACAAATAAGACAACCAAAAAACCAATCCATGCCGCTAGAGTGAAGAGACCTCTTTCGGCTGCGATCTGAAGAAAATTATTATGTAGATGGACATTGCTTCTAGACACCTGAGAAAGCCCATACTTTGGATTCTGGAAAACCATATCAACCATGTCCGGTCCTGTTCCCTGAAGTGGATAGTCCTTGATGATCTTGATGCCGGCCTGCCAGTATTCAAATCTCTGCTGGTTCGTTGTGTTTTTTAAATCAAAAATGCTCAGAGCCCGGTCTTTAACCGGTTTTGGCGAGACCAGGAAAAACAAAACCATAGCCACTGGGAAGATGAACAGGGTTTTTGGTTTGTAGATAATAAGGACAGCCACTATCGCAATAAACAATCCGACCCAGGAATTTCTGGTCAGGGTCAGAACGATCAATGGGAGGGCCAGCAGAAATCCCGCCCCCCATGCAAATCTCCACTTATCACGGCAGAAAAAAAACAGGCTTAATGCCATCGTGCAGAATAAAAGAAGAAGCCCGGCTTGAGTCATCCAGTGTCCCATGAATCCTGTTATCCGCTCGCCGGGCACTGCTTTGAATAAAAAGTAAAACAGGGAGTAGAGAGCGCTAATAAAAAATGAAGCGAGCAAGACCCGGTTGGTCTGTTTGAGCGAACCGACCCGGGAAAACCCGAAATAAACGATCGGCACAACCAGGAAAAGAAACAGGTCGCGGCTGTTAACAAAGCTTATCCCTGGATTTCTGGATAATATACTCGAGACTAGAGAAAGAACAATATAAGCAATTAAAAACCAGAAAAACAAAGGTAGTTTGGCTCTGCGTTTTTCTTTGATCTGAAACACTATCCATCCGAATAGAGCAATGCCCAAAAATATCTGGCTTACACTGATGGATATCATTGAAAACAAAAGAAACAATCCTATAAAAACAGGGATCATCAAGGAAGAAAAAAATCGTTCGGTCTGAATCAGTTTCATTTTTATTGCTCCATTATTCAAATCGGATAGTTTGGATCTTCTCAATCTCATTGTAGTTAATATTACTTTAAAATTAAATCAAATTCTCCTTATCAGTCCAAAGATCCCTTCAAAAATTGCAGGCTGGCGCTGTAGACTTCATCTGGGCTGATCGTCCTTAAACACCTGAAGTCTCCATACCGGCACTGTCTCTGATCGCAGGGCCGGCAGTTCAAATCTTTCTCTATTATAACGGACCTGGCCTGCCAGGGCCCAAATATTGCCGGGATCATCGGGCCGAAAAGGGCAACAATAGGCGTATTTGTGGCAGAAGCGATATGCATCGGGCCACTGTCAGGCCCGACAAACAGCGCAGCGCTTGAGATTATCCCGTAAAGCCGCTTTAAACCTATACTTGCAACCAGAGAAAGGACATTTGATGGACTGTCTTTCATCAGGACTCCCTCTGTAGCCTTATCCTCACTTCCTCCAACAAGAATAACAGGAATATCCAGGTTTTGAGTGAGACGTTTTATAAATCCGGCCAGATTTTTCTCCCCCCAGAATCTGAATTCATTACCGGCACCGATATGAAGAACCACATACGGTATTTTTTCAAGCCTGTTATCCCTTAAATATCTTTGAAGGACCTTTTCTTCCTCAGGACCTAGCGGGGGAAAAGAGATCCTGGGAATTGATCGAAATGTCACACCCAGCGCTTTCACCAGATTTACATGATTTTCCACACTGTGGATATAGCCTTTTTGTGGACTTCGTGGAATTCTAATATCATAGATAAAGCATTTGTATTTTACCTGGTACCCTATTTTCAACCTCGCCGCAGAAAAAAGGGATATTAAAGAGGCTTTTGGACCGCCATGAAAATCAATAACCAAATCGTATCGATTTTTTCTGATTTTCCGGACAAATCGAAAAAACTCCCGCCTTGTCAAAGTACGAGGCAGAATTATAACTTGATCAAAAAGAGAATGGCCTTCTACAAGATCCTTATAAGGGGCCTCAACAAGATAGGTAATCCAGGCTTCCGGGAAACCATCTCTAAGAATCGCTGCTGCCGGAGTTGTCATCATGATATCCCCGATCCGCCGCAGACGAATAAGCAGGATCTTTTTTATTGAAGAACGATCAATCTTTTGTTCGTCTTTCCGGCTCAATGGACGCCTCGTCGATCAGCATGACCGGGATTTCATCTTTTATGGGATAAACCCTGTGGCATTTAACACATTTAAGGCCTTTTTCATCTAAAGTCAACTTTATATCCGCTTTGCAATAGGGGCAGGCCAGAATATCAAGAAGCGGCGGATCAATACTCATAATTATTCTCCATGAAATTTTTTTCTTATTATATTAGAGGATATAGGTTTTGAGCAAGAAACAAATAATCCAGTAAACATCTCTATTTCAGTATATATTGACATCAAAGAAGACAGAATGATATTTTATCTTAATGAAACACTTATGGGGAAACCCTCTGGACCTGCCGCCATACAAAGGCCTTATCCATCCAGACCTGGACATCCCGGATTTCAGACAAGCCCTTGTAGACTGTGGTTGCTCACTGCACAATTCTCAAATTGAGATTTTATTAGATGGCCGCAATAAAGTATGGGCTGTAAACCTACAGGGAAACAAATCAAAGATCAAAGAGATCGTTATTAAGGAATTTAAACCAAAAGGTCTTAAAAAAATAAAAACAATTTTTCTTCCCTCCTCTCCCGCAAAAGCCTGGAATGGAGCAGTGGCTCTGTTCAAAGCCGGAATCAGAACAGCGATCCCAATCGCTTATTTGGAGAGAAAAAAATTCGGTTTTACAGACCGGGGATGCTTTGTAGCCGAACGTATCGAGGATGCAGAAGAGATCCGCTACCTGTTCAGACGCCTTCCTCCCAATGAGATAAAAGCTCTTCTTTCCGACCTTGCCTCTTACCTTGGAAACTGCTATAGAGCAGGGATCCTTCATAAAGACCTGTCGGATGGTAATATTCTTGTTAAAAAGGACAAGCAGGGTCAACACGATTTCTATCTCATTGATACAAACCGGATCAGGGCCAGAAAAAAGATCACAGATCTTCGGGCAGCAAAAAATCTCATCCGGTTGGGAATTCCTAAGCCTTATCAGCGCTATTTTTTGGAAGCCATTTTCCGTCGCACGCCGGTTAATCCATATGAATGGTTCTGGTATAAATGGAACAAAAAAAGCTTTTCCGGTTATCTGCATTTTAAGAAAAAAATTGGCCTGAAAAAGTTGGCTGAAAAACTAAAACTACAATAAAATGAACTCATTTCGTTGGAATCCCTACGCTGATCAACCGCACAATGTCGCACCCAAATCCGAACGCTTCAAACAACACCTGAAATATTTGGATTCCTATGCTTATATCCTGTTCTCAAATCTGGCCAAAATTGGTCCTGGTCTAAAACGGTATCGTAAACTCCGGAAAAATATATATCAGAATCCGGTAAAGATCTCAGACCCTTTTGCTCTCTGTTTTTCTCCTTCAAATGACCATAATGAAGATATATGCGCCTGTTTCGAAGAACTTCGTGTAAAACAGGGGCTTTTCAGGATCCCTTCCTGGGAAATAAATAAACTGCCCCTGTATGACAAAACACTGGATCTTTTTCTCTCAAAAGGGATCGACATAACCATTGCCCTGCTGCAGCAGCGGTCCGATGTCCTGGATCCGGTAAAATGGTCAAATTTTCTTGAGATTGTTTTTTCACGATTCCAAAAAAAATGCCGGCAATTTGAGATCGGCCATGCTTGGAACCGGACAAAATGGGGCGTCTGGGATTACAGGGAATATCTCAAACTGATAAAACCGGCTGTTCTTCTTGCACGGAAATATGATATCCAAATGATCGGTCCTGCAGTTATAGATTTCGAATTTCATCTTTATCCTGCTGTCTTAAAAGCGGCTCCATTTGATATTATCAGCTCCCTTCTTTATACAGACAGTGTTGGCGCACCGGAGAATACTCAGTTTGGCTGGGATCTGTCAAAAAAAATCGCTCTCCTCCGCGCTGCAGTGGATGTCTGTTCAGACCCTCAAAAAGAGTTGTGGGTTACGGAGTTCAACTGGCCCCTGAAAGGAACAGGAAAATATTCCCCTGCGTCAGGCAGGCCCAATGTGTCTGAACAGGAACAGTCCGATTACCTGGCCCGTTATTATCTTCTTGGTTCGTCCAGCGGATATATTCAGAAGATCTTCTGGTGGCAGCTTATCGCCCCAGGTTATGGATTGATTGACAACAGAAAAAAGAAATGGAGAAAAAGACCCGCTTATTACGCTTTCAAAACGTTGATCGCTCAATTGAAGGACAGCACATTTGCCCACAGAATACCTCATCCCTCAGCAAACATTTTCTTCTTTGAAAAGGCAGGTCAGACTTTTGCGGCCTGCTGGACAAATGATGCTCCTTCTACGTTTGAATTTCCGAGTACGATCGATTTTATCATCACAGAAAGCGGGGAAAAAATTGTTTGGAAAGATCAACATGTCAATATCGACCACAGTCCAAAATATATCTACTTCCGTAAAAATAGTATCGACAATTTTTATAAATAATTCAAAGAGTCTGGATTATTCACGGGTCGAGATTGCCGTAGCTGCGAGGAGTGGTTCGTGAAGCTGTATTTATATACTGCGAACGGAACACGACGAAGCCACTGCGGTAAGATCGGCCTGCCCGTAGGGTAAAAAGTGTCGATACATAAAAATAAATCTCTATGTTATTATGTTGATGCTTAAACGTATCGACAGTTTTTATAAATAATTCAGAACAGCTGATGAAAAAGCACACTGCATTCACCAACCATGAAGTCATCCATTATGAGAAGAAAAGATATCAAAGGATTGACCAGAGGCTTGTCCATGCAAGAGAAAATCACATCCTGATTAAATTATTCAAAAAGATCAATAAATCAACCGGGTTGGCACTGGATATTCCCTGCGGGTACGGGAGATTTTCAAAGTTT
>DAOVDI010000019.1 GCA_030669585.1 Acidobacteriota bacterium
GAAAATAATTAATTTACGGTATTTAATCACCGACTCAGAAAATTTCTTCATATTCAACTGGCAGCCTCCTGATTGAAAAATTCATTTTTTAACTGTCTCATTGATATATTGACGCCCCTTTTACCAGCGAATTACTGCGGCGCCCCATGTCAGACCGGCTCCAAAGGCAACAAGAACAACAATATCACCTTCTTTTATTCTTCCCTGTTTCACCGCCTCATCCAGAGCAATAGGAATGGATGCAGCAGTGGTATTCCCGTATTTATCTAAATTGATCATAAGCTTTTCCATCGGTAAAGATAACCTTTTGACCATGGCATTCAAGATACGTATATTGGCCTGATGAGGTATGATCAAATCTATATCTTTATTTGATAAACCTGCTCTTTTGAGAGCGGTTATTACTGATTCACTCATGATCCTTACTGCAAGTTTAAATACATTATTACCCTGCATCTTGAAATAATGCAGCCCCTGCCTGACTGTCTCCTCAGATGCCGGAAGGCGAGAACCGCCAGCAGGCTGTTTCAATAGAGATGCTCCTGAACCATCGGCACCAAGATGTGTGGAAAGAATTCCTTTGCCATTCTCAACTTCTTTTAATACTACGGCCCCGGCCCCATCACCCATCAGAATGCAGCTATTTCTGTCCTTCCAGTCAACTATTCGGGAAAACACCTCTGCTCCAATGACCAGGGCTGTTTTACAGGCACCACTTTTAATATATGCCTCAGCCACCGATAAAGCATAAATAAATGCAGAACAGGCCGCTTCAACATCAAAGGCCCAGGCATCTTTTATTCCAAGTTTATCCTGCACCAGGCAGGCAGTAGAAGGGAATAAATAATCTGGAGATAGTGTTGCCACAATGATTAAATCAATTTTTTGAGGGCTAATTTGAGCATCTTCTAATGCCTTTCTTGCCGCTTCAACTGCCAGATCAGATGTCGCCTCATTATCATCAGCAATCCTTCGTTCCCTGATCCCTGTTCTGGTTCTTATCCACTCATCAGTGGTATCAACCATCTTTTCTAAATCAAAATTGGTTAAAACCTTTTTGGGAACGTAAAAACCTGAGCCTGCAATTCCTACTGACCTGAATCTTGTTTCCACTGGATTATCTTCTATTTTCATTCGTTCCTCAACAACCTTCTAAGGAGCATTATTTACTCTTCTTTTTTGCTCTAAACAAAAAATAACTGCCAATAATAATTAAAACGATTCCAATACACGCTCCTCCTATCTGAATCCACCCAGAAATACCATTTCCTGGGCCTACTAGCTTTGATTGCAGTGAAAAAAGCAAAACAGCGATTCCTCCTAATATGAGAATATAAGAAATAGTTCTATATTCATTCATAAGAATCTTCTCCGATAATACTTAATCTTTTCTTTTCCTCTGCTTCCATGAGGCAACTATTTCATTTCTTTATTTATGATGTAACATATTAATATTATTTAAGTTACAGACAATTTAAAATTCATTTTCCGGATAGCAGTGATTAGATTATTTAATAATGCTTAATCTGATTTTATCTCTTAAAAACAAGATCCGAAAAACAAGGAAAAGGCCAATAAGCTCTCCCAATATATGCAACTCCCAATGATACTTGATTGGCATTTGGTAAACCTTTATCCGAGGAAAATCCAGTACAAAAGAGACGAAAATGAGCAAAGCAGCTAAAGCACCTAGCGCCAAATCGAATTTGCTTATTTTGATATCTATTCCTTTATTTTTGAGATAAAAAACTATCGCTGCCTCTAAAAAAGCCATGGCAATACTAAACAGGGTTATCGCTGTAAATTTTTTGAGTATTATTGAGGACATTTTATTTTTCAATTTTCAAAAAACGTCAAAAAAATCATCAAGATATCTCATATCACACGTTTTGAGAGAATAGTTGAAAATCTTTTTTATTATCTTTATAGAAAAACTTAAATTGCCAGCAGGTTTCATTACTTCCTCAGCCTCTGGATATTCAAACCCTCTTATAATCACAACGGGAATTCCTTCATCAGTTTGTCCAAAAAGCAGACTGGCTGCTGCCGTTAATTCACACGCAATAAGATCCACACCTCCATATTTTGGCTTGCCATATCTGTCATTTTCAGCAAATCTTTGAGCTTGCGATTTCATTCCAGAAATACCTCGAGGTATATCCACTGTGCCGAAAGGAAGGATTTCAGTATCAGAAATTACAACAGCTACGTCCCTTCCGGTGATTTCTTTTATCGCTTTTCTGATTTTTTGAGCTGACTTATAAGGAGAGCCAGGAGGGAAACTTACGGTTCCTGGAGGATGATTGGAAGAATCAATTCCTGCATCGCTGTAAATTCTCCCTTTTCTATCAATAGTAATGAGAAAACAGGGATCATTTTTTATGAGTTCCGAACTCACCTCTGGTTTCTTAGTAAATTTTTTATAATCAAATAGTCCCTCTTTAACTAATTCGTAGAGAGGAACAACCGCAACGATCTTTTCGCTGTGGTCTAGAATGGCCTGGGCTAATTTTGGTGGTTTTCCCGTCTTCTTTTCGATATTCAAAGCCTTCTTAGAAGGTTTCAGCGCTTCGAGATTGATTAAACAATTCTCAGCTTTTGAAATTATCTTTGAAGTTATGATGACGATGTCTTTATCTTTTATTCCCTCTATCTCTTTTTGGGCTGACTCAGATATTATTTTTGCTAAATCATCTCCTGGATTAACCTCGGGGATTGTTTCAAGAGGAATTAGTTCAAGCTTTCTTTTCATTATTACTTCCTTTTTCTAAATCAATTAAATATTTTGTTTTTTATGGTTTCCAAACCCTCATTTAAGATAACTCTTTTTGGATCCATTTTTGCTTCCTCTCAATATGTTTTTTCACTGCTGGAATAATTTTTGATGCTGCTTCTTCTCCTGCCTGGATAGCTTCTTTTCCTTTATAGAATACTTTCAGATTTGCATTTGATGTATCAGGTTCAATGAGAAAATCAGGATTATCTTTTTCCAATCTTAGCTTGATAATCTCCCTCTCAAATATATTTATTGTATTTAAAGTGATGTTAATAAAATTAGGAGAGAAATATTTTTCTTTTTCTTCTTTTTTGAAAACCTCGCTAATTCTTGAAAATTTAATCAAATCGTCTATTTTACTCTTCAAATTATTGGTTAAGGCTTTATTTACCTTTTTATAATCTATTCCTTCTTTTTTAAAAGATGGAGGACTTAGAGGTATAACATTTACAGCAATAACAATATCCGCTCCCATCCTTCTCGCTAAATCAACCGGAACAGGGTTTACTATCCCCCCATCCACTAAAAATCTGTTTCCATGATAGACAGGAGTAAAAATTGTAGGAATGGAAATACTGGCTCTTATGGCTTCTATCAACGAGCCCTGATCAATAATTATTTCCTCTCCAGTGAGAATATCTGTTGCGACACAGGCAAATTTTTTATCCAATTCTTCAATATTTCTATTTCCGATAACACTTTTTAAAAACTCTTTTATTCTTTTTCCATCGACAAAACCTGAAAGAGAAATCGTAGGAAAAAACATCATTGCATTCAGCTTCCAATCTGCTTTTAAAGAAATTTCTTCCATAACACTTACTTTTATTCCAGAAGCATACGCACCTCCAATAAAGGCTCCCATGCTGGTGCCGGTTACTATGTCTACGGGTATCTGATATTTTTCCAGAACTTTTAAAACTCCAATATGGGCAAGACCTCGAGCAGCACCGCATCCCAGAGCCAAGCCTATCTTTGGTTGTTCCATTTTTATAATTCTATACTCTTAAACCAATTTAGTTTTTCGTTCGATAATATTTTAAAAAAATTTATCTTTTCAATATTCCGCGAAATAGAATTTCCAATAGTTTATCAATATTTTTTTCAATATCAGGTCAAGATACTTTTATTGACCAGGGATATTCCAGTCCTTTCAGAGCTGAAATAATGGCAAAAGAAGTCAATTCCGCATCATGGATTACAAAAATATCCTTCTCAATGCCTTCATTTAGAATATTTTTAATTGATTTTATTTCCTGATAGAAATCTTTTTCCCGAGCTTTTTCAATAAAAGCATAGTGGTTTAAAAATTCATCCTTCAATGCGCTGTAAATATTCGCCAATTCATTTAAATACATCATCCTGGTCAGAACAAAAGCTCTTAACTTTTTTTGTGGCGTTTCTTCCTTATCAATTGCTTCTTTTACCTTCTTATTTAAAATTCTACTTTCTTTCTCTATCACTTCTTTGAAAACATCTTCCTTGCTCTTGAAGTAATGATAAAGAGTTGCTTTCCCCATCCGTGCTGCCCTGGCGATCTCATCCACAGTCGTTTTAACAAAGCCAAACCGAGCAAATAGTTCCTGAGCAGCTTCGATAATTGTAATCTTCTTATTTATTTTCATTAGCCTGCTCTTTACTAGACATTTCGACCATATTGGTTTTTTTGTCTAATTTAGAATTCTACAACAAAAAATCTTTTTGTCAAATCATTTCAATACAGGAGTTCCCCCAAAAAGACAAACAGACAAAAATCAGGGATATTAATATGCTAGAAATAAAAAGTATTTTCTTCTTATTCATATCCCAACTATCTCACAACCAGAATTGTTTCTAGAAACTAGAAGATGGAAAATTTAACATACTTTTTAGGATTCTTCTTTATATCATCAAGAAATTCTTCTAATTTCAACAGGGTTTTATTGAGGTTTTCAATATACTCTTTATTATAAAGCAATTCTCCAACCGTCCCTTTACCCATATTGATATCTCCCGTTATTCTGTTTATCTCTGAAACAAGATCGGAGAGACGTTGGAGGGTTGTATGACTTTGCAGAATAGCCAGATCAAGCTTTTCAAAACTGGAGTTGCTTTTCACGGAAATTTTTTGAAGATCTTGTTGGGCTGCTGTGAGAAAATCCGTCATGTGTTTTCCCGCCATTCCCACTTCTTCTATTTGCTTGTTATACATAGCGACATCAAGTTTGTCGACTCTTTTGTTGACATTTTGAACCAACGCATTAAAGGAATCAATGGATTTTGATACTCTTTCGATCTCGTTTTCTAAAAGCCCTTCATCAATTTTTTGTCTTATCTGACCAATTGTATCTTTCACGAGAATCATAATATCTTTATTTTGACCCTGAATGACAGAAAGAGGCTTTAAGAATGAATCAGAAGATCCCGGATTGATTGTAATAGCCTTTTCTCCCAAAACATTCAAGGTATTGATTTCAACGTTAGAATCATCGGGAATCTGAAATTTTTTTTTAATGTTTACCTGGATCTGAATACTGTCTTTTTTAAACTGAACAGTTTTTGTGGATCCAATTTTATAACCCCGCATAAAAACAGGAGAATTATCTCTAATGCCGGCCACATCCGAAAACTCAAAATACAATACATAATCATTACTTAAAAACATATTTCGCCCTGAAAGCCATATGATACTGATTAAAAAAAAGATCAGTGCAAAAAAAATGATGATCCCAGATATAAAGCTCATTTTTTTATAGTTCATAATCCTCGCCTTTTTCATAAAGATTTTGAAGCATCACATTGGAAATATTATCCTTATCCCCGACAAAAACAATTTCTCTGTCTTTTAAAAGAGCAACACGATCTGATATTTCAAACATCAAATGGATGTTATGTGTGACCACGATTGATGTTAAGCTAACATCCTTTTTTAACGATCGAATCAATTCTATAACTTTAACAATATTGCCCTGATCTAATCCCAATGTGGGTTCATCATAAAAAATGTAACTCGGCAGCTTGATCACTGCTCTTGCAATCGCTACTCTCTTTTTCATTCCTTCGCTCAACTCTTCAGGAAATTTATTCAGTATATCCTGTCCAAGTCCAACAAAATGTATTGCTTCAAGAACTTCATCCATTATCATTTTTTCTGAAAGCTTTGTGTGAAGTTTTTTATAGAGGCTGAGATTATCTTTAACATCTAGGTAATCAAAAAGCGCATTGCTCTGGAAGATAAAAGCTATTTTTTTGTACATTTCATTGAATTCTCTTTTTGAAAGAGATGAAATGTCCTGCCCATCGTAGCTAATACTTCCTGAGTCAGGTTCCAACAGCCGTACCAGAAGTTTTATTAATACCGTTTTACCATGTCCGCTAGGTCCGAGAATGGTAAATATTTCATTTTCACGTATCTCAAGATCGATTTTATTCAGAACTTTTTTCCCATTAAAACTTTTGCAGAGCTTTCTAACTTCTATCATAAAAATAACACACCTAAATAGTAATCGACAATGACAATAAGAATTGCTGAAATGACAACCGCATTTGTTGAAGCTTTACCGACTCCTTTTGCTCCACCTACCGTTTTTAGTCCGAAATAACATCCCATAAATGCAATGAGGATCCCAAATAACGAAGGTTTGATCAAACTTCCCAGGATGAGTTCGAAAACCCTGAAATCCAGTTGTATCCCTCGCAAAAATTCCAGCGGAGAAATCCAGCCACTTACCACAGAAGAAGCAAAAAATACGCTGAGTATTGCTATAAAATTAGCAAAAATGGTTATGATAGGAAGCATGATGAATCCGGCAAGGAGCCGCGGTAAAACTAAAAATCCAACCGGGTCTAAAGACAGTGTTTTTAATGCGTCAATCTGGTCAGAAATCTTCATGCTCCCGATCTCGGCTGCCAGAGATGCACCAAGCTTTCCAGCTAATACCAATGATAGAATAATAGGACATAATTCAATAACAAGACTTTTAAAAACGACATTGACCGTATAAACTCGCGGAACGAATGGGTTGGACTGATAAATTCCTTGAACCAGTGCTCCAAGGCCAAGGAAAATGGATAACACAGTTGTGATCGGAATGGTCTTAACAGAAAAGGAATAAAGCTGTTCGACGAATTGCCTCCGAAAGAACCAAATGGAAAATATTGATCTCATGGAACTTAGGAAAAGTATCCAGATCTCATGAACCGTGATAAAAAAGGCAATCGTTTTTTGGCCCAAAGAGTCCACTATTAACGCACAAATTTTCCAAAAAGTATGATTTTTTTTCTGCCTGTTCTGTTCTCTCAATATTCGCAAATCTTTTTTCATTTTTATTCCATGGATTTAATTCTCCGAGTGTTAGACTAAATGGTTTAATGTATGTACTAAAGAGTTTTTCTAAAAGTTATTTTTTTTCTTGTATCATACTCCCTTTCAAATAGTGAATATTCACTCTCATGATTTCTTTTTTTAAATAGAATCTAATTTTATGCCGTCAAAAAAAAATGAAAGAAGATTATTCCCAATCAAAGAAGGAGAAATCTTTCTATTCTTGATCGCCCAGTAGGATAAAGATATCTGTATTATTCCAAGGAAATTAAGAGCAGCAATAGGGAGATCAATGTCAGGTTTTACGACTTTTTTCTTCACTCCTTCTCTAATTATTTTTTCAATCCTTTCGATCAGACTATTTAAAAAGTTATTAAGTTTGCTCAGAAATTCCTCATCTCTCTTATAGATTTCATCGGAATAGACAATTCTTATCAATCCGGGATACAGCTTTAAAAAATCAAGCTGTTTTTCCAAAATTATTGTGAGCTTATTTAATGGATCAGTTTCCATTTTTTCCACTTCTTCAATGATGGACTCAAAAATCTTATATGTTTCCTTTAGTATTTGCAGAAAAATCTCTTTTTTTGATGGAAAATGCCTGTAAAGCGCTGATTCCACGACCCCTACTTCTTTTGCTATCCTTGCTGTTGTTGCACCTTTGATCCCATATTTATCCACGATTATAAGACAGGCCTCTATAATCTTTTTCTTTTTGATCTCCAAATCTGAGTTAACAAAATATTCTATTTTTGGCATTTCAAACTCATAGAGTGAACGTTCACTCTAAACCATTTTCCCAAACAGGTCAAGAGTCTAAAACCTTAAAGTTCCCCCATTTTTTGCATTTCCACATGTGATTCTATGTAATCGCCTGAAAAAATATAAGTTAAGCCCTTCTATGGCTTGTTTTTGGGGGAACTCCTTATTTCAATACAATATCTCACTTTTCAAAAACAAAACTATCTTTATCATCCACATCGATATGGATCGTATCTCCGTCCCTGAATTCTCCCTCGAGAATCCTCAGCGCCAGCGGGTTCTGGATATCCTGCTGGATCGTTCTTTTGAGCGGACGAGCTCCATACCCCGGATCATATCCCCTCTCTGCCAGAAGTTCTTTTGCCCTTTGACTGATCCGGACATTTAACTTTCTTTCGGAAAGTCTCCCTCGAAGCTCATTCATCTGCAGATTGACGATCTTCAGAATGACATCCTTACTCAGCGATCTGAAGACGATGATCTCGTCCACTCTGTTTAAAAACTCAGGCCGGAAATGATTCTCAAGGATCTTTTTGATCTCTGCTTCCATCTGTATGTGATCCTGACTCAATTCCTTGATAATCTTGCTTCCCAGGTTGGAGGTCATTATGATGATGGTATTTTTAAAATAGATTGTCTGCCCCTTGCCATCTGTCAAACGTCCATCATCCAGGATCTGGAGAAGCACATTAAAGACATCAGGATGCGCCTTTTCGATCTCATCCAGAAGAACAATAGAATATGGGCGGCGTTTAACCGCTTCGGTCAACTGACCGCCTTCCTCATATCCGACGTATCCTGGAGGCGCGCCGATCAAGCGGGAAACCGTGTGTTTTTCCATGTATTCAGACATGTCCAGCCGGACCATAGCCCTTTCATCATCAAAAAGAAATTCCGCCAGCGCCCGCGCCAGTTCGGTCTTTCCCACACCCGTGGGGCCCAGGAAGATAAAAGAGCCCAGAGGCCGGGACTCATCCTGAATGCCAGCCCTTGCCCGTCTGATCGTATCCGCAATGGCTTTAAGAGCCGGATCCTGTCCGATCACCCTCTCCCCTAGTACGGCCTCCATACTGATCAGGCGTTCGATATCTCCTTCCAGCATCTTGGAAACAGGGATCCCTGTCCATTTGGAAACAATGTAGGCGATATCGTCCTCATCCACTTCTTCTTTGAGCATTTTGTCTTTTTCCTGTATCTCCGCAAGCTGCCCTGAGAGGACTTCAAGTTTGCTTTGGACTTCGATCAGTTTACCGTGTCTGATCTCTGCCACCTTTTCCAGGTCGCCGCGGCGTTCAGCGCTCTGTTCTTCGATCTTCAATGTGTCGATCTCCTCCTTGATCTTATTCATGGCCTCGATCAATTCCTTTTCCTTAAGCCACCTTCCCTTCAGGCTGTTGCTTTTTTCCTTCAATTCCGCCAATTCTTTATTCAGATGTTCCAGTTTTTCCTTGGAACCTTTATCCTTTTCCTTTTTCAGAGCCTGCTTCTCGATCTCAAGCCGAGTGATCTTTCGCTCTAGTTCATCGATCTCTTCTGGCATACTGTCGATCTCGATCCTGATTCGGGATGCCGCTTCATCCATTAGATCCACAGCTTTATCAGGAAGCTGCCGGCCTGTGATATACCTGTTTGACAATGTTGCCGCTGCGACCAGAGCAGAATCCTTGATATCCACCCCGTGATGGATCTCATATTTTTCCTTTAATCCCCGGAGTATGGAGATGGTCTCCTCCACCGATGGCTCCCTGACATAAACCTGCTGGAAGCGCCGTTCCAGGGCCGCATCTTTCTCAATGTATTTTTTATACTCATTCAGAGTCGTAGCTCCCACACAACGCAGTTCTCCCCTTGCAAGAGGAGGCTTCAACATATTGGAAGCATCCACAGCGCCCTCAGCCGCTCCCGCACCAATGATGGTATGCAGTTCGTCAATGAACATAATGACTTGGCCCTCGGATTCTTTGACCTCCTTCAGCAAAGCTTTGAGCCGATCCTCAAACTCTCCACGGAATTTCGCCCCGGCGACCATGGCGCCAATATCCAGAGCCATCAGCTGTTTGTTTTTTAGTGATTGAGGAACATCCCCGTTGGCAATTCTCTGTGCCAAGCCTTCGACGATGGCTGTTTTTCCGACCCCGGCTTCCCCGATGAGCACGGGATTATTTTTAGTCCTTCGGGAAAGCACCTGGATCAACCGCCGGATTTCCTCCTCCCTTCCGATGACCGGATCCATTTTCCCTTTTCGGGCCATGTCGGTAAGGTCCCTTGTATATTTTTTTAGAACCTGATATTTCCCCTCAGGCTCCGCGTCTGTTATCCTCTGATTCCCGCGAATCAACATCAAAGCTTTCAGAAAAGCATCCTCTGTTACACCGGAATCCGTCAGGATCTTTGAAGCCCTGGAGCTACTGTCTCTAAAAAGAGAAAGAAATATGTGTTCGGTTGAGATAAACTCATCCTTGAATTTATCCGCCTCTTTTTGAGCATTTTTCATGATCCGCTGCAGATTAGAGGAGAGATAAACCTCACCAGATCCCTGTACCTTTGGAATTTTCCCAAAACTTGTTTCCAGGTCCGATTTGATCTCTGAGGGTCTGACACCGATCTTTGAAAGAACGGATTGGACAACGTTTTCCTTCTGTTCCAGAAAAGCCCAGAGAAGATGCTCAGGAGTGACCTCCTGATGGCCCAGATCTTCGGCTTTTGACCGGGCCAATTGAAAAGCGTCCTGCGACATTAACGTGAATTTGTCCCATTTCATAGCGACACCTCATTCAGTTTTCTATAGGCAAGAATAATATAGTCCAATTAAGGAATCAAGATATTCAGTTCTCTTTTCTTCTCGAGGTTAACATTTTTCATTATTATACTTGACAAATTTGTAAAAATTGATATTTTTTCTTTTGGGAGCATGAAATGGAAGTTATAGAAATAACAAGCTGGCTGACACTGGATGCCATCAAGGAAGTGGCGACTATCATTGAAACCATAGGAGATCTTCAAACCGGGCACTGGCAGTCTATTTTTTGTCTTATTGAAGATGACTATCTCGAACTTGGCTATCTTGACACAGAGTCCAATTATTTAAGGCGTTATGAAGACAAAGAAGAATTCGATCTAGCTATTGAAAAAAAGATGGGAGAGGAGGATGAAACTCCCTATGCAAATGAAGAGTCAGCAGAGTCATTTAAAGAAACGGAAGAGGCAGATTACGATAATGAAGACCCGGCTGATGTGGATATTCCTGAAGACGAAGAAAATATCACCTGACCAATTTGTCCTTTAGCTTATTCAGCCGGTTGAGAGCTTCAAGAGGTGTCAATCGGGAAATATCCATATTCAGCAACTCTTCCCTGATCGCGTCAAAAAGCGCCAGCTCCTTATCCTCCTCAAATAAAAAAAGCTGCGATCTGTTGCTTTTATCCGCTGTCCTGTAGGCGATTCTCGGCGCGCCGGAATCGTCCAACTCTTTTTTCTCCAGATTAAAAAGTATCTCCTTTGCCCGATCGATGACTTCATCAGGAATGCCCGCCAGTTTTGCTACATGAACCCCATAACTCTGGTCCGAAGGGCCCGGGATGATCTTTCTGAGAAAGATGATCTCCTCTTTCTGTTCCTTTACGGAAACATGATAATTTTTAATCCTGTTGAGCGTCAGGGACAGTTCGGTCAATTCATGATAATGAGTGGCAAACAGGGTTTTAGCCCGGACAGACTCGTTTTCATGGAGAAATTCCGAAATAGCCCATGCCAGGCTCAATCCATCAAATGTGCTCGTTCCTCTTCCGATCTCATCCAAGAGGATCAGGCTTTTTCCCGTTGCATTGTTCAATATATTGGCAGTTTCCAGCATTTCGACCATAAAGGTCGACTGCCCGACACTCAGGAAATCCATGGCCCCGATCCGGGTAAATATACGGTCTACAACCCCGATCTCCGCCTCACTGGCCGGCACAAAACTTCCCATCTGCGCCAGTATGCAGATTAGAGCAACCTGCCTCAGGTAGGTGGATTTACCACCCATGTTCGGCCCTGTGACGATCAGGATCTGGTCCTCATTCTGATTCAGATAAGTGTCATTGGGAATGAAAGGCTCATCGTTACAATATTCAATGACTGGATGGCGGCCGGAAACGATCTTGATGCGGTCTTTTTCATCCACGATCGGCCGGTTAAAATTTCTCTGAGCCGCCATCTCCGCCATAGCGGAAAGAACATCCATTACCGCAATATTCGCAGATATTGTCTGAAGCCTCTCTGTATTCGCTGATATGCGTTCCCTGACTTCAAGAAACAGTTTGTATTCCAACTCCCCGATGCGCTGCTCGGCATTGAGGACCTTTTCCTCATAATCTTTCAATTCCGGAGTGATGAATCGTTCGGAATTGACAAGGGTCTGTTTTCGGATATAGTCCTCAGGCACAAGGGATAGATTCGATCTGGTGACTTCAATATAGTAGCCAAACACCTTGTTATACCGGACTTTAAGAGAAGTGATCCCGGTTCTTTCTTTCTCCCTTCTTTCCAGTTGAACAATAAAGGATTTCCCTGATCGGCTGATCTGCCGTAGCTCATCCAGTTCCTTGTTATAATTCTCCGCTATGATCCCCCCGTCTGTGAGGAGAAAAGACGGCTCCTCCCTGATCGCTCGATCGATCAGATCGACAAGGTCCTCCGCATTGTCCCAGCTTTTGTGGAGAGCTTTTAATTTTTTAGACGAAAAGGCTTTGAGCTCCTTTTTGATCCCGGGCAGAGGCATCAGAGATTTTTTCAGAGACACAAGATCTTTGGCATGAGCAACAGAGAGGGATACTTTCCCCGTCAATCTCTCCAGGTCAAATATTTCTTTCAGAGAATCGCGCAGATCATGCCGTTCAATGGTTTTTTCAAGAAATTCCGAAACCGCATCCAGGCGGATATGGATCTCTCCGGTATCCATCACTGGATGAAGAAGCCAGTACCGGATAAGCTTCCCTCCCATGGATGTTACGGTAAGATCAATAGTATCCAGGAATGACCCCTGCCGCCTGCCGTCCCTGAGGTTTTTGACAAGTTCGAGGTTTTTAATGCTGGAAGTATCCAGTGTCATATAATGCCGGGAATGAAGGAATGATATCCTCCTTATCAAGCACAGCGAATTGCTCCTCAGTCCTTTCAGATAATACAACAGCGCTCCCGAAGCACGGACGGCAAGATCTTTGTCTTCCAGATCAAACCCAGCCAGTGATCTCACCTTAAAATGGTTCTTCAGCTCATTCCTTGTCTGAGCAAGGTCAAAAATCCAATCTTCCTGTTTGCTTTTATGCACTGTCATCCGGTCATTGATCCGGCCCTTTCCAAAAATCGATTCTTCCTGGCTTGCAGGGAAAATAACTTCTTTTGGAGACAGTCGAAACATTTCATCGGACAAGATCTTTTTATCAGAAGCGTCGCTTTGCATAGTCCTTATATCACCCGATGCCAGATCGATCATGGAAAGCCCCCAGTCTTTCTTCTCAATAATAACACTGGCAATATAGCTGCTTTCCTTTTCTCCTCTAAGATCAAACTCGATAGCTGTTCCCGGAGTCAGGATCTTTGTGACCTCCCGTTTTACTACACCTTTCGCCTTTTTCGGATCCTCAACCTGTTCACAAACTGCTACTTTATAACCATGTTTGAGAAGTTTGGTTAAATAACGATCCGCAGCATGGTAAGGCACCCCGCACATGGGGACCTTATGGCGTGATGTCAGGGCGATCTCAAGGACTGCGGACGCTTTTTTTGCATCCTCATAAAACATCTCGTAGAAATCCCCCAGCCGGAAAAAAAGAAGTGCTTCCGGATGGCTTTCTTTGATCTTCAGGTATTGCTCCATCATCGGAGTGGGCGTTTTGTCACTCATAAGAAAAAATCGTTTGTCTCGTTTGTCCCCAAATTTTCTGAATTCAGACTTACGCACCAACTATACAAATCAGCTGCCAAATTTGCAACCGCTAAGACGCATTCTTCTCTTGAGTTGCAGAAGATTCCTGATTGTAGTATAAAAAGTCCTCATGAACGGACCCAATATTCTAACGGGACTGAGGATCCTGATGATCCCGGCTCTTGTAGTAGTTCTCCTTTCCAGCCACAGCCAGAAGGCCATTATAGGCTTCGCTATTTTTATGGCTGCCGTTATAACAGATATGCTTGACGGCCTCTGGGCCCGGAAAAAAGGACAGATCACTGTATTTGGTGAGTTATTGGATCCTACGGCAGATAAACTTCTGATCGCTTCAGCATTTCTCTGTTTGGTTGAATTGGGAGCGGTACCAGCCTGGATGGTGATCATCATCATCGGCCGGGAGATCGCAGTGTCCGGATTCAGGGCCATCGCTTCCTCAAAAGGGATCAATATTCCTGCTTCCATTTTCGGCAAGATCAAGATGAATGCAGAAAGCTACACCGTTGCCTTGTTGATCCTGGGCGAGGGAATTCTGGGAAAACTGTATGTTTTTTCCCAGATCGGCCTATGGATATCCATTGTTACAGCCGTAATATCAGCTGCGGAAATATACATTAAGTTCGGGAAAAAAGTTCTTTCTAATTAAAGCTTAACTTTCCTCAGTGTATCCGGATCACTGATATTCAATATTTCAGGCGGATGGGGCCACTTCCGGCTGATACGCTTCATCAGTCCTGAAAGGACTCTGCCCGCCCCCAGTTCAATGCATTGTTCCACTTCTTTTTCCTTGAGGATCTCCATGGATTTAAACCAGAGGACAGATCCTGTGACCTGCCTCTTGAGAGCGTCTCGCGCTTCGCTGCCCGTACACATAATTTTTGCATCCACATTGCAAATAACAGGAAAGCGCGGATCTTTAAATTCCACCTTGCCCAGATCCTTTGAAAGCCTTTCCTCGGCACTCCTCATCAGTTCACAGTGAAATGGAGCACTCACTGGAAGCAGAACCGACTTCGTGGGTTTCAGCAGTTCACACGCCTGCTTAACAGCATATTCATGGCCAGCGATAACGATCTGTTCCATACTATTCCAGTTTGCAATGGCAATAACACCATCTTTTACCCTCTCCAGCACCTCTTCTACCTCATCATAGGAACGCCCCAGAACTGCAGCCATGGCTCCTTCTCCGACAGGCGCCGCCTCCTGCATATATCTTCCCCTCTTATGGACAAGAAGGATTGCATCCTCAAAAGACAGCGCCCCGGCTGCAACCAAAGCCGAGTACTCTCCCAGACTGTGCCCTGCGGCTATATCCGGCTCCTCTCCCAATAGTTCATAGGCGATCATGCTCACAATAAGAAGGGCGGGCTGTGTATTCTGCGTCAGCTTAAGCTCTTCTTCCGGACCCTCAAAACAGAGTTTTGTGATTTTGTATCCCAGAACTTCATCCGCTCTATAAAAAAAATCACGGGCAGCAGAAAACCGATCATAAAAATCCTTTCCCATCCCAACCGCCTGGGAGCCTTGTCCCGGGAAGATAAAGGCAAGTTTCATCTCAAACTCCTATCGTAAATAATACAGGGGCTATATCATGATTTGGATATCTGCTTCTTTTTTTAATATATCTAACCATTCCTTAACCAGGCGTCCGATCTTTTCCTGCTTAAGCTCTGCTTCTATATCACCTATAATCTCAAGCATTGATCTGGGCCCCAATCCTTTCGCCTTCTGAGAAGGAACATAAGTTAAATCGTAATAGGCTTCGATCTCTTTAAGACTGACAAAAGCGCTGCGGCTGAACTTCTGGAAAATTATCCTGCGAAAAAGAAGCTTTTCCCGAAAACACTCCTTTAACTCATCCCATCCGATACCAAACATAGCGAACAATCTTCGTGTCCGGACAACCCCTAATTTTTCCGTGGCCTTCCGCACTTCTGTCTCAAGATCCTTCTCAGGAATAATGATATCAGATTCGATTATTTGAATGATCAATTTCTGTTCGATCAGTTTATTCAGAATAAAAAGATCTTCAGAGACCTGGGAAACACTTTGAACATCATGAACACTAAAGGCCCTGTTGATCCTGACATCGCTAAGCGTGATCACTTCTCCGGCAACAACAGCAGCAATACGGTCGACCACTTCAGGAAAAGAAAATAAATGAGCCTGGATCGGAGAAAACAGAATTATTCCCGCAGTAAAATACACATAAATCTTCTTGAGCTTTTGTTGCAGTATCATTAAAAAATATTCCCAATGGTAATATGGACTCTTGCTTTATTCTGGCCTTCCGGCGCATCCAGATTCCAACCCAATTCCAACCTGATCGGCCCAAGCGGCGTTCTATAGCGCAATCCTACTCCGACAGCATTTTGCAGTCCTTGCAGACTGACCTGTCTCCGCAGCTCAAATACATTGCCTATATCATAAAATACAGCGCCGGATAGATTCTTGAGTGAATATATCAGCGGAAAGGTCAACTCAAAATTTAAGATCATCATGGCTTTTCCCCCAATAGGTTTGGAAGAGTCCGGATCCTTGGGGCCAAGTTCATCATAATCAACTCCGCGGAAGGAGTTGCTGCCGCCCCCGAAAAAACGCTCATGAATAGGTATCCGCCCCCGGCCCAATCCCAACCGGGCCGTCGCACTGAATACTAAACCAGGAAGAATGGATTTATAATTCTGGTATTTGGAAAAAATCTTTAGATAATTTGATTCTGTCTTAAAAAGAGGGTATGCCCATTCAACTACGGAACTCAGAAAGAAACCTTTTTCCGGATTAAAGGGATCATTTCTTTTATCCCAGATAAAACTACCTGAAACCGAAGTCGTGGAATATGGAAAATGTTGACGGTCTACTCCAGATTCAGGTATTTCCAGCTTATATAGAGTTGTGCGGGCCAGCCGCAGTGTGCCTGACAACATCATCTCCTCATTTCCGGAAAGGGACTTGATAGCGGTCAAACTCACACCTCGACGGTCAAAACCGTAGCTCTTCCTCTCTCTCCTTTCGACCCAGCCATTCAAGAATGACTCCACCGGCATGCCGAAGAAATACGGTTGTTCCCAGGAAAGAACAACCCGCTGTTCCCGCAGGCTGACCTGTCCAACAAAACTGAGCTGGGAGGCTGAACCAAAGAGGTTGCTCCGAATATATTCGGCTGTTCCTCTAAGCCGAAACGCGTTGTTCCATATTTCAAATGACCTCGGTTCACTCACCGTTTCCACTCCCAACCCAAGGCCTGCATAATTTCTTTCTCCTTCCCGGACCAGGATAAGAAGATTTTCAATACCTTCTGTAAGAAGGACTTCTTCCAGACGGACTTCCGTAAAAATCCCCAATTTCTCCAGCCTTCTCTTGGTCTCTCGAATAGATGAATAGAATGCAAGATCACCGGTTTTTAATAACACTTCCCGTAGGATCGTCTTTTTTTTGGTCATCTTGTTTCCGGTGATTACGACAGTGTTTATTTTGACAAAACGTCCTTCTCTTATCTGAAAATAGATGGAGAAAAGATTCTCTCCCACAACTTCAACAGAAGCCCTTACTTCTGTTTCCCGTACGCCCTGATTCAAATAAAAAGTTTCCAGTCTTTCAATGTCTTTTTGAACATTCGGTTGAAAGAAGGGACCATCCACATAGGTGTTGACCTGTTGAAGCAGCTGCTCTTCATTAAACAGAGATATCCCTTCAAAGCCGACAGCTTTTATCTTGTTCTGTTGGCCCTCCTGAATAATAAAAATAGGTGTCGCCTTGATCCCATGCAGTTCAAAATTCAATACAACCTGTGTATCTGCAAAACCATAAGTTTCGTAAAGAAGCTTGATTTCTGCCGGAATTTCAAACAGCCTGGCTCCATTTATCCGGCTTATAAGCGGGATATTATCCCTGATTGAAAGATCCCGCTTTATCCGGCTGGCCGAAAAATAATGAAGCCCCCGGAATTTGACATCCTCCAGTATATAGTGTTTTTTCCGATCGACCTTATGAATGATCTGAATGGAGCTGCCTTCTCTTTGGATCGTAGAAGTGACCTGGGGAAAAAGATATCCCTTTTTTCGAAGATACGCTACGATCTTGGCTTCTCCCTCAGATAAGCCCCACTCCTCAAAAATTTTTGTTTCCCATATCGGTTTGAGAAGTTTCAGAGGCACATCAGCTCCCTGGATCACAATTTCAATTTTTTCTCTTGGAACAATCCTAAGGGTCAAAACCAAGGTTTGAGCTGCGTTATCAAAGATCTTATCTTCAACAGTGATCTCAACATTTCTGTAATCCATGGCATGATAGATCTCTTTGATACGCTTAATATCATTCTCAAGCCTGGATGGAATAAAAGTCTTCCCCTCTCTCGTTTCCATTTTTTCTATAAGCTCGGATTTGTTAACCAGGATATCACCTTTAAATAATATTTTTTCGATCCAATATCTTGTACCCGTATTAATGTGAAATAAAACATCGATCTGGGAAATTGTTTCATCTTTCTCAGTATGTGTGTCTATACTGGCATAGAGATATCCCTCTTTTTTTAAAACCGCCCTCAGTTCATCCATGGCTTTTTCCAGCCTGTCAATAGAAAAAGGACTCCCCTCGCTTAACGCATACAGCCCCTCATCCAATAATTTTCTTGGGATATCACTCGCTCCGAAATAAATGATCTTCCTGATAAAAAATTGTTTTGTTAAAATAAACAACAGATCGACATTTTCTTCCCCCTGTTTTTCGACTTTAACGTCCAAAAACAATCCGGTCTTGAATATTTTTCGGATGCTGTCTGAGATATTTTTCACTGAAAAAAGATCCCCTTCCCGGATAGGAACCAGTTCCAGTAATTCAGGGCTGGCCGGCTGTCCATCAATAAGCACGGAAATAGAATTTACAGTGGCTGGATTTTCCCTCTCCTGTGATCTAAGAGAGAGAGGAAAAATAAATCCAAGGAAGACCAGAACAGCAGCCAGGGCCGCAAATGCGCTGAGCAAGGTTTTAGAATCTCTTGTGAATCTTAACATCAATACTCACTCGCCCTTCTTCGTTCCTGGTTCCAACAATGGACAGGTCCTTTGTAATCTCCCACTCTATCTTTGTGATCTCTTCTCTCTGAGAAGCCAGGTTTGTCGAATACAGGACAAAAATGTTTCTGGAAATCTTTTTTCCAACCGTTAGCCTGGCAGTCATCTCGGCCGACGAACCAAGAATAAAAGGATCGATCCGAAATCGATCGATATTGAACATATTTTCCGCTCTCTTTTTCGCCTCCTCAATAAACTGAAAAGAAAGGAGCGAAGTAGTTCCCTGGCTTGCGCTCCGGTCATAATGATAGGTCCTGCGGAATGATTCGCCCAGAGTCAGCAAAGCCAGCACATCCAGCGGCGGCAGCGGCGGCGATGAAGTCAATTCCGGGTTAAGATTATTTAAAAGCCCATCCAGAGTGAAGGTCACTCGATAATCTTTGATATAGGTTTCCCCCTGAAAACTTAAATAGGGTTCGATGATCAGAGGGTTAAAGAAACTCATGCGACCCCTTAATATTTTAAATCGCTTGTCCTGAAAATATACGTCTCCTTCCAGAACTTCTATGTCTCCCAGAAGAATGGGTGAACTGATATTTCCGCTGATTGTCAGATCGAACCGCCCCCTGAATCGCCCAAGAGAATTTTCCATCCAGACATCTTCATCGGCTTTGAGCCGGATATTCAGAGTCAGGTCATTGAAGAAACCGGGCTCCTTGTCGGTTATGTAATAAGGTCCTGACGAAAAGACAAGTTTTTCCTCTATTTCCCGCCGCCAGGAGATTTTCCGTAATTCAAAATCACCGCTTAAAACAAATTGATCTGCATCCTTTTTTAGGCGCAGACGTCCTTCTCCCAGGGTTTTTGTCCTCTCTAGAAGCGATAGCTCTAAATTTACACCTTCTGCGCTGATATCGATCTCTTCAACATTTCCTGCTCCGATCCTGATCCGGCCCGATCCCAGGATGTCTCCTCCCCCCAGCTTCCCTTTAAAATTCCGAATGGACAATTCACCGTCTTCCATAATTATTAGACCGGCATAATCTCGAATAGCATGGGGGAATCTTGGAAAGGGAAATACGCTCCCTTCAAGTCCGATAACACCATTGACCGCGGGTGATTCCCCGGGAAATTTTATATCTGCCCTGTAATCCAACCGGCCTTTGGCTCCTTTCCAGGGGACAAGGAGATCCAGATTAGTGAAAGATCCTTGGACTTTACCTGTGACCGGCTTTTTTTTCAATGGAATGGAAAACGTGCAGTTCAGATCATTGTTCCCGGGGCGAAAAAGGCCGTGCAATTTCAGTTCGATCCGTTCTTCGGATAGACCAAGCTGATATTCTCCTGCAGCATCAGCATTGTGAAGAGGCCCCAACGCCAGGTCTTGGATCGAATATGTCCCTTTTGCTTTATCCTGATCCAGTTGTCCCCGTCCCTCCAGGTCCAGAGTTGCTCTCCCTTTTAATTTTGCATCAATAAAAGAGAGATCGATGCCCTCTCCGTGGAGGCTGCAGTCATAGGTCCTATCCATATGACCAAGATGAAGAAAACCCTCAACTCTGCCGCCATAAAAGCCAAATCCGAGATCAGATAAAGTTAATATTTCTTCCGTCCCCTCCAACCGTACTTTGATCTTAGTTACAGGCAGCCCGGCTAACGTCATGTTCTCAGCCGTAAAATTGCTTTTAAAATGGATTTTCCCTTTCTCTTCACGATAATCAAACCGCCCGGCCCCCTCTCCTTTGATAGGAAGATCGATATTCAGAGCCGGAAGGATCTCTTCAACAAAACCTTTTTCCAGGCGGATCTCAGTCCGGACTTCGGTCTGATTTGCGATCACGTCCACACGTCCCTTATAAGAGGGATCCGCGATCTGGAACCTCCCAAAAAAATCACCCCCGATAATCTCCGCTTCCCCATCAATATGAGCCGCATTCAATTTATCAAATCCAGCAGGAGACAGAGACACCCTGGACATCACTTGAGGATGCCAGTAGTCGCCAAAAATACGGATATTTGCCTCACCCTGCCCGCGGATCTCAGGAAACTCGAAGTTCTTATTCAGGATCCGCGAAGTGAAAATCCGGGCCTGATGGATATCCCTGACCTTCCCGTCAATGGTCATATCGATGCTCTTTCCTTCAACCATTCGACCGTCCACACGAATATCAGAGAAGCTTGACAGGATACGATCTGAAGAAAAGACCAGTTCTTTACGCCTTTCATCCCTCGTCAAAAGGACTTTACCCTGGAAAGGAAAATGCCCCCCGGTCCAATCCTCAGTATCATCCCTGAATTCGGCATCTACGACCAACTTTCCCTTTTGTAAGGAAAAAGTCCCCCAGACCGGAGAAGAGACAGGCCACGGAACCTGGATAAATTTCATTATGGGATCTACATGAAAGCCTCGGGCCGCTCCCCAGACCCGGTCGTCCTGAAACATGATCTGACCATATTCCAACGGCCCTGAGGCCCGCTTAATCTTAAGATCAACCTGACTGCGTGCGGACTTATCATAATCAACATTTCCTTCTATTCTGTCGATCAGGGTTTTATTCAAAACGAGTCTATCACTCGAAAAATCCCCATTAAACTTGACCATACCGCTTTCTCTGGATAAGATCCCCCTTCCTTCAGCCTTGCCTTCCCATTCAAATGGAAGCTTAAGAAGGGCAGCTACCATGGGGATCTGAAATTTATAGGAAGTTTCCAATCGAAATTCTGGATTCAAAATATCGGCGACTGTTCCTTTTGCATTCAGATAATTATTACCTTCGCACAATCGGATCCTGTGGACATTGATTTCCTCGCCCCGGCCCTCCAACACCAGACTGATCCGGCCGGATACAGGAGGAAGTTCCGGATCTATCGACAATAAGTTCTCCTGACTCTCCGCTTTGAATGAAAATCTCCCTTTATTCTGGATCATCAAGGCATTTACACTTTTTGCTTGAAACCGGATGTCCTTTCCCCAGTAATAGAACTCGCCATCCCTGATCAATCCATATTCCAAAGATCGCAGCAAATCTGAACTCCATTCGCTCTTTTTCGTTTCCGGTCCCCGGGAGAGGCTGTAAACCCGAAACACAGGATGTTCCATAACCGCCTTCAAGGGTTTTTTCTGACTGAATAAACCACGCAGAGAAATAGTTACAGACAACTTTTTGGCTGAGAAAAAAGGAGATGGAGACTTGGACCGGATATCCCGGAGGATAAGGGCTGGAGGCAAAACAGTCAATCTCATGCTTTGATAGGCAAAACTCTTGTTGATCTTCTTTGTGACCTGGTTGAGGAAAACCGCTCTCAGAACAGTAGCAGCTCCCATTATTATCAGGACGATAATCCCAAAAACGATGAGAGTAATAAATCTTTTTTTAAGTTTCATAGTGGTTAATAGGAGTTATTCAACCGTAAAGAGGAGAACGCCTGTATCGACTAAATCTCCGGGCTTGAATTTGAGATGTGTCAGGATCCCGGCCCGGGGAGATTTGATCTCATTCTGCATTTTCATGGCTTCCAGGATCAAGACAGCTTGTCCTTCCTCAACATTCTCCCCTTCCCGAGTTAATATATCTACGATCCTGCCCGGCATGGAAGTTTTAACATCCTTTCTGACCTGCTTTTCACCAATACCACCCAAAATCTGTGAAGCAGATTTTTTTTCGAGTTTGAAACTGCGACCATTCATAAAAACAGTATGGGAGGTGGTATTTGAACAAACGATCGCATTATGAATCCGTCCGTCCACATTTAAGAGGATCTCGTGATCATTTACAAACTCGACGGATAAATTAAAGGTCCTATCTTTCAGCTTGACCTGAAATTTGTTCTCCTCCATTCTGTTCAGACCTAACCTGAATTCCTCGTTGTCAAACCATAAGGAGATATTCATATTAAAACCTGTTTGAGAAACCGTCCGATCTTCCCCTGAGTTTCCATTGGCTCAATTTTCTCCTGGACTGTTTCATCTCTGAGCGGTTATCCACATACGTTTTGACACCAGCAGCCAGAATGGCGATCTGAGTATCCTGCTTACCATTCATATCCATCTCTTTTTCTAGATCGGCGATAAAATGTGTATTGTAATCACCCTTGAAAAATTTGGGGTGATGAAGAATGCGTTTGAAGAATGGAATCGTTGTTTTGATTCCATATATTTGATATTCGGAAAGAGCCCGGAGCATGCGAAGAATAGCCTCTTCTCGTGTTTCTCCCCAGGAGATAAGCTTGGAAAGCAGAGGGTCATATTCCAGAGGGACGATAAATCCCTCATATATTCCGGTATCATTTCTGATCCCCAAGCCTCCAGACGGAGGCCTGAGATGTATGATCTCTCCTGGTGAAGGCATAAAATCCAAATCCGGATCCTCAGCATGAATTCTGCACTGCAAAGAGGATCCTCTCGGCCGGACTTCCTCTTGACTACAGCGCAGCGGAAGGCCTGCTGCGATCTCGATCTGGCATTTTACCAGATCGATCCCGGTCACCATCTCTGTAACAGGGTGTTCGACCTGTAGCCGGGTATTCATCTCCAGAAAATAGAAATTTTTATTTTTATCCACAACAAACTCAACAGTGCCTGCATTTCTGTATTCCACGGATTGAGCCGCACGGACAGCTATCTGCCCCATTTTTTGACGGGTGTCCTCATCCAGAAACGGTGATGGTGTTTCCTCCAGCACCTTCTGGTAACGTCTTTGAATGGAACATTCACGCTCCCCCAGATGAATAACCCTGCCAAAATGATCGGCCAGGATCTGGATTTCAATATGATGGGGTTCTTCGATATACTTTTCCATGTACACAGATTCATCATTGAAGCTGGACATAGCTTCTGACCGGACCAGTTTTAACGATGAGATAAGTTCAGACTTCCGGTTGACCAATCGCAGTCCCTTTCCTCCCCCTCCTGAAGTGGCCTTCAACAAAACAGGAAATCCGATCTTTTCCGCTTGATAAACCAGTTCCTTCTCATCCAATAGAGGTTCAATAGTTCCCGGAACAATCGGGATTCCGGCATTAAGCATGGCGGCACGCGATGCTGTCTTTTTTCCCATGATCTTCACGACTCGAGAGGACGGCCCGATAAAATGGATCCCTTCCTTTTCGCAGTGTTTGACAAGTTCCGGATTCTCAGCTAAAAATCCATACCCTGGATGGAGAGCTTCGGCTCTACATTTTTTGGCGATATTCAAGATCTTTTCAATATTTAAATAACTTTCCGATGGAGAGGAGGCTCCCAGAGGATAGGCCTCTTCCGCCAGACGGACATGGAGCGCTTTTTTGTCCGCGTCAGAGAAGACGGCCACCGGGATAATTCCCATTTCCCGGCAGGCTCTGATTACACGAACCGCTATCTCGCCGCGGTTAGCGATCAAGACCTTTTTAAAGGGGAATGTTTCCATGTTTCTTAGGGGGATTCTTATCCCTTTTATTCTCAAGCATACGCAGAGCGGCAATAAGTTTTGACCGGGTGAATCGCGGTTCAATGATCTCATCCACAAACCCTTTTTCACATGCGATATAGGGATTGGCGAATTTTTCCCGGAATTCCCTGATTTTATCCTGGCGGAGTGACTCAGTATCCTTGGCTTCATTCAATTCCCTGCGGTAGATTATATTAACCGCTCCCTCCGGACCCATTACAGCGATCTCCGCAGTAGGATAAGCATAATTGATGTCCGCCCGGATATGTTTGGAAGCCATTACACAATATGCTCCACCATAGGATTTCCGTGTAATAAGAGTGATCTTCGGCACGGTCGCCTCGGCAAAGGCATATAACAGTTTAGCTCCATGGCGGATAATACCTCCATGCTCCTGAGCTACTCCAGGGAGAAATCCGGGAACATCCTCAAATGTAATAAGAGGTATATTAAATGCATCACAGAACCGTACAAACCGCGCCCCTTTATCCGATGAATTGATGTCCAGAACTCCAGCTAGATGATCAGGCTGATTCGCCACGATCCCGACAGACTTCCCACCAAGGCGACCGAATCCTACCACTATGTTTTTTGCATAATGTTCTTGGACTTCAAGGAAATACAGATCATCCAGGACTTCACGAATAAGCAAACGTATGTCATAAGGCAGATTCGAGTCAGCAGGAACAATGTTGTTCAGATCGGGCGAACTTCTATCCGAAGGATCAGTCGTTTCTTTCTCCGTAGAATCCTCCATATTGTTATCAGGTAAAAAAGAGAGCAGTTCACGGATGAGGGCAAAGGTCTGTTCCTCGTCCTCTGCGGTAAAATGGGCGACTCCGCTTAGAGTATTATGTGTTTCCGCGCCGCCCAGTTCCTCCATGCTGACATCTTCATGAGTGACAGCCTTAATCACATCCGGGCCTGTGATGAACATGTTACTGATTCCCTTAGTCATTATGATAAAATCAGTGATCGCAGGGGAATAGACCGCCCCTCCGGCACAGGGCCCCATAATCGCAGATATCTGGGGAACCACCCCGGATGCGAGCGTATTTCTCAGAAAGATATCGGCATATCCGCCCAGGCTATCTACTCCTTCCTGGATCCGGGCTCCTCCCGAGTCATTCAGTCCGATAATAGGGGCTCCGACCTTTATGGAAAGATCCATAATCTTACAGATCTTTGCAGCATTTGCTGAGCTTAATGACCCCCCGAAAACCGTAAAATCCTGGGCAAAAACATAGACCGTCCTTCCCTCGATAGTCCCATAACCCGTGACCACACCATCGCCGTATACTCTTTTTTTCTCCATACCGAAGTCGTGGCTGTTATGGACGACCAGACGGTCCATTTCCTGAAAAGTTCCTTCATCCAGAAGGCAGTTGATCCGCTCACGCGCGGTCAACATTCCGGCTTTGTGCCGTTTTTCGATCCGTTCCGGACCTCCGCCCTGTTCCGCCAGTTTGACACGGCGTTTTAATTCTTTCAGTTTTTTTTCGATTGTCATGGTTGATTCAGCGGCTTTTGACCTTTTCCCAATCAGCAAGAAATTTATCCATCCCAAGATCGGTCAAGGGATGTTTGAGCAATTTATCCAGCACACCAAAGGGAATCGTTGCAATATCCGCCCCCATCATGGCTGCTTCAATAACATGGCGGGGATGACGGATGCTTGCCGCAATGACTTTGGTGTTAAAACCATAGGTGTCAAGAATAACCAAAATTTGCTCCACCAATTCCATTCCATCGTGAGTAATATCATCCAACCGGCCGATAAACGGGGATACATAACGGGCGCCTGCCTTTGCAGCCAGCAAAGCCTGATTGGGAGAAAAGACCAAGGTCGTGTTGACTTGGATTCCTTCCTCTGAAATGACTTTTGTCGCTTTGAGCCCATCTAAAAAAATGGGGATTTTTATAACAACATTGTCCGCCAGTTTTGATAATTCCCGGGCTTCTGCAATGATCTCCGCAACCTTTGTAGAAACACATTCAACACTAACCGGACCTGGAACAACCCGGCAAATTTCCTTGATGATATCTTCAAATTTTCCTTCTTCTTTGGAAAGAAGCGATGGATTTGTTGTTACACCGTCAAGAATTCCCCAACTGGCTGCTTCTTTGATCTGATCAATATTGGCAGTGTCTAAAAAGAATTGCATAATGACCTCCGTGATAATCTAAATTAACCGGCCATCCAATAATTTATTAATCTATCATAATTGAGGAAAATGAAAAAGAGCAAAATAGAATTCAGGTCACTGTATTGGAGAGAGTTCCAATTCCCTCGATCTGAACGTCGACCCTGTCCCCGGTATTCATAGCTCCTACTCCAGCAGGAGTCCCTGTAGTAATCACATCTCCGGGAAGAAGAGTCATAATGTTTGAAATGTATCGAACAAGAAAAGGGATTGGAAAAATTAAATTTTTTGTATTTCCTGACTGACGAAGTTTTCCATTGAGAAAAGTTTTCACCCCCAAAGCTCCTGGATCGATCCCGGTTGTGATGCATGGACCGATAGCGGCAAAAGTATCAAACGACTTTGCTCTGGTAAACTGCACATCCTTATCCTGGAGGTCACGTGCCGTTACGTCGTTTAAACAGGTATACCCGAGAATATAATCATCCACAGTGGCATCTTCATTCAGTTTATACGCTTTTTTCCTGATGACCAAGGCCAGTTCTCCTTCATAGTCAACTTTTTTTGACATTTCAGGAAGATTGATGCTGTCATTCGGCCCGATCACTGCGGTTGATGGCTTGAGGAATAAAAGGGGTTCTTTGGGGATCGGTTTTCCTCTTTCCTTGGCATGATCCCTATAATTTCTGCCAACCGCAACTATCTTGGATGGAAGAACAGGCGGTAAAAGCCATACATCCCCAATAGGGATCTTTTTCGAAGCGATCCTGAATTTCCTGAAAATAGAACCGGATATTACATGAAGAAGATCTTTTTCCAAGACCCCATAAAAAATGGAACTTTCATATTTAAAACGATATATTTTCATGGTAAAACATCCCTGAAATGGATTGAAACCGTTGACGATCTTTCGCTTTCATTCCCATTCTTATCAACGGCTGTGACCGTGTATTCATATTTCCGGTTCTTCTCCAACTTGGTGTCATTGAAGTTTGATTCCAAAAACAGCTCGGATGTAAGGAGAAAAAAATCAGATTCCCCCTCCAGTCTTCTCCAGATACGATATCCTGCCAGATCGTTTTCTTTATTAGGTTCCCAGCTCAAGGAGATCAGTTTTGAACCGGAGATGCTTATCAACGCGGAAGGGGCCTTGGGTGGGAATATGTCCTCAGGCTTAATTTCTATTATATTGGAATCCGCGCTTTCAAAAGGGGAAGCGCCTGCCAGGTAAGAAGTCCTTACAAAAAAACTATAACCGGTCCCGAATTCAAAACTCTCTTCCTCAAAAAAGTTTATTTTCAGCGGAGTGGAATTCCGCTTTCTGGCTTTATCTTCCTCTGATCTTCTGTATAGATTATACCCTTCGAAGACTGGTCGAGAGGACTGATTAATATCGGTTTTTGGCGCATCCCAGGACAGCTCGATCCTGTCTTCAAACACCTCGGCCCGTAAATTGCCCGGGGGTTGGGACACGACTTCCGGCATAAAAGTCAGGATATCGGAAAAAACAGAGATTTTTCTCCCGTCCTTGATCCTTAAGGAAAAAATATAGACCTTGGTAAAGCTCTCTTTTTCCTTTAATTTGTAGTGGATTTTTTCTTTATATATCTTATCACAGATAAAAAACACTTTTTCATCCTGCAAAGAATATATGAATTCAACTGGCAGAGAAAGACTTTCTTCTTCATCCTTCTCCTCTTCATCATCGCTTCTCTCGTGAACCATCCCCATAGTTTTAAGGAGTTCCGCCCTGCTGTCAAAATCGTCCTTCCCCGGAGGTCTTTTCGCATCATCCGAATCCTTGTCCGCTGCAAAGAGCCAGATCTCAACTTCTCTGTTTTCAGTCAAAGGAGAATCGTCAGTATAAGACACGGGATTTTTCCATTGAAGGAAAATATTTTCTCCGATCTGCCTTGCTTCCAGATCAACAATTGGTTGAGGGATTCTGATCAAAGGAGGAAGAATAGGCCCCTTGCGCCCGCAGGAAAAGAGAGTCAGAAGCACAATAGAAAGAAGAAGTAAATTGATTTTTTTTTTCATTAAAGAATAAATCGGCTCAAATCCTGGTCTTCCACAATATCCTTGAGGTGTTTTTGGACATAATCTCGATCAATAACAATTTTTTTCTTTTTGATTTCCGGCGCCTCAAACGAGATTTCTTCCATGACCTTTTCCAAAACCGTATGGAGCCTGCGCGCTCCTATGTTTTCGTTTGCATTATTTACTTTTTCCGCAATGGAGGCGATCTCATCGATGGCATCTTTTTGAAACGTTATTTGGACTCTTTCAGTTGCAAGAAGCGCCCGGTACTGCTTGATCAGCGCATTTTCAGGTTCTGTTAATATTCTGATAAAATCATTTTTATCCAGCGACGTCAATTCAACACGGATGGGGAATCGTCCCTGAAGCTCAGGGATCAGGTCAGCAGGTTTGGATACATGAAAAGCTCCGGCTCCGATAAACAGAATATGGTCTGTTTTTACAAGACCATGCCGGGTATTTACGGTCGTTCCCTCGATTATGGGGAGTAGGTCGCGCTGCACTCCCTCTCGGCTGACTTCAGGCCCATGTCCTGCCTCCCGGCCGGAGATCTTATCCACCTCATCCAAAAATATAATGCCGGAATGCTCTACCCTTTCGATAGCCAGGCGCGTGACTTGGTCCATATCGATCAATCGTTTTTGCTCGTCCTCTAACAGGTGTTCGCGCGCCTCCTTGACCTTCACTTTTCTCCGTTTGGATTTTCCGCCCCCCAGTCCTGGAATGATCTCCTGAAGATGGATCCCTATCTCTTCCACACCTGCATTGGAAAATATCTCAAAAGGAGATACGGATTTTTCTTTTATATCTATCTCGATCAGCCTGTCTTCCAGAAGCCCGGCATGGAGCTGTTTCCTTAGTTTTTCCCTCGTTTCCTGGAATGAAGCCTGTTGTTCCTCTGTTGCAGGGGCAGATTTGCGGTTCATTGGAGGAAGCAAGAAATCCAGGATCCTCTCTTCTACATTTTTCTCTGCTTTCTCCCGAATGACCTTTATCTGTTCTGATTTCACCATTTCGACTGCCATCCTGGCGAGGTCCCGGATCATGGACTCCACATCACGGCCTACATATCCGACCTCAGTAAATTTGCTGGCCTCAATCTTAAGAAACGGGGATGAAGTCAGTTTGGCGAGACGCCGGGATATCTCTGTTTTACCAACACCGGTGGGACCGATCATAAGGATGTTTTTCGGAGCAATTTCATCCGCAAGCTCAACCGGAAGTTTCTGCCGCCTGTATCTGTTCCGCAGGGCTATCGCCACAGCTTTTTTTGCCGCCTTCTGGCCGATGATGTACTTATCCAGTTCAGCAACAATTTCTCGGGGCGTCAGTTCAGTATCCAATCGCTCTTTTTTGGTTTTATCCAAAGTTTGGGGCAGTATAATTGTCATTTATAATTCCTCGACTATGATTTGATCATTGGTATAAATACAGATTTCCGCACTTATTTTCAGGGCTTCCTGGGCTATTTCTTTAGATGTCATTGATGTAGTCCTGAGCAGCGCACGGGCAGCAGCCATGGCATATGCTCCGCCTGAGCCGATGGCGATGATCCCGTCATCCGGCTCAATAACATCCCCGGTCCCGGAGATTAAAAATAAATTCTCTGTGTCAGCAACTATGAGCAAGGCTTCAAGCCTGCGCAGAGCTCTGTCCATACGCCAGTCTTTAGCCAGTTCTATGGCAGCACGGGAAAGATTTCCATGGTATTCTTCCAGTTTCGCCTCGAACCGGGAAAACAAAGCAAAGGCATCTGATGTGGCTCCTGAGAACCCGGCCAGAATTTTGCCTTTATATAACAGTCTTATCTTATTGGCCTTTTTCTTCAATACAGTATTGCCCAGAGTTACCTGCCCGTCACCGGCAATAGCCACCTTCTTTTTATGACGAACACAGATAATGGTTGTCGCACGCATTTTCTCGTTTTTTTTCATATATTCATCATAAAGAATTAAGGGAATTATTGCAATAAAGCAGGCCTGAACTCTGGTGGGGGTTGATAAAAAAAAAGATTTGTTTATCATGGAATAGCCTGGATTATTCACGGGTCGAGATTGGTGCAGATGCAAGGCATGGCGGGTGAAGCTGTGGTTATCCACCGCAAACCCGTCATAACGCAGCAGATGTGCCGATATTCGGCCCGCCTGAAAGGGAAAAAATGCCGATAATAAAATTGAGATATTAAAGAAATGTCACAGAACAAAGTTATGGCGGAAATTTTTCGACGAAAAAGCCTAACTGGATTATATATAAGAAGTTATGTTAGGTTATCGGCAGTTTTTATGAATAAAGCAGGCTAAATCAGCCCAGCAAGAAAACAATCGGCTGAAATCACATGTACGTTGTTAATATAACGATTTATACCTGATTCCTTTACGACTTGATAAACATAAGGGATTTTTAACCTATCCCGGAAATAAAGAAGGGATTTGGATAAATCTATACTGGAAAGTTTAGCTTCAACGGCAAACCACGGTTTCTTATCGATAGTTACAACAAAATCCACTTCCTTTTTATCGACATTTCTGAGGAAATAAAGCTCTGTCTTGAATCCCTCATAATCATAGAGGTAATGGCACATTTTTAACAAATGCGCAGCTACCAGATTCTCGAACCTGGCAGGTATACCTTCGACTTCTGACCAATCCCAAAGATAGAGCTTCGGCTCTTTTTTAATCGATCTAACAGTTTTTCGGACAAAGGGATAAATCCGGAAATGATAATAAAAAGTTTCAAGAATACTCAACCAGTTAGAAACAGCCCGATGACTTACCTCAAGGTCTTCTCGAATAGAATTAATAGAGAAGAGCGAACCCACTTTATCCGGCAAAAGATCACTCAACAACTTCATATTCCCAAGGTCCCTTACCTGTTCAATGTCTGTAATATCTTCCCGAAACATTCTTTCAATTTTTTCGTTGTGCCAACGGCGAAGGAACCTCGGGCTTTCTTTGAGCAATGGTTCTGGAAAACCCCCAAATTCAAAAATTGCATTGAATTCGGACTTGTAATACTTATCTTCCAAAGGAAGTTCTTGAAATAATGCAATCTTGTTTTTTTTATTCAGTAACTCAGCCAAGGAAAAAGAATGCAGTCGATAATAATGATATCTGCCTTGGAGTGAGTTCCCTCCTCTTCTATATATGTCCAAACGGGCACTCCCTGTTACAAGGAATTTGTATTTTCGTTTGAGTTTATCATATTCTCCCTTGATCAATGTTTTCCACTTTTTATACTTATGTATCTCATCGAGGATAATCAACTCCGCATTACCCGGCCAATTTGATCGCATAATATTTCTTCGATCAGTTCGGTTATCCCAATTATAATACGCAGCATTTCTAAATTTTTTTGAAACAATTTCTACTGCAAAGGTTGTTTTCCCAACCTGTCGTGCTCCGCCAACAAAAACCATCTTTTCATGGAGATCTTTAATGATACATTCAGTTAAATATCTATCTTTTATCATGAATTTATTATACTTAATTAAAATTATAAGATCAAATTTTTTTGACTATAAGCAAATTTATCAGCTAATAATTTTGCTTACAGGCTAATTTCTTTGTTCTCAAGTGAAGCTTAAATTACAAGACTATGAGAGGAAACCTATTCTTACTATAGAATTCTTTGCGATTTAGCATGTTATTCCACTACGATGACGATTTTCTCTCATTTATAAGATTGAATACAGCAAAGCCCAACGCTTTGATGTTCGATTTGATGAGAAGGAAGATCTGTATATTCTCGAGCCGGAAAAATAATAATAGCTAATTCAGATTCATTGTGAGAATCAGCTGGTCCAGATTTTTTTTATAATATATTCTCTAACTCTGTACTTATTGAACATTTTTATAATAAAAGGTTCTTTTTCCGCGTCTAATATTAAAACACCTGGGGCAATTTTTTCTTTTGTATTGATTAATTTTGATTTAGATTCGTACAAATTTCTTATTAGCCCTCTTTTATCTTTTTGCTCTACACCTTTTAACGAATAGGAACAAATTAATTTAGGTTTTAAACTTTCCT
>DAOVDI010000165.1 GCA_030669585.1 Acidobacteriota bacterium
TGATGGGGAAGGGAAGCGATCAGGCCTTCTTCGTCCTGAGTCATGGCGATTTGTGTCCAATCATCAGAAGTTTTGAATCTTTTATAGAGGAGGCGCCCCTGTATTCCCTCTATGTCAGTAGGGATCCGGACCTCGCAGTCCGTTTCCGTTTCATGACTGCGCGGCAGCCTGAAGGAAGTATCGCTGCTCTCGATCTGGACCTGACTGCGATAGGGATATGTAGGACCGGTCATCCTCTGGTAAACAGCAGCGCTAACTGTGATAATAAAAGCCAAAAACCAAAATAGGAATTTTTTCATAATATAACCTTAAGACTCTTTTTCTTGGCCGTCTTCCTCTATGGGAATGTTTAAAAGTTTAGCCGCGCTTTCGTACATCTGCTTTAAGGATTTTTTGGACTCCTGAAGTTTTGCCAGTTTCTGACGGGTTTCGATTATGATCTTCTGCATTTCCGCATCAATTTCGTTGATCTGGCTTTTTACTTCATTCATTGTTTTTTTATAGAGATTTTCTTGTTCTTTGGTAATGGCCATTCCAAGCTCCATATTAAAATTAGGATAATTCCAGGCAGAGAGAAAATTAATATAACAGAATCGGACTGAACATGCCAGATTCCAATGGATTGCAAATCATCTATTTTGTTTTTATACTGTTGAGGTAATGGAAGAAGCAAGTAAAAAGGCTGTTCTCACTGCATTGTTCTGTAATATGGGAATAGCAGTTTTTAAAATTATTGCGGCTCTTATGAGCAATTCTTCCTCCATGCTGGCTGAAGGATATCATTCGATCTCCGATACGTTCAACCAGGTTCTTTTACTGATAGGTTTGAAACGCGGCAGGAAGAAGGCCAGTGCCCTGCATCCTTTTGGTTACGGGAAGGAACAGTTTTTCTGGTCCTTTGTTGTAGCCATAATCCTGTTTGGAATAGCCGGTACTCTTTCGATAAGGGAGGGCCTTCATAAATTCCATCACCCGGAACCATTAAGCCATATGTGGCTTAACTTTTTAGCCATAGCGGTGGCTATGATTTTTGAAACGGTTGCATTCAGGGTGGCTCTGAAAAAATTTAAAGAAGAGATAAAAAGGGAAAAATACAAAAACTGGATTGAGGGGTTGAAAAACAGCAAAGATACTGTCATTCTGACGGTTCTGTTTGAGGACTCTCTGGCGCTTTTTGGGCTGCTTATTGCTGCTGCTGCCCTGGCGCTTGTCCAATTCACAGGGCTCCTGGTCCTGGATGCTGTTGCCTCTGTGATCATTGGTGTTCTACTTATGATTTTTGCTCTTTTCCTTGCCAATGAGACTAGAAAGCTATTGGTCGGTGAAAGTGTAACTCCTAATAAGCGGAAAAAGATCTTGAAGATCATAAGATCTTATACAGGGATCAACAGGGTGATCAGCTTGAAGACAATGCATCTGAGTTCCGAAGAAGTTCTGATTGCAGCGGAATTGAATTACAAAGATGACCTGGTCACGGACGAGATCGAGGAGATCAACGACCGGATCGAGAAAGAGATCAAAGCCATTTTACCGGCTGCCAAGATCTATTTAGAAGCAGAGAACAGCGGTTAAATAACCTGCGGTTTGATCACTTTTGTGTTGATCTTCTTTAACTCTGAGGTCAGATCGGCCAGCATCCTGTCATTCTTGTATATCCCGATGATCGATCCGCCGGAGCCTGTAAATTTTGCCGATGCGCCGCACTGCCTTGCGGTTTGTACAAGCTCATGATTTCGTTTGCTGATGGGCATGATCTTCGAGCGCAGGTCAAAATTCTCGTTTATCAATTGGTTGAGTTTCGGAATGTCGTTTTCCTGAAGCGCCTGTTTTCCCTCCGGAGCCAGCTCTCCTATCCGGTTTAATGTTTCTATGACGAGTGGGTCGCCCTGTTTAAAACGTGTGTGTACTGTGTTGTGCACTTTTCCAGACTCTTCTCCAAGATCGGTTTTATAGGCGATGTACAAGCTGGGGAGAATTTTTGGATCGATCCGCTCGTATTGGCCGTGAATATTTTTCTCCATGAATTCTCTGTTGAAATCCATATAAACGCAGCCTTCATAAGCCTGCACCACCCGGTCCTGAAGCCCGGCGACGATACCCAACTCATCTGTCTCGGCAGAGAGCGCTACACCTGGAAGGATATCGAGAGGGATGTTGACCTCATAGAATTGCATCAGAGCGCGAATAGCTGCTGTGACGATGGCGCTGGAGCCTGCAAGACCCACCTGCCGCGGAATATTGGAATGGTATTGGACAGTGAAGTTTTTACTTTCAAGCTTGATGCCGTTCTCTCTGCAGTACTGATCAAATCGTTTGATGGCGGCCTTGATCAGCCGTGTTCCTCCGTAATAGCCAAGAAGACTGACCGAGTCCACTAATTCGTGGATATTATTAAACACATTAGTATCTTCACTGGAAGGTTCGATGACGAGCGTTGGTGTTTGGAGGAGAGAAACATAAGCGCTGAAATTGCGCACACAAATCGAGATCGTTTTTCCGAAATATCCATCAGAAGGATTTCCCAGGAGTCCTGCCCTGGAATATGTGCGAACATCAATATTCATAAAATTCACCAAGATTCATAAGCCTGCTTTATTCATAAAAACTGCCGATAGCCTAACATAACTTCTTATATATAATTTCTTATATATAATCCAGTACCCGCTTATCTCGTCATTCCCACGGAAGTGGGAATCCAGGCGTCGTTCCCGTGCAAACGGGAAACCAGTATAAATTGTATCCTGGATCCCCGCATACGCGAGGATGACGTCAATTAAATTACTTTGGGCCTTGGGCTCTCTTTGACTTCGACGACTCCAATAGACCTCGATAGACGTCAACAAACTCTTCTTGACTTCGAC
>DAOVDI010000136.1 GCA_030669585.1 Acidobacteriota bacterium
CCTGTTGAAGTAAGTGCCTGGACTATTTACGAGTCGAGGTTGATGCATCTGCAAGAGGCTGTTCGTGAAGCCGTATTTATATACTGCGAACGGACGGCAACGCAGCAGATGGGATAAGATCGGCTTGTAAATTGTTCAGGCCAAATGGGAAGGAGAAGAACATGAAAAAGGCGTTGGTTTGTGGGGCAGGCGGATTTATAGGAAGCCATTTGGTCAAAAGATTGAAGAATGACGGATACTGGGTGCGGGGAGTGGACCAAAAAAAACCTGAGTTTTCAGAAACTGCTGCGGACGATTTCCTGCTGCTTGATTTACGTGGACAAGAAAACTGTGAAAAAACTGTCTCGACTTCAGACGGAACAGGATTTGATGAAGTATATCAACTAGCGGCTGATATGGGGGGGATGGGCTTTATCCATTCTGCCGAATGTGAGATTATGCGTAACAGCGCTCTTATTAATATCAATATGATCCATACCAGTGCAAAGGCTGGGGCAAAAAAATACTTCTTCTCCTCCTCGGCCTGTGTATACCGGGACATGTATCCGGATGAGCCGGAACTTTCGGAAGAAGAAGCATATCCGGCCCAGCCTGATAATGAATACGGCTGGGAGAAACTCTATGCTGAACGAATGGCAATGGCGTACGGCCGCCTGTATGGCATGAAGATAAGGCTCGCCCGTTTTCAAAATACCTACGGCCCTGAAGGTACCTGGCGCGGCGGCAGAGAAAAGGCGCCAGCAGCCCTTTCGCGTAAGATCGCAGAAGCTGAGGACGGCGGCGGCATAGAGATCTGGGGAGACGGCAGCGCTATGCGGGCATACACCTACATTGATGATTTGCTTGACGGCATAATTCTTCTTATGAAATCTGACCTAAAAAACGGCGTCAATATCGGCCGGCGTCAATATGTCTCTGTTATAGAGTTGGTTCAGACGATAGCTGAGGTTGCCAGAAAAAAGATCAATATCAAACATATAGAAGGACCGGTGGGAGTAAAAGCCAGAAATTTTCGAAATGATCTTATAAAATCCATCGGCTGGGAATCCAGCTATTCTCTCCGTGCCGGGATCGCAAAAACCTACCCTTGGGTAAAAGCTCAAGTGGAAGCCAATAAGTAGAAGATGCAGACGCTCGCAAAACCCTGGGATTATCTTATAATCACAGCATCAAATGAAAAACAGGCATCTGCCTATGAGTCACAACTATACCTGAGACGCAAATTGGGATTTATTCCCGGAGTCAAGCAGCTGCTGGTTCTGTCCGATCCGGGGGGAAAACGGATCGGCAGTGGCGGCAGCACCATTTATAGTCTCCTTAATGTACTCAACCGGGAACTGAGGAAAAAACCGGATGATATAAAACAACTTGATACCTGGGAGGAAATCCTCCAAAAACTGCGGATCCTTATTATCCATGCAGGCGGAGATTCACGTCGCTTGCCTGCATATGGTCCCTGCGGTAAAGTCTTCATCCCGGTACCGGGAGAGTCAGACAGTATTCTGGGTCAAACTCTATTTGACCGGCAGTTACCTATCTACCTCAGACTCCCGGCAACTTCGTACGGGCAGGGACAGGTGGTTGTGACTACAGGAGATGTTTTTTTGGATTTTGATCCGGAGGATGTCCAGTTTTTTGAACAGGGAATCACTGGATTAGGCTGCCAAGCTTCGCCTGATCTGGCTAGTGATCATGGTGTTTATTGCTCAGGTCCAGATGGGAAAGTACGTTTGTTTTTACAGAAACCTTCAGTTCATGAACAAAAATCCAAAGGGGCATTAAATCGATACGGCCAGTCCATGCTTGATATTGGGATACTGAATTTCGATGCTGCCTCAGCATTCAGACTTCTTGATTTGGGCAGTATTGAAACTGATTATAAAGAAGGACTAAAATTATCTGGACCTTTATATAAAGAAATTATGTTCAAAGGTCTCGACCTGTATCGGGAAATCTGCTGTGCTATGGGAGAAAAAGCTGGGTATTCACATTATATTAATTCTGTTCGCAACAGCGGTTCAGATTTATCCGAATCATCTCTTAAATCTATTTATAAATCCCTGTCAAAGGTTAAATTTTTTATCAAGAATGTACCGCAATGCGGATTTTTGCATTTTGGAACGATGCGTCAACTTATAAAAAGCGGAGCAGACTTATTGAGAAAAGATCGGGGGACCTTGATCACGGATAGTAGCCTGAGGATTAATAATAACATTTCTATAGAGGGGCATATTATTGCAAAAAACGCCTGGATTGAAGGTTGTTATATCGGTGCACTTCTAACTCTCGGTGGTGAGAATGTGATTGTTGGGGTGGATATTGAAAAGCCATTGAGCTTGCCACCAAAATTTTGTCTGAATGTTATCAAAGGGAAAGACCAGAAAGGAAAGAAAATATGGTTTGTCCAGGTTTGCGGCATAGATGATAGATTTAAAATTCCGATTTCATCCGGAGCTGTTATTTGTGATCAGCCGGCAAAGGATTGGCTGGAGGCCATGGATGCGGAAGAAAATGATATCTGGCCCCCGAAATTACCGGACAAAGATAAAAACCTGTGGAATGCCCGTATAATTCCGGCGACAAAAATGCCTACGGATTATCATAGATGGCTGTGGATCTTTAAACCTGAGAAAGCCTCCCAGGAGCAGAAAAATGCATGGAAAGCTGCTGATAGATACAGCGCTGCTGAGATCGCCCAGCTAGTTGATCAAGATGCTTTTTACTCCAGAAGAATACTTTTCCGTGCCTGGGAAATACAGCGCTCTTTGCGCTGGATATTCCGACTGGATAGTGATTTTTCCGCTGCAGAGATGTCTTTGATCTTTACTTGCCTGCCACGCCCCGAACGTGCCCGTTGGGTAAGAGATATTATGAAAGAAGCGCAATACCAGTGGGGAGATGAAACTGCAACTGGGATGGAGCGACTTGAGTTTTCGCGGATCATTCACACTCTTGGTTCCGCGATCCTTATGAGCAGGAAAGAAAAAAGAATCGCCTGGGATAAATCTTCTCCTGAATTGAGTTATTTGTTGGAGAAAGCAGAAAAGGACTGGTTGACGTCACTAAGGATTAAGCCCGATAAAAATCAGAGAATTGAAGATTGGGGGAAAACCCTGAAAGCTGCGGCCTTTGAGAATCTCAACCGTACTATTGTGTTGAGTAAGAAAAGAATCAACCGGTATCCCAAAAATACTGTGCGGAGCGATGAGATCATCTGGGGAAGGGCGCCAGCAAGGCTTGACCTAGGTGGTGGTTGGACTGATACTCCTCCCTATGCTTTGGAAAAGGGAGGATGTGTAATAAATGCAGCTGTTAATTTAAATGGACAGCCCCCTATACATGTATATGCCCGTAAAATAAAGAAACTTGAGATCCATATCGCTTCTATCGACCATGGTGTTTCTCTGGTTATCAGTAAACTTGACGAGTTATTGGATTATAAAAAAGCCACCAGTAAATTTGGCCTGGCAAAGGCCGCTATAGCCTTGTCCGGGTTTGCTCCGGATAAAGCCGACTGGCCTGAAAAAACCCGGTCCCTTAGAGATATGCTTGAACTATTCGGCGGGGGCATAGAAATTACAACTCTGGCTGCTATTCCCAGCGGAAGCGGTCTGGGGACCTCCAGTATTATGGGAGCAGTGCTGATATCAGTTATTGCCAGGATGATAGGCCAGAATCTGAGCCAGCGTGAGCTCTTCCACCGGGTTTTACAGTTGGAACAGGAATTGACTACAGGAGGCGGATGGCAGGATCAGGTTGGAGGTAGTATAGGAGGAGTAAAGATCATAAAAACAGATCCAGGCATGATCCCTGACCCCAGAATTCATTATCTTCCTTCTGATGTGCTCGACCCTGAGGGAGAGCAGGCCCTGCTTTACTATACTGGATTACGCCGGCTGGCAAAAAACATCCTCCAGCATGTGGTAGGAAATTATCTGGACCGTGACCGGGAGTCTATGGAAACTCTGCGAAAAATCCACAATCTTCCCCCCCTTATCGTAGATGCAATGACAAGCAAAGACATAAAGAGATGCGGGGAGCTTATAGATTTTGCCTGGAGATTAAATAAAGAGATCGACCCGGGTTCTACCACTCCAGTCATAGAAAATATTTTAAAAAGATTAAGGCCCTATATGTACGGGGCTAAACTCCTGGGTGCTGGGGGAGGGGGATTCCTGTTCATCATATGTAAATCACCTGAACATGCCGCTTCTGCCCGTAAATTGTTAGAGAATAAACCTCCTAATCGCCTGGCCCGCTTTTTTGATTATGAAATCAGCAATGAGGGGCTGCTAGTAACAGCCTGCTAACCTGAATTATTCACAAAAAATGGAAAAAAAGAGTATACTCTATTATTCAATCAAACTATTTTTCGTGAAGCGGCCCGGAACAATTTTATCCTGATTGATTTTGATCTTTTTTGGTTTGTTTTCCAGGTGAAAAACAAATTTCTCGGCTTTTTTGCTGACAATGATCTGCCGTTTGATCTTCTTTTTGTTTTC
>DAOVDI010000010.1 GCA_030669585.1 Acidobacteriota bacterium
CCTGTTGAAGTAAGTGCCTGGACTATTTACGAGTCGAGGTTGATGCATCTGCAAGAGGCTGTTCGTGAAGCCGTATTTATATACTGCGAACGGACGGCAACGCAGCAGATGGGATAAGATCGGCTTGTAAATTGTTCAGGCAAAGCTGGATTCTATATAAGAAGTAATGTTAGGCTATCGGCAGTTTTTATGAATAAAGCAGGCTAAGTGGGTCAGCCATTCATATTGTCTTATCTTGGATTGCCACCTTGCCTTTTCGCTCCCCATCCTTTATATTGAAAAATGAGAAATCCAGGAGGTTGCAGATGAAAAAATGGATCCCGATCATAATAATTTTCATTGCTGTGATGATGGTTTTTTATTTCTTGAACCAGGCCGGTCTTATGAAGACCAAGTCAGCAGAAGAACTGGAAAAATCCATGGAAGTATTAGAGTGGCATACAAAATGGGTGAAAAAATACTACCAGCCCTGGCCTCCGAAACTGATTCTTGTTCCGGCCATTTCTTTCAAGATCAAAAATATCAGCGACAAACCCATGAAGTATGTTAATTTTAATGCCATTTTTCGCTTCAGGAACGACTATGAAAATCTGGGAGATTGTTTTCTCGCCGCCATCCGCGCCAAACCGGTCCTGCCGGGGGAGATCAGTGAGGAAATCCTTCTTGTCAGCAATTACGGAGTGGAAGGGAAAACCAAGGCATCCTTTCCCAGTAATCCCAACTGGAAAGTGGTTGTCTGTAAACTTTATGCCGCTTCAAGTGGATCTCCGTTCATCCATCTGGGAGATTACACCATCAGCAAAGAGATTGATTTTGAAGAACCTGAAGAAGTTGGTATAAAACCGACCGATAAAAAAGAAGAAAAAATAAGCCGCATATGAGTATCGAAATACCGTCAAAAGTTTTTTTAACCAGGGGGCACGGCCAGCACAAGGAAAAGCTGGCTTCTTTTGAATTAGCCTTGAGAGAGGCGCGCATCGCTCCTTTTAACCTCGTAAAAGTTTCCAGTATTTTTCCTCCCCACTGTCGGCTTATTCCCAAAGAAGAAGGACTGAAACAGCTTAATCCCGGACAGATTATATTCCTCATCATGAGTGAAAACGTTACTGATGAAACTCACCGCATGATATCCGCTTCAGTCGGTGTGGCGGTCCCCAACGAAACAAAACATTACGGCTACCTTTCCGAACATCACAGTTTCGGGCAGTGCGAAAATGAAGCAGGACAGTACGCAGAGGACTTGGCCGCTTACATGCTTGCGACAACGCTGGGAAAAGATTTTGATCTGGACCAGATCTGGAATGAAGAAAAAAGTGTTTATGAGATATCCGAAGACATAGTTGTCAAAACACAAAACATTACAATGACAACATGTGGAAAGAACGGGTTCTGGACCACAGCTGTCGCTGCCGCAGTTCTCATCCCATAGCCTTTATTATTAATCCAGTTTAGATGTAATCTTCGGGATTGGTAATCAGGATCTTGACATAACTTCGTGCTTTTAGTTTATTCAGGTATTCCTTCATCTTTTCCTGTTCCATCGCCTGATAAAGTTTCATCTCAATCTGTTGACGGGACTCCTCAAATGTTTTAAGACGGCTTTCCTTTTTTTCTTCCAATTTCAACCTGAACCATCCGCCCCGCATCTCAAGCCAATCTGCCAGTTCCCCCACTTTCAGATCTTTGACTGCGTCTCTCAGTTCCACGGCCAATTCGTTTGATTTAAATGTTCCAAGGTCTCCCTGAGTTTCTTTTTCAGGCCCTTCGGATAACTGGCCGGCTATTTCCGCCATATCGGCGCCAGCCGCAAGTTTTCCATCGATATCCTTTTTCTTGCTTTCCAATTCATCAGCACTGCGGTTTTCTCCGGATATATAAATAGCCCGGATCTTATACTCAGCCGGTTCGATAAATTCCTCCGGATGTTTCTTGTAGTAATCCACAAAATCCGAATCATCAATAACAATACTGCGGCGTATCTCGGTGAAAATCACTCCCTGCCTCATGAGATTTTCTTCCATTCGCTTCCTGAACACTTCAAAAGGCGTTCCTTGCTGTTCAACCGCCCGGATTAACTCTGCATCGCTCTTAAAGTCGTTCTCTTCTTTAATCTTATCCAGAGACATCTTAAGCTGTTCTTCGACATTCAGACCTTGCTTCCCTGCCTCTTGAAGAAGAAGGGCATTCGTGATCATTGTGTCCAGAATATGCTTTTTTGCCAGGTCGAACTGAGCCATGAAATCCCCGCCTTGAGACTGGGCTCTCATAGTTTGATAGAGCTCATCATAATTGGCTTTGTAATCAGACAGTGTGATCACATCATTATTGACAATAGCCACGATAGCCTCGACAAGTTTCTGAGCATGGGAAAGCCCAAATATCAAAAATACGATCAGGAAGACGACAATGAATTTAAACGATTTATTCATATTGGATCCTTTGATAGGGAAAAGATAAATTTTCGGCAAGTATTTTCCACGCAAAATCTTCTTTCAACTTTTTGAGATGCTCATGCATCTTAATTTCGATTTTTTGGTCGATAAGAAGCGTTCTGATGTTCTCTCTGGCCTCTTCTGGGCTCTCCAGCTCAGCATCAAGCTTTTCATCAAGCCGGAAAATATGGAAGCCGTACATGGACTCCAACACATCACTTACCTCCCCTTTTTTGAGCGAAAAAATGACTTTTTCCATCTCAAAGGGAAGCTGGTTCATCTCAAAAACACCCATCTCACCGCCACGAGAAGCTTCCGCCCCTATAGATTTCTTGAGGGCGATCTGCCGGAATACAGCCTCCTCCGCGTTCCTTACCTGCTTCAATACACGGATCGCATCGGATTCGGTCTTGCACAGGATCTGGGACACTCTCACTCGTTCCGATCTTAAGAAAAGTTTCTTGTTTCCGGCATAGTAAGATCTGATCTCATCTATTGTTACGGTAATTTCCTTGGCCAAAGATGCTGTGTATTTCTCGATCAGAATACGGTCAAACAAACTTCGGATCTCATACTCGTCGTTCAAAACATTCTTTTCTGCTGAAGGAACACCTCTTTGCAGCCTGTCAAGATAATCATGCTTTTCTTCATCCGAGAGAGAAATTTCATCTTTTTCCGCTCCCTCCAACAGAATTTTTTCCTCTACAAAATCATCAAACAACCGGCTCAAAGATTCAGCAGCCAGCGTCTTAAAGTCCTCTCCGGCTCTGATCTGGAGATATTTAATGAAATCGGAATTGGTAAAAAATGTATCATTGACCTGAAGGATAAAAAGACTCTGTTTTTCCGGATCAGTGAGGGAATAGGCCGGCATATCTTCCTGAGCAGGGTTTTTGGTCTTCTCGCCCTCCCGGCAGGCAAATACACAAATGGCCGTGAGTAATAGAATAGTCCCAGGCGCTATTATTAAAATGCGGCGCCAAAGTCCATTTTTTTGGCCGGCTTTATTTATCATTAATAACCTTAATAATCCTTCTTTTAATATAGCTTGTTGATTATATTACATATCCGATAACTCATTCAAGATTAATATGGTTTCATCCAGGATGTTTTCCTCCCCCTCGGATAAAAGATTGAAACTCATCATACCCTGAGGAGTCATTGTCCCCCTGTGCCGGTTGAGGAGTCTTGGGATCCGGCTGGTGTCGGCACCGGATCGAGGGAAAAAATCGAAGATGATTTTTGACCCGATACGGTCAATACCTTTAATTTTAAGGCGCTGAACCAGAAACCTGACAATCCCGTAGCGGAGAAGATTCCTGATCCCGGCTGGAAGCGGCCCAAAACGGTCTTTGATCTCTTCCCGGATCCTCTCGATCTCATCAACAGTCTCAGCCGATGAGACCCGTTTATACAGGTTCAGACGCAGGTTGATCTGCGGAAGGTATTCCTCAGGAATTCGGATATTGACCTTTAGGTTCAATTTTGTCTTGAATTCTTCAATATCCTCGCCTTTCAACTCCCGGACCGAATTATCCAAAAGCTGCATGTAATAATCAAACCCCACTGCCTCAATATACCCGTGCTGCCTGGACCCAAAAAAATTTCCGGCCCCGCGGATCTCAAGGTCCCTGGCCGCCAGTCTGAAACCCGATCCTAACTCAGAAAATTCCTTGATAGCCCTGAGCCTCTGCCGCGCAAGCGGCGTAAGCCCGGCAAAGGAGGGGACAAGAAAATATGCGACAGCCTGCCTGGAAGAACGGCCGACACGTCCCCTAAGTTGATAAAGCTGTGCCAGGCCAAAACGGTCGGCCCGGTTGACGATCAAAGTATTGACAAGAGGAATATCAATGCCGTTCTCAATGATGGTGGTCGAGATAAGCACATTATATTCACCATGGATAAAATCGATCATCCGCTTTTCCAGAACAGCTCCTGACATACGCCCGTGGATATAGACAACATCTGCTTCAGGAACCCATTGGCTGATCTTCTCCGAAATGCTTTGAATATCGTCAATACAGTTGTGAATAAAATAGACCTGTCCCCCCCGGACAAGCTCGGACTTGATCGCCCTTATTATCAAGTCCTGGCTGAAAGGAGTAACTACCGTGTGAATGGCCAGCCTGTCTTTTGGGGGCGTTTCAATAAGACTGATATCCCTCAGACCTGTCAGGGACAGGTTCAATGTCCTGGGAATAGGGGTTGCTGTCAAGGTCAGTACATCGATGCTGGCCTTGATCTTCTTGAGCTTTTCCTTATGTTTGACGCCAAAGCGCTGCTCCTCATCCACAATAAGAAGCCCCAGGCGTTTGAATTCAACATCTCCTGAAAGAATACGATGAGTCCCAATAACGATATCAACCAGGCCTGCCTTGATATCTTCAGTGACTTTTTTCCGTCCGGCCCCTGTCTGCATCCTTGTCAGGCTCTCGATCCGTAAAGGGAAAAGGGCTATCCGCCGGCGAAACGTTTTGAGATGCTGGCTCACAAGTACTGTGGTCGGGCAGAGCACAGCCACCTGATGTCCATCCATAACTGCTTTAAAAGCGGCCCTCATAGCGACCTCGGTCTTGCCGTAACCGACATCTCCCACAATAAGCCTATCCATTGGAGAGACTGATTCCATGTCCTCCGTAATCTCCTTGATAGCGTTGATCTGATCACCGGTCTCATCAAATTCAAAGCTTTTCTCAAAATCCTCATGCCAATTCCCGGCTGTAGCAAAGGAGTGGCCTTTAAGGGCTTTGCGTTTTGCATAGAGCTGCAGCAGTTCTTTTGCCAGCTCTTCAACGGCCTTCTTTGTCCGGGATTTAGTCCTCTCCCACTGGGGAGTTCCCAGTTTGTTGAGAACCGGCGCAGCAGTCCCGACACCTGCATATTTCTGAACAAGGTTCAGGTCTTCGACCGGCACAAAAAGTTTGTCATCATCTTTGTAGAGAAGCTGCATGAACTCCTGCGTATTTCCCTCGATCGCCATCTTGATAAGACCGCTGAAAATCCCGATGCCGTAACCGGAATGAACAATATAATCCCCTGCCTGCAAATCCTGAAAATGAGAGGAAAAGGGTTTAACCTGCTTTCTCCGGATAAGAACTTTTTCTGCCGTGAATATATCCTGTTCGGAAAAATATGTGATCCTGTTTTCCGGATAACTGAAGCCTTTGGCAAGCCTCCCGAGAAGAAGCGCTACAGCCACATCCCTGGGAACGTCGAAAGGGCCGGCCATTTCACAATGTGGAATTTCTTCCTGGGAGAGAAGAGCTGCCAGTTTGCGGCGTACAACCTCATTGGAAATATAGACGGCACATAGATCTCTTTCTTCCTGGTGCTTTTTTACATATTCCAGAAAGAATGGAATTTTGTTGTTGAATTGAGGTACAGACTGGAAATTCAGATGGACAGATAAAGTCCGCCTCCCAGACTGAGGAAAAAAGCTGTTCAGGTTGACAGTTTTGTACTTGATGTTTTCCCAGAGAACCGGAGGATATATTGCATCCGGGGACAGGGCAAATTTTTTCAGATTTTTTAATTCATTAAACTGGTCATTGAATTCTCCCAGAGAATCCTCCCAGTCAGATCCCACCTCATTCATATCATCCACCAGAAAGATAGCCTCTTTCAAATAGTGATGGAAAGGGACAAAATACTCTTTGTTAAGCAGTGCGGCATAAGCAAAAGAAGGAAAAATATCCCCGCTCCTGAGGGAATCGGTCTTTTGTTCAATATCCCTCAGATAAATCCTTGAAGCTTTCTGAAGAGCCCGGTTTTCCCACTCCTCAAAAAAGGTTCGGGAGTTGGGAAATTCGTAAAGAGCAGGAATTAAAATTCGGTCGATCTTATGAAGAGAACGCTGAGAAAAAGAATCAAATTTCCTGAGTGAGACAACATCATCGCCGCTGAATTCGATGCGGAATGGGTGGTCAGCCCAGGGCGAGAAGACATCCACAATTCCTCCCCTCCAGGCATACTCTCCGTGGGAATTGGTAAGATCTTCTCTTGAGTAGCCGAATTCGGCCAGCTTATTCAGAAGCCGGTCACGACCGTATTTCTCGTTCAGAGCTAGTTCGACGAATGACCGTGAAAGGTTCTCTGGATTGGGAAATGGTTTAAGAAGCGCTTTTAGGCTTGTAATGATGAGCGCAGGCGTTTCATGAAGCAGGCTGTGAAGAAATCGCATCCTGGAAGAAACAGTTTCCAAAGAAGGAGTGATTTCCTGATAGGGGTTTTCCGAAAGTGCTGGAAATATGCCGGCAGTCAGCAGGGGCGTCGTTTCTGTTCTCTCCTTAACAGGATGAAGCTCTTCTAAAAAAAAGCGGCACTGTTCCCTGAATGGAAACAATGCGGCTGTGGACGGACGGATGAATATAACAGGCCTCTGCACATCCCGGACCAGAAGGGCAAGCACATACGGTTTAGCAGCATCGATCACCCCGGTAAGACTTATGCTTTTGGTTCCTTCTTGAACAGCGGAAAGAAGCTTTTTATATTGTTCTGTCTCTCTCAGAAAATCCAGCGGCATAACTTTAACATCATAAACAAAAGGGAGCTTAATTGCGACAAACTCGTTATCTCGTTTGTCTCGTTATCTCGTTTGTCTCGCCAAGGGGTAAAGCTTTAAGCATATGGCTCGAAAATTACATTCTGAGCCAGTAACTAAATTTAATAAATATGCTGTAATTGTCCGAAGTATAAGTTCCTCCCGGCCCGCGCAGCAGATTGTTATCCAGCCCTAGAAAAAACACCGTCCCTGGCCTCAGTACATAGCTGAAAAGAAAACTGCCGTAGATCTGCTTATAAAAGTGGTTGTAATCTATGATCGCACGCACGGATAGAGTTTTGCTGAGCTGATAGGTCGTCCGTGTCCTCACTGCATTAAAATCATAGACCTGCTCACCGCCCCATTTGTCCCAGAACGTTTGCTTTGTAACATCAACTCCCACCTTGAGCCGCCTGTTCGGCTTGACCGTCGCGCCTATTCCATAGATGTTGCTGTATCCCTTGAAAGGGTCATCCGGGTCATAATAGATACTGTCGCCTGTCTGGAAAAAGAACCCGAAAGGCATCCATTTAATAAAGAGCAGCTGTCCTTGCACTTCCAGCGAATTATTCCAGAATTCAGTTCCGCTATAATGCTCCATCCGATTTTTGTACTCAACTTCTATCTGGCTGAATTCCGTGAGCCGGAACTGCAGGCTGGCCCGCATCCACTGGTCCTGCATCATATCATCAAAGTATCCGAACCTGCGCCCCGCGTTAAATCTCAATCCCACTTGGCTCAGGTATTTTTTGCCGGGATAGATCCGGTAACCACTGAAAATGCCAAAGGACCGGTAATCCACACGGTTGACAAACCCGGACAAGGCCTCAAAATCCGGATGCATCGCCATTCCGTAAAAGCCTGCATAAAAATGCTTGGTAGAATAGGAGAAATCTGCGTACAAGCCAGGCGCCAGAGATGTGGTCTCCTCGTCAAAACGGGTCTTGGAGCCGATCGCCTGGAATTTAAAAAAGAACTTATTTGCAAATTTAAATTGGCCGTCCAGGCCTGCCACCCGGTTGTAGGAACCGTTATACTCCCTGTCGGTCAAGGCAAATCCAATGTAGCTCTCTTTAAAGACGTCCGCCTTGACACGGAATATGTTGAAAAGCGCATTGTGCTTTCCTTCGCCGCCGTTGCTTACCTCCCAGAGGCTTTCAGCCGGGCTTGTATCCAGCGCTGATAGCACCCCGTAGGTGAATCTGCCTACCTTTCCTGTCAGCTTGGCCCCGGCAATAGGGTCGTTGATGCGGCGTGTATAGACCATGCGGATCTCGGGAAAACGGAATATCTCCATCCCCTCAAGGAAAAAGGGCCTCTTTTCCGAGTAGTAGAGGGCAAACCGCTGGTTGACATCTATCTTGGGAGCATCCGCCTCGATGTGGCTGAAATCAGGATTGACCGTCATATCCAGTGTAAGGTCTGAATTTATTCCCCACTTGAAATTGATCCCTGGAGAGAAATCGAGTTTTTCCCCTTTGGTCTTGAGCGAAGTGGCCACAGGCATGATCTCGAAATTCCTGCCTTTTTCGACCGGTGAGGTAATCTGCAGCTCAGCCCCCTGGGAGATGAGCCCGGGGATATCCCTGGAAATAGTGGGCCACATGATGATCTCGCCCGTACGTGCGACCGTTCGCCCAAGCACAATATTCCAAACTTTATTTTTCTTGTCCGGAAAGCGTATGCTTTTGAATGGGATAGCTATCTCGACCGTATAGCCTTGTTCATCGACCCTGCCGTCCGAATAAAAGACCGTATCCCATGAGTCGTCCATATTGTCGTCGCCGCCCTCTTCCAAACGCATCATATCCATCTGTATTCCGATAGGGTTGATTATAAAAGTATAGGCGCGGCGTTTCTCATTGAAAGTATCGATAAAGATGGTGACCCAGTCATCTTCTATGCAATTGTCGCGGGATGTGATGCTGTAGCGAAGTTTACCGGCTTCTGTGTCATAAGCACGGAAAGCAACATAAAGGTTCTTTCTATCATAGCCGATATATGCGACAGTTTTCTGCCCGGGAGCACTATCCTCGTTGGGGATGAACTGACGAAAATTTTCGATCTTGAGCGCTTCCTGCTCCCAGAGGTAATTATCGAGCTTGCCGTCGATCTTAGGCGCTTTAGAGAGCAAGGGGATAGAAGGGATGTTTACAGGGACTTCCTGCTTTTTGGCAAAGACGAGCGGGCTGCTAAGAAGGCAAAAAACCATTCCTAATGTAATAACAAACCTGATTGAATTTTTCCTCATTACCAGTCTCCTGCATTTTTTAACATTCACCCTATATAGACGAAATTATGTATAAAAAGGTTTTACAAAAAAGAAAAAAATTTACTAACCTGAATAAAGCAGGCCTGGAGGATTCACAGGTTAATCTTTAAAGGATTTAAATTGAATTTTGCTGGAAAATGACCATTCGTGCTCAGGGCGAAAGATGCCCACATCTTTGTTAAGAGAGGAAACCATAAAAGAATAAAGATTGCGGTGGTAATCGTAGGGATAGCCGTCGATTTTGTGGACAGCAACATCAAGGTAGTAAGTGCCATTGATCAGGCTCAATTTCTCGATCCGGCAGGCGATCTCACATTTTCCCTCGATGGATTTCGCCTCGAACTCTTCCATCAGTGTATTGGTCCCATAACACTGGATTCCCTGGGAGTTGAAAATACCGAGGCCGAAAACAAAGTCCTTGATCCTGGAATAGGATTCGACTTCCATCTCAATGATCATGCCTTCATCCGTCTGAAAAACATGTTTTGGCTTGCCTTTCAGGTCTATCAACCGTACTTTTTTAATCTCGATCTCGCGCTTTCCCCAGCGCTGTTCCCGGTGTTCATCCGCCTCATCCGGAGGAAGTGATTGTTGAACAGTCACAGAAGTTTTTTCATCACTCGTTTTCTTGATTACCGTCTCTTTTTTCTCACCGTACTCTTCGTTCACACGCTGCTGTCGCTGCTCAAAAACTTCTTCCTGCTGCCCGGCGATATCCTGGAGGTAAGCATCGATAACTCTCTTGGGTTCACCCAGAGTTTTGATCTTCCCGTTCTTAAGCCAAACCACCTGATCACATATCTTTTCCACAGTTGATAGATCGTGACTGACAAATAGAATCGTCTTTTTGCGCCTGCGGAAATCATTGATCTTGTCCAGGCATTTGGGGACAAAACCAGCATCTCCCACAGCCAGGACTTCATCTATCAGCAGCACATCCGGATTGACATTGATCGCGACCGAAAACCCAAGCTTCATATACATACCGCTCGAATAGGTCTTGACCGGCGCATCAATAAACTCCTCGAGTTCGGCAAAACGCACAATGTCAGAAAATTTTTCATGAATCTCTTTTTTACTCAGCCCGAGCATAATGCCATTGATGTAAACATTCTCCCGGCCTGTGATCTCAGGATGGAAACCGGCGCCCAGCTCGATCAAAGCGCTCACTTTTCCCCGCACTGTCACACGGCCTTTTGTCGGCTTGGTAATACCTGTGATAATCTTGAGGAGAGTACTCTTGCCGCTTCCATTCTCGCCGATCACGCCAAAAGTCATTCCCTTTGGCACATTAAAATTCACACCCTCCAGAGCAGTTACCAGTTCATCCGGCTTCATGGATTTAAATAGATCACCCTTGACCAGGGCACTTTTAAATGTTTTAAAGCGATGGCGGGATGAATATTTCTGGTAGACCTTTGTGACCTTTTCGATCTCAATGGCATATTTGCCGGTCATCGGCTTACACCTCCTCCGGAAAGGAATCGCGCAGCTTGTCAAAGACATAGTACCCTATAATGACCAACACAATACCAACCAGCAGAGTCACACTTAGTTTTTTCCAGCGGATCATCTCGCCGTAAAATACAGTATTCTGGTATCCTATCATGATGTGTGTCATGGGATTAAGATTAAGAAAAGTGCGGAACAAGGCGGATTTCTGGATGATGGGGAAGGTCATGGGGTATATGATGGGTGTCGCAAAAAACCAGAAGGTCAGCATGTTAGCCAGGATATCCTTGATATCGCGGAAGTGGACGGTAAGCGCTGAGAGAAGAAGGCCAAACCCGAGAGAAAAGACAAACTGGACCAGCATAACCAGGGGCAGAAAAACAAGATAGATAGAAAAACCCGGCGCATTGGGTATAAAAAGAACCGTCAGGAGTTTGCCCAATAAAAGGATCGGCACGCCGAAAAGAAAGTGGATGAAGTTGGAAGAGAGGACCACGACAGGAAGGATCTCTGCCGGGAAAAGAATCTTTTTAATGAGGTTGCCCTGAATCATCAGGACATTGGCCGACTCGATAGAGGCGGCGGCAAACCAGGTCCAGGGAAGCACGCCGCAGAAGAGGAACAGAGCATAAAGTACGGGGGAACCTCCGAAAGCAGGAATCCTGGGTCCGATAATGAAGCCAAAGACGATACTGTATATGATCATAAGCAGAAGAGGGTTGATGAATGACCAGAGAAAACCCAGCACAGTGCCGCGATAACGGGCTTTTAATTCTCTGCTTACTAAACTCTGTATCAATACACGGTATTTATATATATCTTTGAAGTTATTTATCAGTTTTAGCATGCATGATTCCAGTTATATCTCATTTTTTATTCGGCCGGAAAAAATGGAATCGGCTTCTGTGGACCACCCTCCTTTATCATCATAAAGGATCAACGGCGGCAGCTCCTTCAATGAGTCCGCCCTGGAACGAGATAATGCCAAAGAGCTTAAAAACAGGTTTGCCGGTGTATCATTCCGTGGATGAACAAAGCGGATGGATACAGCAGTTAATCCGTTTTTATCTGCCTCTTCCATAAATTCCTCCCGTCGTTTCCCGGGAAAGATAAAATAGGCTCTTCCCTCGGGTTTCAGAAGCTCTGAAGTTCTGAGCATTATATCAGAAATGGAGCATTTAATCTCATGTTTTGCGATGGATTTTTCCTCAGAATGACTCAGTAAGCCTCTATCTTTTTTAATATAGGGAGGGTTGGAAAAAATGACGTCGAACATCTTATCCGGAGCATAAATCCGCAGATCAGCATGAACGATCGTGATCCTGTCTTTCAGCCCGTTCAGAGCGACATTTCGCCTGGCCAGTTCTGACAGGCCTTTCTGGACCTCGAGGGCGACAAGATGCTTGAAGGGCTTGACGGATAAAAGAAGGGAAACGATCCCATTCCCTGTTCCCAACTCGAGGCAATCGCAGTTTTTCTGCGTATAAATAAAATCAGCCAGAAGGGGCGCATCAATGGAGAAGCGATAGCCGGTTCTTCTCTGCAAAACCTTGATTTTGCCATGGAAAAAAGTATCCAGAGTCTCACCTATGCCTGGGGAATGTATCATAGATTTTCGAGGCTTTTTAAAACTCATTCTTCCGGCTGCCCGGAAAAGACAAGGACACTGCCTGGCTGGATCTCGGCATAACCGCCGGAGACCTGAATGCTTTCTTCTACGCCGTCCTGCCGGAAAGTGATCCTGCCCTCGCCCAAAGCCAAAACCAGAGAGCGGTGTCCGGGAAGGATCCCCAGTTCGCCTTCCAGGCCCGGGATCAACACTTCCTTGACTTGAGTGTCCACAATAAGCTCAGTGGATGTTACAATAGTCAGCTTTATCTGTCCGGGAATGGTTTCGCCGTTACTCATGCTGCACTCTTTCCTCAGGCGCTCTTCAACTGTTCAGCCCGTTCGACAACCTCGTCGATGCTGCCTACCATATAAAATGCCTGTTCCGGTTTATCATCATGAAGACCATCAATTATCTCTTTGAAGCCCTGCACTGTTTCCTGAATCGTGACATATTTTCCCGGACGGCCAGTGAAGACCTCTGCTACATTGAATGGTTGGCTTAAAAATCTCTGTATTTTACGGGCACGAGCCACAATAGCTTTATCTTCCTCGCTCAACTCCTCTATACCCAGGATGGTAATAATATCCTGAAGGTCTTTGTAGCGCTGGAGAACCTCTTTGACCTGGCGAGCCACATTATAGTGTTCCTCTCCGATCACCCGGGGGTCAAGAATGCGCGAGAATGAGGCCAGAGGATCGACTGCAGGGTAGATACCTATCTCGGTGAGCGCCCGGCTGAGCTGCGTTGTTGCATCAAGATGGGCAAAAGTCGTTGCCGGTGCCGGGTCAGTAAAGTCATCGGCCGGCACGTAAATAGCCTGAACCGATGTGATAGAACCCTTTTTTGTCGAGGTGATCCGTTCTTCAAGCTCTCCCAGTTCACTCGCCAGGTTCGGTTGGTACCCGACCGCTGAAGGCATTCGGCCAAGAAGAGCAGAAACCTCGGATCCGGCCTGAGTGAAGCGAAAAATATTATCTATAAAAAGAAGAATGTCCTGATTCATCTCGTCACGGAAGTACTCGGCAACAGAGAGGGCGGTCAGGCCCACGCGCAGCCGCGCACCAGGGGGTTCGGTCATCTGGCCATAAACCAGGGCCGTGTTTTTAATAACACCGGACTCCTTCATCTCAAGCCAGAGGTCGTTTCCTTCGCGGGTACGCTCGCCCACGCCGGCAAACACCGAGTAGCCTCCGTGCTTCAAAGCGACATTGTTGATGAGTTCCATGATGATGACTGTTTTGCCTACACCAGCGCCGCCGAAGAGGCCGATCTTTCCGCCCTTAAGAAAGGGCTGTATAAGGTCTACGACCTTGATCCCGGTTTCGAACATTTCCAGATCTGTGGATTGCTCCTCAAGTGAAGGAGGTTGTCGGTGGATGGGATAATGCTTTTTTGCGTTGATCGGGCCCAAGTAGTCGATTGGCTCGCCGAGCACATTGATGACCCGGCCCAGGGTTTCTTCGCCGACCGGGACAGTTATAGGCGCATCCAGATCGTAGGCTTTCATTCCACGTGATAGACCGTCCGTCGGCTGCATGGCCACACATCTAACCTTGTCTCCACCAATGTGAAGCTCTACCTCGACGATTATATCAACAGGAAACGGTGTATCAAAACCTTCTGATGTGACACGGATCGCATTGTAGATCTCAGGAAGCTCACAATCTTTGAACTCAATATCTACTACAGGACCAATGATCTGGACCACTTTGCCGCATTTTAAAGTCTTTTTTGTCTTTTCGCTCATTGTGTTCTCCCATTTATTTCTTGGAAAGCGCCTCAACAGCGGTCATGATCTCAAGGAGTTCATTGGTGATCATGGATTGGCGGATCTTATTGAGGACCAGTGTGAGGCTGTCGATCAATTCCCCGGCGTTTTTCGTGGCATTATCCATGGCCATCATCCGGGCAGCATATTCGGCTGCAAAGGATTCGCTGAAAAAATGGCGTATCTGGTCCTCGACAAAAAGCGGCAGAAGAGTTTCAAGCAAGATTTCCGTTCCTGGTTCATAATCAACTTCACCTTTTTTCATTTCTTGCTCTTCACGGCCCCCTGCCTCTTCTACAGGCAGAAGTTTTGTAATGGTGACCCTGGGAGCCAGGATGGATTTGAACTCATTATAAGCCACATAGACCGCATCCGTCCTGTACATTGCATAATGATTGATGAGCCTCCGGGCCAGTTCCGAATAGTCCGTATCTGTAAATTTATTAAGGTCCTTACCGGATGACCATTCCACTTCACAGGGAAGATCAGCAAAAAACAAAACCGATTTTTTCCCTGTGAGAAGCAGCCGCACTTCGGCATCAGTGGATTTTTTCTCAAAAAAAACACGCGCCTGCTCAAGGAGATTATGGTTAAAAGCCCCGCAAAGCCCCTTATCCGAAGAAATGACCAGAAGATGGATCTTATTCTCTCTGCGCTCTTCAAGTAGAGGGTGGCTTGTACGTTCAGCCCATGAAGCAATATCGGCTATCATATCCGGAAAACCATGCCATAAGGGTCTGCCCGTGAGGACCGCCTTCTGAGCTTTTTTAAACTTGGCAGTAGAGACGGTCTTCATGGCCTGCGTGATCTGCTGAGTGTTTTTGACGCTTTTTATGCGCCGGCGAAGATCGATTAAAGCTGGCATTCCTCTTTATCCTGCTCTGTTTCGGTATCCTCAACAGCTTTGTGGTCTTCAATAAATCGCTCTGTAAACTCTTTTAAGGCCAGGTTTATAGCCAGATCGAGTTCGGAATCGATCTCTTTCTTTTCAGCAAGTTTTTGAACGATATCTTTGTGCTCTTTATAAAAACAGTTATAAAGTCCTTCCTCATATTCCTTAAGGAGAAGGGTATCGATCTTGTCCAGGAACCCGCGGTTCCCTGCATAGATAATGAGAACCTGGTTTTCGACGGGAATCGGATTATACTGTCCCTGTTTGAGGATCTCGGTCAACCGTTCGCCGCGGTCAAGCTGGGCCTGGGAGGTGCTGTCAAGTTCTGTGCCGAACTGAGCAAATGTAACAAGCTCCCGGTACTGGGCCAGGTCGAGGCGAAGCTGTCCGGCCACCTGTTTCATGGCTTTGATCTGAGCATTGCCCCCAACACGGGAAACAGATATCCCGACATTGATGCTGGGCCGGATACCCGCGTTAAAAAGTTCCGGCTCAAGATAGATCTGTCCATCTGTGATGGAGATAACGTTGGTGGGAATGTAGCCGGACACATCTCCGGCCTGGGTTTCAATGATAGGAATGGCTGTAAGCGATCCTCCGCCGTTTTTTTCGTTATATTTGGCAGCGCGTTCAAGTAGACGGGAATGAAGATAGAAAACATCACCTGGGAACGCCTCACGCCCGGGGGGCCGTCGGAGAAGTAATGAGATCTCCCGATAGGCTGCTGCATGCTTTGAAAGGTCGTCATAGATAAGAAGCGCATGTTGTCCGTTATCACGGAAGTATTCGCCCATTGCACAACCAGAGTAAGGAGCCAGGTATTGGAGTGGGGAAGGATCAGAGGCGGAAGAAACCATAACGATGGTATAGTCCATAGCGCCGTTATTCTTAAGAGTCTTAATGATCTGGGCAACGGTGGAATTTTTCTGCCCTATGGCCACGTAGATGCATATGATATCCTTTCCCTTCTGGTTGATAATGGTGTCGATAGCGATGGCCGTTTTTCCGGTCTGGCGGTCTCCAATGAGAAGCTCTCTCTGTCCACGGCCGATTGGGATCATGGAGTCAATGGCCTTGATCCCTGTCTGGAGGGGCTCCTTGACCGGCTGACGGTCGACAACGCCGGGAGCCAGACGCTCAACGATCATGTCCGCCTCGCCCTTGACCGGGCCCTTGTCGTCCAGAGGTGTGCCGAGGGGATTGATAACTCGGCCGATAAGAGAAGGGCCGGACGGGACATGAATGATACGGTGGGTACGTTTGACAAGATCATCCTCCTTGATCTTATGACTCTCTCCAAGAAGCACGGTTCCGACCGAACCTTCCTCTAGGTTCATGGCTATACCGAAAACATTGTTGGGAAACTCGAGGAGTTCGTTATACATGACGTGGTCAAGACCATAGACCTGGGCAATACCGTCACCGACCGAAGTGACCGTGCCGATTTCCTTGATATCAATATCGGTTTCATATCCTTCGATCTGTTGTTGGATGATCTTGCTTATCTCATCTGGTTTTATTTTCATCTTGCTTTCACCTATTCTCATTTTCAGCTTTTGATTATCTTTTCCTTAAGCTTATTCAGACTTCCATCTATGGATATATCATAAACAATGTTTCCCTTTCGTATGGACAGGCCGCCGATCAAGCTTGGATCGGTTTTATAAGTTAATGAAACCTGCCGTTTCTCAAGCTCTGCAAGTTTATCGGCCAGAAGCTTTTTCTGGGCAGAGTTAATACAGATGACGGATGAAACCTCAAAGGTGACAATCCCCTGTTCTTCGTTCCATTGGATGGGCAGATAGGTCAAAATTTCGGAAAAAAGTTCCATACGGCCGTTTTCCACAAGAAGGAGAAGGAACCGGATAACTTTGGGAGCAAGATCAACCTTTTCTAAAACAGAACGGAAAACATCCATCTTTTTTAAAACAGGGAGAAAGGGACTTTGGAGGATTTCGTTGAGTTTCGGCTGGGAATCAAGCAATTCCAAAACAGCATGGAGATCCCTGTTCAGGGACTCGAATTCCGCCTGGTCTTTGATCGCATGGACCAGTCCCTGTGTATAGCGCCTAAGAAGAACCTGATTTTTCATAAAGCGTTTCCAGCTTTTTGATGGACCTGTCTATTAGAACGGCTTGGCTTTCAGGCCTTATATTTTTCCTGATCTTTTCGCGGGCTATGGTTATCGTAACCTCTGCCGTATAGGCTTTGAGTTCTTGAATGCCGAACTGGCTGAGAAGCTCGATATTCTGTATGGCTGACTCTTTAAGACGCCCGGCTTCAATACTGGCTTCCTGGAGGATGCGCTCCCTGTCTTTTTTTCCTATGTTTTCGGCTTCTTGTTTGATCGATCCGGCCTCCTCAGCTACTTTTTTCAAACGGTTGTGGATATTTTTCAGATTCTCTTGCTTTTCTTTCCGAGAGGATCTTGTTTCCTCCAGATCAACCTTGATTCCGTTTACGTGCTCCCTGAGGAACCGGCTCATAGGTTTACGCAGGATAAATGCCAACCCTCCGAAAAGGATGACAAAATTGAGGACTTTTCCAATAAATCTGCTGGATCCGCTGCCATGCCTCTCAGGGTGTTCTCCTTCAGCAGATACTGCATGCTGTGTCTGTAATTCTTGAGTAGAACTATGCTCCTGACCATGCATTTGACTGCTGAGCAAAAAAAGACAAGCCCACCAAAGAAAAAGGAACACAGACAACGTAACCAGCTTTGTTTTGCCTTTTGTCATCTTATGAATCCAACAACTTTTTTTCTATTTTTTCAGCGAGGTTTTCACTCTCTTTTTTCAACTCTTTTTTTAGAGTCTGCATCTGCTTGTCTATCTTTGTCTTCGCCTCGCTGACTTGGGCACGACATTCCTTGGAAACGTCATTCAATATTTTTTCTTTTTCTCCGAGCGCCTTCTGCTCAAATTCCTCTCTTGTGGCATTGGCAGCAGATCGAGCTGATTTTATGTTTTCCTCGATCTCCTGGACGATTTCCTCATACTCAGCGATGGCTTTTGAAGAAGCTTCCCGGTTATTCCTCAGTCTCGTTTTTCTTTCATCCATAACCTTGCGCAGGGGATTAAAAAAAAGTTTTGTCAAAACAAAGACAAGAACCCAGATCAAAAGAAAAATAACAATAGCACTGACATCAACTGAAAGCATATTTCTATTCCGGCTTTAAAGAAACCTCTTATCTTCGGCCTCATAATAATTAGCCACCAATATAAACTGAATGCTTAAGGAAATCAACTTGGACTTTCTCTAACCCGTTTTTTGAAATATCTTTTTGCTTCACCAATAAGAAAAAGGGAGCCGGCGATAATAATACTGCCCTCATTAGAATGAATACTCTGTTCTTGTTTAAAAGCACATTCTATAGCGAAAAAAGGATCCGGTTCAAGGATGATACGCGGGTGGAAATATTGAGAAATGAGGACTTTCATATCTTTCGGTGCAGACGCCTTATGGAAAGGAAATTTGGTGAGGAAAATCCGGTCAGCGACTGGAAACAGAATATCGGCAATTTTCTTGATGTTTTTATCCTTCATCGCTGCATAAATAAGGGTGATCGGTTTAGGCAAAAATGCTTCGGCATATTCCCGAAGAGCGTGCGCACCTTCTTCATTGTGCGCTCCGTCTAACACGACCAATGGATCCTTGGAGATAACTTCGATCCGTCCTTCCCATCGTGTGGATTCGATTCCCATGATGATGGTTTCCTTGTCGAGTTTTTTCCAGCTTCGGCCTATGATCTCGGCCGCTTTGATCGCTGTGGCCGCATTTACTCCCTGATGAAGCCCGGACAAAGAAGGAGTATAGAAATATGTGTCTTCGTCGGTCTTATACTCAAACGTATATAGATCGCTTTTTTTATTAAAAAAGAAACTGTTAGGACTGAAAACAGGGTAAAAGTCTGACCCAAGCTCCTCCGCTCGGCTTCTGAAGACATTAAAAGCGCCCTCTGCTTCGACTCCACAAACAACCGGGACTTCTGGTTTGATGATTCCTGCCTTTTCAAAGGCAATCCGCTCCAGAGTGTCACCAAGAAATTTCTGGTGTTCCGGAGAAATGGTTGTAATAACCGAAACAATGGGAATTACAATATTTGTTGCATCGAAACGACCGCCCATGCCGACCTCAAGAACAGCAATATCCACCTTTTGTGCTTTAAAATATAGATAAGCAAGACAGGTCATGGTCTCGAAATATGTTGGCGGGTTGATAAGCTTTTTTTCAGCGATCAGGCTGTCGATAACTTTTTTTAGCTGGGTCAGGCACAGGGCAAAATCCGCTTTAGAAATGAGTTTTTCCCCGATCCTGATACGTTCTTCAGGCAGGATAAGATGGGGAGAAGTATATAGCCCTGCTCTATGGCCATGAAGCGTCAAGATCCGGGTCAGCATAGCACAGACCGATCCTTTTCCGTTGGTTCCGGCGATCTGGACAGCGGGATAGCTGTGCTGAGGGCTGCCAAGACTTTTAAGTATGATCTGAACATTGTCCAGCCCGAATTTGATGCCGAGATTCTGCACCTGCTCAAGATAACTCAAGCATTGTTCATAGTTCATCTGGGCTGGTTTGTGAAAAGGCGAAGAACTCGGATGATATATGGACGCAACTTTTTTCTGTCGACGATATCATCCAACATGCCGTGCTCAAGTAAAAATTCGGATCTCTGGAACCCCTTTGGAAGTTTCTGCTTGATAGTCTGCTCGATAACCCGCGGCCCGGCAAATCCGATCAGAGCATCGGGCTCAGCGATATTGATATCTCCAAGCATTGCATAACTGGCCGTGGTTCCGCCGGTCGTGGGATCTGTGCAAAGGGAAATATAAGGAACTCCCGCCTTCTCAAGACGGGCAATAGCCTGACTGGTTTTCATCAACTGCATGAGAGAAAGTATCCCTTCCTGCATACGCGCACCTCCGGAGCTTGAAATAACTATCACCGGCACTTTCTCCTTAAGGGCTCTCTCAAGAGCACGCGTTACCTTCTCTCCAACAACAGATCCCATGCTCCCGCCCATAAAGGCGAATTCCATGGCACAAATGATAACACGAATGCCGTCCATCATGCCGATAGCGCTTAATACAGCATCGTTCAGCCCTGTTTTCGTCTGGGAGATCTTGATGCGGTCAGAATATTTTTTCTGGTCTTTAAATTGGAGGACATCAACCGGGGATATATCTTCATCGAACAGCTCAAACTGTCCCACATCAAAAAGCATAAAAAATCTTTCCACGGCGGACAGCCTGAAATGAAAATGACAGGTCGGGCAAACATGCATGTTATCCATTATATCCTGCTTATACAGGATACGGCGGCAGTTGTTACAGCGTGCCCACAATTGTTCCATATGACTTTCCTGTTCTCTTGTGGCCCCGCGGCCAGTCAGAACCGTTATATGGTAAAGGATTTTATTTTTAAGGTCAATTAAAGTTTAAATAGCGCGGTTAAGACGGTTCTTCAAGATGCTTTTTCAGCCTGTCGATCACCTTTTCCGGTGAGGGAAGAGGGACATCCAGGTCCTGTTCATCCCGGATATAATACAGGACAGAATCCATAAGCTTCCCCTTGTCATATGGTTTTTCAAAATAATCAACAGCACCAAAGAATCTCAAGGCTTCATTCCTGTACTGTGATCCTTTATACAGACCTGTCAAAATGATAACAGGAAGAGCTCCCTCTGTTTCATCATGGATTACCTTTGTCAGATCAAAGCCGTGTATTTTAGGAAGCATCGCCTCAATAAGGACCACATCGGGTTCTTTTGATTTGTACAAATCATATGCTGCTTGACCGTCCGACGCAGTTATCACTTCCAGGCCCTGGGTCCTGAACAGTTCCGATAATGATTCTAGACTGTCTTTGTCATAATCTGCTATAAGAATCTTTTTCCCGGACATCATTCACAATATTAGATTATGCCATCTTGGTTGTCAACGATTCAAAACTTAAAGAATTATTCATATCCTTAAGCCGGTCCCGTATGCTTTTCTCCTCCTTTCACCTTTTCTAATATGAACAATTATGATATAGTTCTGAGAATGAAAAAAGAGGAAACCCTTGATTTGTCTGTGGTTGTTCCGGTCTTCAATGAAGCGGAAAATCTTATGGATCTCTACGGAGAAATCACGGATTCCTGCCATAAATTGGACCGAACCTATGAGATCGTCTTTGTGGACGACGGGAGCATGGATGAGAGCTTCAACATCCTGAAAAAAATCCAGAAACAGGACTCAAATGTCCGAATCATCCGCTTGAGAAAGAACTTCGGACAAACACCGGCCATGGCCGCCGGATTCCACCATGCCAGAGGAAATATTATTATCACCCTGGATGGAGACCTTCAAAACGACCCTGGAGATTTTGGGCTGCTCATCGAAAAACTTGAGAAAGGTTACGACATCGTCAGCGGCTGGAGGAAAAACAGGAAGGACAAGTTTTTCACCCGGCGTATTCCATCGGCTATCGCAAATTGGCTCATCTCCCGGATCACCAATGTCAGGCTGCATGACTACGGCTGCACCCTTAAAGCCTTCAGAAATGAAGTTATTGAAAACATCCAGCTTTACGGTGAACTTCACCGTTTTATTCCGGCGATCGCCAGTAATATGGGTGTATCCATCGTTGAGGTCGAAGTTAACCACCGGCCGAGAATGCACGGTAAATCCAAATACAATATCCGGCGTTTCCCAAAAGTGATTCTTGATCTGATGACAGTAAAATTCCTTCTGACCTATTCAACACGTCCCCTGCAGATCTTCGGCTTATTCGGTTTTATCAGCGGCATTGTCGGGCTTGGTCTGGGAGTTTTTGTTTCCTATGAACGGCTGATACTGCTCAAAGGCAGCGCTAACCGGCCGCTCCTATGGCTGGCAATACTCCTTATTGTGGTTGCGATCCAGTTTTTCTCCCTGGGATTACTGGCTGAGATCATGGTACGCGCCTACCACGAATCCTCGAACAAACGGATCTATTATGTGCGGGAGATCATCGAATCCGGTTCTGATTCTGATGAAAAATAAAACCCCGTCTCGATCCCTTAAAATCCTCATGCTGGCTCCTGAGCCTTTCTTTCAGCCCAGAGGAACACCCATAAGCATCTATTTCCGCTTGAAAGCCCTCTCCGACCTTGGTCATCGAGTCGATCTTATCACCTATCATCTGGGAGAGGACAAGCATTTTCCAAATGTTAAAATATTCCGGATCCCGGATCTTTTCGGGATAAAACGGATAAAGATCGGACCGTCTTTTACCAAACTGCCCCTGGACATCCTTCTTTGCCTTAAAGCTTTTTGGAAAATGATCACTGGAAGATATGACCTGATTTTCTCTCACGAGGAAGGTGGTTGGGCCGGCTCTGTGCTGGCCAGGACATGGAGAGTGCCGCATGTTTATGACATGCATTCCAGCCTTCCGCAGCAGCTTAATAATTATGAATTTACACGCTCGTCCCTGATTGCAGGGATCTTTCAATTCCTGGAGCGGATGGTTTTAAGCTCATCCGCAGGGATCATTGTGATATGCCCTGACCTGAGGCGCACTGTAATAAAAGAAGGATTCGAAAAAAAGACCGTCCTGCTGGAAAATTTTATCGACTTTGATCACCCGAGCCGTTCGGCGGATGAGATCCGGTCGAAAAAAATATTTATTGCTCCCCAGAATGAAAAGATAATCCTTTATGCAGGAAATTTTCAGCCCTATCAGGGTATCATGCTTCTTCTTGAAACTCTGGCTTAACTCAAAGACAGGCCTGTCAAACTGCTTCTTGTCGGAGGCAAAGGAGAAGAATTGGAAAACATAAAAGACCTGGTCCATCATATGGATCTGGGCAGCAAGGTTTTTTTCACAGGCCAGGTCCCCCCTTCTGATGTTCCTCTTTTCATCAAGGTATCAGACGCGCTCGTTTCCCCAAGGATATCCGGTACCAACACTCCGCTGAAGATATATTCCTTCCTCAAATCCGGAAAACCACTGGTCGCCACAAAACTCTGGACCCACACTCAGGTGCTGAATGAAAAAATCGCGATCCTGGCTGAACCCGACGCAAAGGGCATGGCCGCAGGGATCCATAAAGCCCTATTCGAAACAGAGGGACAAAAGCGGGCGGATGCGGCCAAAGCTTATGCAGACAGGGAATTTACTTATTCCAGATATCAGGAAAAGATCACAATGGTTCTCGAAATGGCCCTTGGAAAAGCAAAAGGCTGAGAAATGGAAAAAACGGCGTTTGTCACCGGCCCAACAGGATTTATCGGAAGCCACTTGCTTCCGGCCCTTCAAGAGCAGGGATGGAGGGTTAAAACTTTCCTGCACAGAAGCGGACTTCCGGAGGGGTTCGACTGTGATGTCGTCCGTGGAGACATTTCAGATTTTACGCTTTTACGGGATGCTCTTAAAGGAACATCTGTTCTCTTTCATCTGGCATCTGCTCTTGGCGGATCGATCATTCATAAAGAGGAATTTATTCGTATAAACGTCCAAGGAACAAGAACCGTTCTTGAAGCGGCAAAAGCTGCGGGAGTGGAAAAGATCATTCATTTCAGCTCTGCAGGAGTCTTGGGCCATGTCAAAGAGAACAGCGCCGCCGATGAAAAACACCCGGCCTTTCCCATTGACACATACGACCGTTCCAAACTGATGGGAGAAAATACAGCCATGGAATTTGCGAAAAATGGCATGCACATCGTGGTCATCCGGCCGGGATGGGTTTACGGCCCGGGAGACAAGCGGACTTTTAAACTGATAAAAGCAATCGCAAAAAAACGGTTCGTCCTGGTGACACGGGGAGCTGCCCGTCAGACTCCGGTCTTTATTAACGACCTCATTCAAGGAACTCTGTTATGTTTAGAGAAGGGGCGCCCCGGTGAGATCTATCATCTTGCCGGGAAAGAACTTTTAAGTGTAAAGGAAATGGTTCAAACTGTGGCTAAGGCATGCGAAGTAAAAATCCCAAAACTTTTTCTGCCACTTTTCCCCATTAAGATCGCTGCCTGGGGAATGGGAAATTTTTTCAAGCTGTTCGGAAAGGAAGCTCCTCTGACCATGGGGAGGCTGGCTTTTTTCATCCACCCCAAACCCATTTCAATCAGAAAAGCCCGGACTGAATTGAACTACCAACCGCAGACCGATTTCCTGGAAGGAATGAGGCAAACAGTCAAATGGTATCGTAAGAACGACTGGCTGTAAGTTGAAAAAAAGGGTTCGAGGATTCAAGGGTTCAGGCGGATTGACTTCCTGGCATTTGGACTTTAATATGATTTTTGCTTTGTAAGGTTAATAACAATGAACAAGGAAAAAGTCGGACGTTTCTACGACATCGTCTGGACGGAATACATCCCTGAGTATGAAGAATCAGAAAAACACTGGAATATGTTCTATTCAGCTGGGGAAATCCATGACAAAACCATTCTGGATGCAGGGTGCGGAACCGGTATTTTCAGTATAATCTTTGCCAATAATGGCGCAAAAAAAGTCACGGGCATCGATATCAGCGAGGGCAGTCTGGAGACGGCACAGCATCTGAAGAAAAAATTTAATTTAGACAATATAGAGTTCCGGAAAGAAGATATGTTGATGCTCCCTTTTTCCGATGAACAATTCGACATCGTCTGGGCATGGGGAACCGTACACCACACCACAGACCCATTGGGAGCCATTAAAGAACTCATGCGTGTGCTCAAAAAAGGAGGCTCCCTGTTCCTGGCCGTATATAAAAGGACCAAAGTGACCTGGATCCATGAACTCATCCGTAAGACCATGGTCCGCACCCCGAGAAAAATGTGGACCGGCCTCTCAAAGATCATGGCTTTTTTTCTTGCTCCAGTGGTCTTCATCTTTAAAAAGCGAGAAAAATCCCGTAAGGGAGAAAAACTGGAAGAACTCATCCTGGACTGGTATTTTGTTCCCATTCGGCACTATTATTATCCGGAGAAGGTCCAGCAGTTTCTTGAAAATCACGGTTTCAAGATCGAAAAACATCTGGCCCATTCCGGCCGGTTCAACAGTTCATCCAACTTTATCTATAAAGCTAGAAAATACTAAAGGACGATGACAAAACAATCAGGGGAAAACAATAAAACCCGTATGGTGCGGATGTTTATTCCCTATGTCTCCAAATCTGCAGTTGAGCGGGTATCCAACACTCTACAGAGCGGGTATATTGGAGAAGGGCCGGTCGTAGCCGAATTCGAAAAGGGCTTCAATACATTAATCGGAACTCGATACTCCCTGGCTCTCTCTAGCTGTACCGCGGCCCTGCACCTGGCCTTGGCAGTGTGCAATGTAGGCCCAGGGGATGAAGTCATCACCACCGCTCAGACCATGGCCGCCACAAGTCATACAGTCCTTGCCCATTACGCTAAGCCGGTTTATGCAGATATTCAGTACCTTACAGGTAATATCGACCCTCAGGATATTGAACACCGGATCACAGCCAGGACCAAGGCGATCGTGGCCGTACACTGGGCAGGCTATCCCTGCAACATGGAAAAGATCCTGATAATCGCCGGAAAGCATAAGATCGCTGTAATCGAGGACGCAGCCCACGCGATCGGGGCCACTTATAAGGGAAGCCCAGTCGGGACCATCTCTCCTTTTACCTGTTTTTCCTTTCAAGCCGTAAAGCACATCACAACAGGAGACGGTGGAATGCTGTGCTGTACTCAAGAGGCCGCCTATCACAAGGCAAGGAGGCTGCGGTGGTATGGGATCGACAGGAAGAACCGCAAACCTTCTGAGTTGGGAGAACCTATATGGGACATGGCTGAAACCGGGTATAAATACCAAATGAATGACATCGCCGCTTCCATGGGTGTCGAACACCTGCGGGAGCTTTCGGATATTCTTGAACGCCGCAGACTGATCGCCCGTATATACAGGCAGGAACTGAAAGATGTGCCCGGAATCACTCTCTTTGAAAGCCGGGACGACCGGAAAAGCGCCTACTGGCTCTTTACAATACATGTGGATAACCGCCTGGAATTTGTTCGGATGTTGAAGTCCAGAGGTGTTGAAGCCTCGGTCGTTCATCTTCGAATAGATGCAAACACTGTCTTCGGTCCTCTTAGGGAAGATCTTGTAAACCTGGGCAGATTTAACAAATCTCAGATCTCTATCCCTGTCCACAACATGCTCACGGATAAAGATGTTGAACATATTATCCGCAGTATCAAAGGGGGCTGGTAAGATGAGCAAGGAAAAAAAAGTCGTCATGTTTTTTCCCTATGTAGCCGAGAATGCTTCGCAGGCAGTGGCAAAAATCATTAAAAGCCGCTGGATCGGACAGGGACAGACCGTGGCTGATTTTGAAGAAAGGATAAAGAAGATTTTTGGTATTCCCTATGCCGCAGCAGTCAATCATGTCTCTTCCGCCATCCGTCTGGCACTGGCCATTGCGGGAGTGGGCCCCGGGGATGAAGTCATCACGACTCCCCAAACCTGCACAACCACCAATCATCCGATCCTGGAACAGTTTGCCACTCCGGTTTTTGCCGATATCCAGTTAATGACGGGAAATCTCGATTCATACGATATCGAACACCGGATCACAAACAAAACCAGGGCCATCCTGTGCAGCCACTGGGGAGGCTATCCTTGCGATCTGGAAGAAATTCATGATATCGCTCAAAAACATAATTTAGCTGTGATAGAAGACGCAAGCGACGCATTTGGCGCAAAATACAAAAACAAGGCTATAGGAACCCTCTCCACATACACCTGTTTTAATTTTCAGGCAATCCAGCAGATCACCACAGCTGAAGGAGGAATGCTTTGCTCCCTGGATAAAAGCGATTTTCAAGCCTCCTTGAGACGAAGATGGTTCGGTATCGACCGGTTCGACCGCAAACCGAATAAATCCGGCTACTACGATTTTGATGTATGGGAAACCGGATACGGATACCACATGACCAATATTGCTGCTGCAATAGGGCTGGCCAATCTGGAAGAATTGGATGCCATCCTGGAACGAAGAAAGCAAATCGCAAAAAAATACAGGGAAGAATTGGCCAGAACAGACGGAGTGACTCTTTTCAATAACACGCCGGATAGAGAAAGCTCCTGGCAGCTTTTCACCATCCATGTTCCCAGAAGGGATGATTTTTACACCGCAATGAAATCCCGGGGGGTTGAAACATCCATCGTCCATATGCGGAACGATGCCTATACAGTCTTTGGAAATAGAAGGAATGATCTTCCCCATCTTAACCAATTTTCAGAATCATTCATTTGTATTCCACTCCACAATCAACTGACGGATGAGCACGTTGACCATGTGATCCAAAGCATGAGAAAAGGATGGTGATGAAGTCCAGGGTTCTTGTACTCGGCGGAGGCATAACAGGACTGGGTACAGCCTGGAAGCTGGCCGAAAACAGTGTTTTAGTTGAGGTCATCGAGCTTAAAAAGGAGATCGGCGGCCTTGCTGGAACGATCAAGGAAGGACCTTACAGACTGGATTACGGCCCCCATTTCATTCTAAGCGAACGGCCAGAACTCCTGCAAAAGATCCTCTCACTGTTCAGTGAAGATCTTCCTGTTTTTAAAAGAAGCGCTCAGCTCTTTTTCCACGGTAAATTCTATAATTACCCATTGACAGCACGCAATGTCCTGATGCAGATGCCTCTCCAAGACGCTTTTTTCTGCGGTTCCAGCTATTTCCTGCGGCTGATCTGGGACACCCTGAAAAAACCTTTTGTGAAAAAGCACGAGCCCAACTTCGAGGAATGGGCCAAGAGCAGTTTTGGGAACTACCTGTTCCGTCTGTTTTTTAAGCCTTATACCGAGCAGTTCTGGCAGATCCCGGTCAATGAACTGTCCCCTGATTCCATGCCCACCAACACCAGGCTGTCCTTTTTTAAAACATTAAAGCTCCTTTTCGTCAAAGATATCGTCAGATCCAAGATGTCACTTGTGGAAAGAGAAACGACACTTCTTCTGCATTACCCCAAACAAGGAATCGGGAAGATGGCCTCACACATCGCAGACAGGATAACTGAGGATATGGGCAAGATCCAAACAGGATGCCGCATTAAAGAAATAAGGCAAGAGCCTGACGGCACATTTTCAGTCACTGCGGATTGTGGCGGAAAGAAAAAGATCTTTAAGGGAGATCATGTTGTTTCCACTCTTCCTTTAACAGAATTGATTCCCATGATGAACCCGGCTCCGCCTGAAGAGGTGAGAAAAAGTGTTCAGCATCTTTCATATTTATCGCTGATCGTGGTATATCTGGTCATTCCCAAACGAGAGATCCTCGAGAGCTCCTATGTCTATCACCTGGCTACTCCTTATAACCGGATCGGCGACATGAACAAATTCTGTCCTGATCTCTGCCCTGAAGACGAAAACATGCTGGCCCTGGAATTCACCTGTCATAAAGGGGATTCCCTATGGAGAAAAAATAAAGACGAGCTTTTTGATATGTCTGTTTCCTATCTGGAAAAAGACGGAATACTGAAGAGGAACGAGGTAAAAGATATTTTTATCCTGAAGGTTCCTTATGGCTATCCGGTCTATACTTATGATTACAAAAAACATTTGGATACAGTCAGGACATTTGTCAGGCAGACATCCAACCTGGAGATCGTAGGACGGACAGGAAATTACCAGTATATGGATATGGATCAATGTCTGCACTATGGATTCCTTATGGCAGAGGAAGTCCTTTCTAAGATTAAAAACTCCTAAGTGTGTTATATAGCATGAAAAATGTATCCACTGAAAAATCGGGGCGCCGTTTCCCTCTGATCCTAATCTCACTTCTCGCCAGCGGTGCGCTCATCCGCATTATTAACTTGGGAAATATTATCTTTTACTGGGATGAGCCTCTTCATTCAGTAAGAATCGCATACCAACCACTTTCCTTTGTTCTGTCGCATAATGATGGGAGCGCATTCTTCGCTCTCTGTACTCATTTCCTTCTGTCTCTGGGAAAACTAGAAGTCATGGCCAGGTTAACATCCGTTGTGTTTGGGGTAATAGCCGTTGCTGCTGTTTTTTTTCTTGGAAAGATATTGATCTCACGGAAAGCAGGACTTATTGCCGCTGCTCTTGTCACATTCTCTCCTGTCCTTATCCAGTATTCTCAATATTCAAGGATGTATGCAACCTACAGCGCATTCTCCCTATTGACTGTATACTTTTTTTTCAGGGCCATCACAGAAAATAGAACCGTCCCCTGGGTATTATTCAGCGCTTCCATTGTCCTGAACGCCTACAATCATATTTTCAGCCTGTTCGTAATCCCTGTATTCGGGCTTTTTACGCTTATCACCTGGCTTGTAGAAGGAATTCAAAAAAAGCCAAATAAAGAAAAACCCTTTCACCCAAAAAAAATATTTCGTTTTGCCGCCTGGACATTGGCCGCACTCCTTATCGCCGGTTTCCTTTACATCCCTGATATTGGCCTGAGAGATTATGTCGCGGCATCAATGGACCAAGCAGTTGGGCCTGTACAACGAGGGGTATCCCCATTTGTTTTGATACAGATTATTCTTAAGGAATTATTTAATGCGTCAAGCCCGGCCTTTCTCCTGATATTTCTGGGGCTTGCAGGACTCGGGTTTCTTTCGAGCTTGAGGACTCGATTCCGGGAATGCCTTTTTGTTTTACTCTATTTACTTGTTCCCTTTATCATATTTGTTTTGATCAGGCCTAACGAAGCAGCCGTTCTTTCGGCTGGACGTTATTTTCTTTTCTTGCTCCCTGTACTGTTTATTTTTACAGGGCAGGGAATCCTGAGCTCTATCCGATGGATCTTAAGATTCGTCCCACGGCTAAAGCCTGGATCATTAAACAAAACGACCTTACAAAACGCTTTGGCCATCATTATTGTGATTCTTCTCATCGGCATGGGATTTGACATTAAAAGCTATTATTCAGATTACTGGAAGCTCGGATCTGTTAGGGTTGAACCGGAAGTCACAAAATTTTTAGAACACAACCTTAAACATGATGCATTTGTTCTCATCGATGAAGTTCCGGCCTCAAGCCTCATGCTGGCCATGAATCCCCTCACCAAAGATCTTGCTCTGTCCCAGATCGAACATATTATCCGGAACAACCTTGTTGTCACAGAAAAAAAACATCCGGTCATGATTATTCGCACTTTGCCTAACTGGTTGAAATATTTTTCCCATAAAAAGATCGATTTTTGGGTCATCACCCCCCATGCCCGGGAAAAAGAGCCGCCTGTTTTGCCGTCGATCCCCGATACAACCAGCCCAAATATTTTTCCCTTGAAAAACCACCTGCTCCTGGGTTTCCTGGATCAAAACCAGTCTCTGCGCTATAAAATGGAACAGGCTTTAACAATTCTGAGATCGATTCATTCCAACTTGTCCAACAGCAAGGACTACCATTATCTTACCTCCTGGATCCGCTTGTTGATGGAGGATCTTGACGGGTCCCTTTCGGAACTGAACAAGGCGCTGGAGATAGATCTGCCTCCTAAGGAAACAGGATTCGCCGGAGGGTCGATCTTTTCCCGGGCGCTTAACAGTATCTTCAACATGACACCTGCAGAGTTACGAAGGCGCCATGACCAGCGCTTCCATGAAGCTATCGCTTATCTTCTTCTTTCCCAGGGGGATAAATTAAGAAACAGTGGAAAAACAAAAAAAGCTGTCCTGGCTTACCGGACCTGTACTGAATTGAGCATAACCTACCATGAACAGGTTTCCATCAGGCTGGGATTTTTGGCAAACAAGAAATTCCGGAAAGGACAAGCAGAAGAATCTATTCCTTACTACAAAGAAGCCATCCGGCTGAACCCGCAGCGTTATGACCTGATGTTCATGCTGGCAGAGGCGCTTTCCCGGACTGGCAAACAGAAGGAAGCAAAAAAGATCTATCAGAAGGTCTTCGGACTTGAGGCGCTCCCTCCGCGCACCTGGAAAAAACTGCTGCAGACCGATCCCTTAGTACTGATCTGGAAGAAGGATAATATTTTTTTCATGCTATTCCGCTCGCAAAAAGGGGGAACTCTCAGGGGAGAAATTTCATCCGGCAGCAAGATCAAAAATGTCGGAAAACACATGTTCGTTAAAAGTGATCATGCAGATCTGGAAAAAAACCGCCTGTTTCTGGATCTGACGACAAATAAAGGAACGATCAAATTAATTTCCTTTCAATCTGCAGGAAAATCCCGTGTGACTTTTGATCTTTTAGTTAACAACGACAAAAAAAACCTAAACATCGTTGTTGTCAACACCGGACAGAATCCTACAAGAATCCCTTTTACCTGGAGATTTTAACATGAAAAAATCGGCTGTTACTCTATCCATTATCTTAATTCTGTTCTGTTATACAGGAGCTTCTAAAAACATCTATAAAGATCCCGGACAGAACCCTGACCTCAAACCCCTCGTCTCCTTTGAAGGACAGATCGTTTTTCATTCCAATTTCGACGGGGACAACGAGATCTATCTTTTGACAAAAGACTCCCTCGAAAAGCTGACAGACAACTCCTGGGATGATGAACATCCTGTCTGGTCGCCTGATGGGACCAGGATAGCCTACACATCGAATCCAAATGGACATTATGACATTCATGTCATGGAGGCAGACGGAACAGGCATAACCGCCCTGACCTCCTTTTCTTCCGATGAATTGGAACCGGCCTGGTATCCTGATGGAAAAAGCATCGCTTATTCCAGAGAAGTAAAAAAGATCCTAAGAAAAAAAATCTCTCTCTATAAGCTGGATCTTAGGACCAAATTTTCTCAAAAGCTGATCCCCGGATACGATAAGACTCATGCTATCCCCCATGTCTCCCCGTCAGGTCCTTTCGTGACCTTTACTGCAAAAAGGATAAGAGGATGGGACTCGGCCATGTATAATTGGGAGACAAAAGAAGTAAAATTTCTGGACAGCGGAGGAAAAAGCTGCAGGGCCCGGTTTTCAAAAGACGGGAAAAAACTGGCATATACTTCTTCTAAGGCTGATGGGAAGGGGGACATCTGGCTTATGAACCCGGACGGCAGCGGTAAATTCAGACTGACTGAAAGCGAGCATACATACGATTATTTTGCCTCCTGGTCGCCTGACGGAAGATATATTGTATTTAACTCTTCAAAACAGCACGACCACAATGGAGACTGGCAGCTAATGATCATCGATGTCCAAACTAAAAAAACCATGCTGCTTTTTGACTCCCCGGGAAACGATGTATTCCCGGACTGGCGATGAAGAATCAGGCGGTCCTGTTTGCCTTGTAAAATATATGTCATCTGGTTATCATAGACCTTTAATTCCGAAAAACCTGCTATGAAAATTAAACTGCACACTAAGATCTTAATCGGACTCATTTTAGGGGTTATCATTGGGCTTGTGTTCGGTGAAAAAGCTAAAATTATAGAACCTGTGGGGACGATTTTCCTCAGATTGATCACCATGATCGTTGTTCCTCTTGTCTTAATCTCCCTAATGTTGGGCACAGCCAGCCTTGGCGACCTCCGCAAACTGGGACGTATCGGTCTGAAAACAGTGGCTTATTTTACGGTAACGACCACAATCGCCATTTCCATCGGCCTTTTCCTGGCCAATGTCGTCAAGCCCGGGGAGGGGCTTAACGAACAGGTTAAAGCACAGCTCTATGCAAATTACCAGGATAAGGCCGAGATCAGCATCCAGAGGTTGGAGGAAAAACCTTCGGCCATCGACATTCTGGTGGGTATAGTCCCTACCAATCCGATCAAAGCTCTTATCGATGGAAATATGCTCCAGGTTATTTTTCTGGCTCTCCTCTTCGGTACCGTTCTAACCATGATCAAAAAAGAAAGGGCCGACCCCCTTATTAAACTACTTGAAAGCATGAATGATGCTGTCATCCAGGTTGTTCATATCGCCATGAAGCTTGCCCCTTTTGGAGTTATGGCCCTGATTGCGGCCGTGATCGGACAGTTTGGCAGCGAAATCCTCATCACCCTGCTCAAATATTCCCTCGTAGTGGTTGGCGGTCTTTTCCTTTACACCGTGGGCGTTAACAGCCTGGCGCTGGGAATACTCGCCCGGACCAACCCGCTTCTTTTTTTTAAGGCTGTAAAGGAGGCAATGATTGTTGCCTTCAGTACATCCAGCTCCAACGCTGCACTTCCTATCAGCTTGGAATGTGTGGAGCATATCGGGGTTCCACGAAAATATTCCAGTTTTGTCATACCACTCGGAGCGACGATCAATATGGATGGAACCGCCCTTTATCAAGGAGTGTCTGCGGTCTTTATAGCCCAGATCTACGGGATCCATCTCGGTATCGGAGGCCAGATCACAATAGTATTGATGGCAACACTTTCATCGGTCGGAGCCGCGGGGGTGCCCACAGCAGGTATCATCACCCTGGCCATGGTCCTCAAACAGATCGGTATTCCTTTAGAGGGAATCGCTCTGATACTTGGCGTGGAGCGGTTTCTGGATATGTGCCGGACCACGACCAACATAATCGGGGATATGGCCTGTTCTGTTGTCATCAAAAAATCCGAAGAAAAAAAATCCACATGAACACTGTAAAATACTGGCTGAGATTGGTCAGATTGTTCTTTCATTACCAGAAAAAATCTTTCCGCCTCCCCTATTTTCCTGTGCGGATGTGGGTTGAACTGACCAGCGACTGCAACTTTCAATGTATCATGTGCCCGAACAAAGATCTCAAGGACGGTGACAGGGGCTTTATGGACATAGGTCTTTTCAGAAAGATCGTAGACGAAGCAGCCGGTTCTGTTTTCGAGATCAACCTTGCCCATAGAGGGGAATCCCTTCTCCACCCGAATATTATCGACGCGATCACCTATGCAAAGGGGAAAAAAATCTACACCCGCCTGCACACCAACGGCTCTCTCTTGACCGAAGATCTTTCCCGGAAGATCGTAGCCTCCGGACTGGATAGATTATCTTTTTCCTTTGACGGATACGAAAAAACTACCTATGAAAAAATCCGACGTGGCGGTGATTTTGAAAAAACTGCAGGCAATATCATCCGCTTTCTGGAGATTAAAAAGGATGCGGGCTCCAAGACACCTGAAACTGCGATCGAGGTCATCAACTTCGGTAAAAAAACCGGCAAAGACAACAATCCTGCCAAAGACGCTTTCCGAAACCGGTTTAAAGACCTTCCTCTGGATAGTTTTGTCATGAAGGAGCTTCACAACTGGGCAGGAGAACTCACACAGAAAGAATCAAGCGCAAAATATTCAGCCTGTCCCTTTCCCTGGAATGCCGCGATCATTTGCTGGGACGGCTTAATGGTCCCCTGCACACAGGATTTTTTCAATCACTACATTCTCGGCAATGTCAACGAGGCTTCTATCCGGGATATCTGGAACAATGACAATATGGCAACCCTCAGGAAAAAACTTGCCTCTGGAGATATCAAAGACCTGAAGGCCTGCTCCGAATGCGATCGGCCCTGGCGGAAACGGATTATGGGTATTCCCAAGGAATACCTCTGGAAATTCATTACGAAGAGGATGCCGTAGCCCAGATCAATGTTATTTCTGTTCCTTGCTTAAAGCCCCTTTCACTAAAATTTCCAGGGGAGAAGACGGATAGCCCAATAATCCAAGATCCGAGGGCCATTCAAGCTGTTTATTTTGCTGCAACCCGATCAGATTGTTCTTTGAAACCCCTAATTCCAGAAAAGGAATACGCTCAAGCATTCCCACAGCAACCTTGAGCATCCTGGAAGGCACTGGAATAAACAGACACCGTGTTCCAACAGCTTTTCTGATCGCAGCCAACACATCTTTTATTGTCACAGGCTCTGGCTGAAACAGATTCAAGGTCTTTCCTGCCGGCCACTCATGGCAACTCTTCAGGGTATCTTTCACAATATCGCATAAAAGCCGGATCCCGGTCAGATAGACATATGTCCCGCCGCCATCCGGAAGCGGAAGAAGAATGTTCTTCCGGACCATATCGATCATTTTTTGAAAAATCCCTCCCGGACCGATGACCAGCCCGGGCCGCAATACAAGATGGCTGCATTCCAAAAACCACTTTTCCAGATCATATTTCGCCTGCCCGTAAGAGGAAAGAGAATGATTCTGTGCAGATATCGAGCTTAAAAAAACCTGCTTCCTGACACCATCCTGTTCTGCCTGTTCAGCCCATAGTCGAGTGCCCTCAACATTGATTCTGTGATCATCCGGGCCTGAATGATAAGCGCAGTGGATAAACACATCGATCTTTTCTCCGCGAAAAGGGATATTAAGAGGTTCCAGCAGATATCCGGAATAAACCGCATCAAAAAACGGATTGGACTCCCCCTTTCTGGAAACACCAACAACACGAAAGCCTGATCGTGATAAAACCTGGGCGATATGAGAGCCGATAAATCCTCCGGCGCCAGAGATCAATACTGCGGTCACAGGTCACTCCTTCAACGAACACGCCACATTACAGGCGATGCGCATGGCATTGGCCATGACAGCAAAGGAAAAATTTTTTGCGGGAAGCACAGGAAACACTGAGCCGTCAACGACAAAAACACCGGGCTCCCCCCATAACTCTCCATTCGTTTCGCACATATAGGGCCCATCCGGATCTTTGCCCATAGGAAGCGTCCCCGCATAATGGATCCCGTGACCCTCAGGAACATGTATCACCAGAAACGGATGGGAAAAAGCCCCAATGGCTCTCATGATCTTGAGGATTTCTCCAATAATTTTATCTTCCACACGGCGTCCGGAACCCTGAATTTTCAACTTTCCGCTCTCTTCAAGAGAAAGTAAAGCCCCTTCTTTCCGCCCGATCGGAAAAAACATCTGCATGACCATCAGCGCCGGAAGCATCATGCGGATCATTTTCAGATTATCCCTGGCTGAAAGGGGGAAACTGCCGAAGAATTCCGCCCTGGAAGGAGATGTTACTTCCAGAATACTTCCCTGGTAGAGCTTTTTATCCGCTTCCCGTTCATAGATCATGTTCAATTGCGTCAATCCGAAGGCCTCTCTTTCCAGCCTCCTTCCAATGCGGCCCGGAAGGACTAAAGGAAATTGAAGGGCCGGATTGTCCAGCAGTGTCAGCCTGGTCCTGTAGTCATTCCTTGAGGAAAGAGCAAGACGTGCGCTGTTCACCGCCCCAGCCGCCAGAATAAGTCTTTTACAGGAAAAGGTCGAAGACTGCCCATTATCGATGGATCTGGCCTGGACAATGATATTTTCCTTCCTGCGGTCCCACCTCTGAACTAAAAGGCCGGATAAATATCGGATCTTATTACTCCGGATCAATTTTTCTAACGTCATAGCAGGAGAATAGATATAAGAAAGCACGGGCTCCCAGAATTCAAGGTTCCGGTAATCACAGGGCTTTCGCCCGTCTTTTTCTTCACTCAGGACACCAAGCCTTGGACGTCCAATAAACACTCCCTTTTTTTGAAGACGGCTCTTTTTCCGCCTAAACCGCTTCAATAGATGAGCCGCGTTGATGGATAATCTCAAGGGCGGCTGCAGGTGATCATCCCTGCCGAAATAGGGAGTCAGGTCATCGTTTTCTCCGCTGATCCCGATCTCCCCGGACAAACGTTTATACCAGGGTTCAAGATCCTTCTCTTTAACAGGAAAGTCTTCCAGGTCACGATCCGTATATTTGTAAAGCCCGGCTCCCCAGGCATTTCCCAGTCCTCCCCGTGCAAAACTCTGGATGAGATTGTAATTGTTTTCAATTACAGGAGACAGTTCTGCGGCCCTCTCCGTGACAAAGCGGATTTTTGGTGATGTAAGCTTGGCTGGAACAGGGATCCGGTTCCGCTCAAGATTGGAAAGTCCTTCATAATTCCGCCCAATGACCTGGGAGAAGCAGTCATTTCTCTCACAATAGTCATAAAAATTCTCTTCGATCGGAGGATCTGACGGCGGCTTTAATCCCGCATCGATTAAAACCGGGAAAATTCCTTTTTTACTTAAAGAAAGAGCGGCCGCAACACCGGATGCTCCTGAACCGACGATTACTACATCAAACATTTTGCTTCCGCAATAGAAAAAATCCTTTTACCAATTTTATAAACGTCCTCATTCCGGACAATAGGACATAAAAAACCCCAGTAAACCGCCTGTCTTTGGAATTGACAAACTCATGCCTGCTTTCAGGGATGGTCTCAGCCAGCCGCACCATAAGCTGAAATTGATGGACCAGATAAGGAAGTTTATTCCGGTATCTGGCCGCCAATTCCAACGCTTCCAGGTCAGTTATCTCTGCGCAGGCCTGTCGGGCCTCCTCGATCTCCTCCCTGAGAAATGTTTTGTCCAGAAGGCCGGAAGCAATACTGAACCGGTCTCTCACTTTAATGGGAATCTCTTTATTAAAAAGAGATCGATAAATTCTTTCCATGATGTTCATATCATTATTTTGCCGGAAAGAAAGAGATCTTGTCCACCCATACTGTACCCCTATTGGATGTAAACTTAAAATGAAGATCGCGTTTTGACGTAATGTCAATATCACATTCAAACTTTCTGTACGTCTCTTTATTCTGAAAATCCCCCCAGGTGATGATTTTTTTACACAGGACACGGCCCAGCCGTTTTATAAATATTTAAAAACCCGCAAAAATATCCGATCGACCAGCTAAACCTTTTTTCATAGCTATTACGACATGGTACTGTCCCGGAGGAACACCCTTGATAGGCCCCAGTATAACTTCGCCCTCATCTAAATCTTTCACTCTGACAGGTACGGCAAATCCGTTCGATGCCGCCGGATCTCTCTCAGATATTCCGTCAAATGAAATCGATTCCGCTTCAACCACATCACCCGGTCCTCTTTTATACTCAATTCCTTTGTTTGCCCAATTAATCTTGTAGATTTCCATTGCCCATTTCAACTTTTCATTACTGTAAACACGGATAAGAAAAGGGGCATGAGATCTGTTCCTGATCTCCCTGAGCGCATGTATACGATTCCAATCTGCAACCTCAAGACCGCCTGTTCCGAGAGCAACATAATCTACCTTTTCTTTTTTAAAATAGGAAATAATAGCATCCACTTTTTCCCGGTTGGGGATGGTCACAAGATTAATTTCTGATGTCATCATATCTGTAATATCTATTCCCTCCCGAATGGCCAAGGTCTTGCCCTGAGGAATGTTATCTCTGATCCATTCTCCCCACTGAAGGGAATCTTTCCAGACCGCTCCTTCCCATTTCAAACCCGCCCGGGCATTAAAAAATGGCTGCCCTTGAATAAACACAAAGAACAAGAATAATAAACCAAGACCCAACATTGGTTTTGCTGTTTTTTCAAAAAGAAATACTGCTCCCCCTGCCGCAATAATAATCGCAAAAACTATTAGGGGAAGTAAAAATCTCGAATTCCTGACAACACCGTATATCCAGAAGAGCCCTATGAACCAGAAAAGAAAAACAAAGTGAATGGAAAGATACTTTTTCCTTCGGAAAATCAGAAGACCCAGAAGAGCCATGGTCAAAAGAAAGGGGCTGGCTTTATAGGTATCGGTCACAATGGTTTTGAGTCCACCCCAGGCCCGGTTCCACATATCTCTCACAGAATGACTTGCCAGATAGGATGAGAAGGTGGGCTGAAATTCCGGATCAAACAGCTGCTCTACATTATCTGAAAACATAAACTTGGAAGCCATGCTGTAATGAAGCGGGTTGTCATATAGAGAAAATCGAAGAGCAAAATAAGGACTGATAACAATAAGAAAAACCAAAACCATTAAGACAGGCCATCGCCAGTTCCACTCCGGGATATCCTTTCTGTAAATATAGGCAAAAAGAAGCACAACAGGAATAAAAAAGATCCCATTAACACGCACATAAAAGGCCAGGCCGACAAAACCCGACGAAAGAAGAAGAAATATCTTCTTTTTATCGGATATTATGAGAAAATAAAAAGCGAATAGTAAACAAAGGATAAAAAGCCCCTCAGAATATCCTTTGACTGTCCAGCGGATCAATCCCGGCCAGAAGGCAAAAAGAAGCGATGCAAGGAGAGCGGCTTTCCAGCGAAATAGAGTCAGCGTAATAAGAACAAGTGGCAGGAAAATCAAAGCTTCCACAATAGCAAGAAGATACTGGGCTATACGAAGGTCCTTGAAAAGATTCCCTGTGCCGAACACCTTGAGAAAGGGGGCATAAAACAGAGACAGGCCGATATCCTGCTCTTTGATGCTGAAATCTCCCTGGATTATCTCTTCCGCCTTATCCAGATAGTGGAAAGCGTCTTCCCTCCAAAGAGGCATGATGCCAACAAAAGAAATTCTTATAAGAAGAATACCAATAAACACAAGAGCAAAAACAACATATAGTTTTAATCTTTGAGATGTCATTTTCATTGTTTAACCTTTGCATTTCACAATATTACATGACAAATCAGGGGTCAAGCAACTTTTTATAAATATGCTGAATAGACAGTTTCGGGCTTTCCTGTTGACATGGACCAGGCGTTCGAGTACAAAAGAATCATGAAAATCATGGTTCTCGTGGCGGCCTATAATGAGGAAAAAACTATTGTTAACGTCATTGAGGAAATAAAAACACATGTCCAAAACGCTGATATCTGCGTTGTAAACGACGGATCTACGGATAAAACAGCTGATATCCTCTCTAGTCGCCAGGATATCCGGTCTCTTCATCTGCCTTTTAACATGGGTATCGGCGGAGCTGTTTGGACCGGATTTAATTTTATGTACAGAGAAGGATATGATTATCTGATCCGTATTGACGGGGATGGACAGCATGATCCGAAGCAAGCGATGAGCCTGCTTGTTCCCCTTATTGGCGGTGATGCGGATATTGTCATCGGATCCCGATTCCTAAAAAAACAGGGTTACCTGTCAACGTTTTCGCGTAGAGGAGGTATCAAGCTTCTGGATATTCTAAGCCGGTTCATCCTTAAGCAAAAGATCGTGGACAACACATCAGGATTCCGAGCCTACAACCGAGCCGTTATTTCCAAATTCATCAAGGAATATCCATTTGATTATCCCGAACCAATAGAAACCTATATAGCCGCAAAAAAGGGCTTCCGAATCAAAGAAATCCCCGCTGTCATGAGAAAAAGGAAGGGTGGCATATCGTCGATCAGGATAGTTCACAGTTATTATTATCTGGTCAAAGTTCTTCTCACCATTATGGTGAATTTTATAGGAGGGAAAAATGAATCCTTATCCAATCACCGTTATCCAGATCATTAGTATTGTTTTTTCAGTTTTTCTTCTTGCTTTGATCTTCTTGTTGATCCGAAAAAAGAAGATGCGGGAAGAATATTCCATCCTCTGGGTTCTTATTTTTATTGTCTTTCTCATTCTTTCTATATTCAGGGGTCTGATCGACAAGATATCCTCTATCCTTGGAATACATTATCAGCCGGCTTCTCTTTTCCTGATCCTCATCGGCTGTCTTTTTCTTCTCACCTTTCATTTTTCTCTAGTCATCTCAAAAATGAAAAAGAACATCAACAGCATGGCAATGATGATCTCAATCCTTGAACAGGAATTGAATAAATATAAAAATAAAAAGATAAAAAACAGCAAATAAGGCGGTTTAATCCAACCTTTTTTTGATCCTGACAGCCGGATTGCCAAGAGCAATTGAATAGGGGGGAAAAGATTTGCTTACGACAGAACCTGCGCCGGCAATACTTCCTCGTCCCAGTTTAACTCCGTCTAATACAATGACACCTGCCCCCAGCCAGCAATCGTCTTCGATCTTGATCCCTCCCTTCATAACAGACTTTTGAAACATGATAGGGACATCTATCCGGTCAAAACTGTGGTTGCCGCCTGCAACAAGATAGCAGTGTCCGGCCAGAAAAGAATATCTACCGATCGATATCTCTGTTTCAGAAAGGAGAGAACAGTTGGCGGAAATGTTGACATAGTCGTCGAGATGAATAGAGCCTTCCTTACAACTGAGAATAGTGCTGCGGCCTATAATGACATTGTTTCCTATCTTGATCCCATCATTATTTTCACCTTTAGCATCGAGCACAACATAATCATCAATAAAAGTATTATTTCCGATCGAAACTTTATGCGGATGCCGGATAGTCAGGTTGCAGCCGAAAACCACTCCCTTTCCCACATTTCCAAGGATAAGGGGATAGAAGATCTTTCGGAGAAATAAGCCAACTGCCCCTGGAACTCGTGAAAAAAGGATAATGACCGTTTCATATTTGAAAAAGGCCCAGAACCTCTTTTTCCCGATAAAAAGCTCCCGGTATTTCTGGGAAGCCGAGGTTTTACGGTCAATAAGGGTTTTCTGCACACTGGCCTTCTGAGGAGTATGGGGACTTTCCATGGGTAAAATTATATTACGTTAAAAAACTTTCAACTTCAAGCTTTCTCTCCGGCTTCTTCTTGTGTCACCATTCCTGTTTCATTATAATTGTGATGAAAATAATCCTCATGGAAAAAAACCGGATGACCAGGACACGTACATGGACAATGTTTTTGATCATCTGCTTTGCTTTTCTGTTTTTTATCCGTTTCATTCATCTGACGGCTGACCCCCCCTATAATTTGAGCCAAAGCGGTGCGCCATGGGGCGATCCAGGGGGATACAGTTTCAACGCGCGAAACAAGGTCCTTTTCGGCACATGGGAAGTCGACAACTACAACATGATGTACACTAGTTACCCTCCTCACCTAACAACCTATGCCGTGTTCAGCCTTCTGGGCGTTGGTTTCGCTCAACAGAATGCCGTCCCGGTGCTCTTCAGCTGTCTTTCTCTCATCCTATTCTTCCTTATTCTTCGTAAAAAGTTCGATGGCCCGGCAGCTCTTCTGGCTGTAAGCCTGCTCGGCCTTAATTATTCTTTTCTTATGTACAGCCGGATCGCCAACAGGATCATGCCCGTTATCTTTTTTCTTCTTCTAGGGATATTTCTTATGGAGAAAGCAAGGGACAGATCTATATGGCTTGTCGGCACGGGGATGTCTTTCATACTGGCTCTCGCTTCAAAATCCATAATTTATTATGCAGTGGCAGGTCTTCTGGCCGGATACTTCTTCTACATGCTGTTTAACCGCCCGGTCAAAGACCTGCTCTTAAGAACCGGCCTTATTCTGGCCGGCGCCCTGTCTGTCCTACTGCCCTGGATTTTCTTCATATATCTTCCCAAGCACGAATACATCAATTCATTCGGCCGTCTCAATGTCCCATTATTACTTCCACCCACCAACATTTCCAAGCTTATGGAGCATTTCTGGACAAGACCGTCAATTCTTCTTGAACGCATGCCGGTCATCGCAGTTCTTGCAGCAATTTTTTCTTTTGTCCTTCTTTATAGAACCATACATGCCCCAAAAAAAGTCGCTCTTTTGGACTGGTTGTTTCTGGGATGGTATTATTCCGGTTTTTTCTATCTAGCCATTATCTATCAAAGAGTCCCGCGTCGTTTTATTCCTATGATTTTACCGCTTGTCTTTCTGGCCGCTTCGCTGGCCCACGAGATCTTTAGAAAAAGCGGCCGGCTCAACCAGTTAAAACCCAGGTGGGTTTTTGCTCCCTTTGCTTTTGTCTGGATGCTGTTCCCGGTCAGTATTCTATTAAAATTTTTAAGCGGGAAATCTCCGGCCCTGTTTTCTAATCAGATAAGCCTTAACCTGACGCTTCTT
>DAOVDI010000020.1 GCA_030669585.1 Acidobacteriota bacterium
AAACCAACCTGACATCTATTACATAATCTTGGATGGACATGCTCGTACCGATATACTCCAGCACATTTACTCCTACAGCAATGAGGCGTTTATTAAAAAACTGGAAAGTATAGGTTTCTACATCGCCGATAAAAGCACTAGTAATTATTCACAAACCTATTTATCACTTGCTGCTTCTCTAAATCTAACATATGTTAATTTTCTGGCTGATGTTGTGGGCAAAGCTTCTCAAAATAGAGAGCTCTTAAAAAAACTCATGAACGAGAATAAAGTCTCAAAATTCTTAAGAGAACAAGGTTATTTTTACGTAGTTTTTTCTTCGAGCTGGTCCGGAATACAAGACACAGCAAATGTCGACCTATACGTGCAGCCAACAATAAGCTTAAGTGAATTTGCACAAGTATTAATAAACACCACTCCACTCCCTTTCATTCTGAGACAAGACCAATACACTCAACATCAAAACATTATACTTTACGAACTCAAAAACATCTCTAGTATCGCAGACGCCAAATATCCTACATTTGCTTTTATTCATGTAATGGCGCCTCACCCGCCTTTTGTGTTTGACCAAAATGGAAACAGCATCAAACAGAACGTCCCATTTGAATTCAATGATCTAGAATGGAAACAAAGATACGGGCGTACTAGCAATGATTACATTAAATATTATAGAGACCAACTCGCCTATATCGATAAATTAGTCTTCAATTGTGCTAACGACATTATTAATCGATCTCAAAATCCACCGATTATAATTATACAATCGGATCATGGGCCAGCAGCCATTTTTGAATCTAACAAACCAAGCAACACCGGACTCAAAGAGAGATTCTCAATTCTTAATGTTTATTATCTCCCTTCAAAGAAAGCAAATAATCTTTACAAATCCATCACTCCGATCAACACTTTCCGCGTTATCTTTAACCAATATTTCAATACGGATTACAAACTCCTTCCAGACGAAAACTATTTTTCACCTTGGGACAGACCATACTCTTTTACCAATGTAACTCAGATAGTTCAATCAGCTATAAATCCAGACTCCCCTCAATCCAACCCACATTAAACTCACTCCTGTTTGAGTTTCATTAAATGTTCTTCAAAGCGTGACTGAAGTGTTTCCAGAGCAATGCAGCAGACAGAGAGAATGTACATTACTGAATAAGTGCTTTGAACCAAGTAGCTTTTAGCCTTGGCCAAACTTTTAATTCTTTATAATTTTTAAGCATTTCACTCGAACCCTCAACCCGTGAATAATCCAGGCTGGAAAATATGATCTGAATGATTGTCTTAAAGAGATAAAAATTATACAATCTTCAAAACTTAATCTGCCGGTGAGAAAATAATGACAGATAAACTATCGCCTCTCCCTGAAAAAAAGTCTTTATTCAAAAATCACCCGATAACATTTTTAATCATTATAATGCTTTCCTTTCTTGTAATAATGGGACTGTTCAACCGCTTCTTTTTTGCGCCCAAGATCTTCCTTCTGCTTTTGACCATCCTACTGGCTTTATTTCTTGGGAAACTGGATCTTTTTTACAGGGACTGGTTCGTATTTTTATCATTTATCTACCTGTTTGATACCATGCGGGGTACAATCTATATCCTCACCTGCCGATTGAATCTCCCGGTTCACGTGTTGTATGTCATAAAAGGGGACCGCTTTCTGTTCGGAGAAATTCCATCCGTCACGCTGCAGCAGGCGCTTCTGGACCCTCTCCATTTCACCTGGCTGGAAAAATCTCTTACCGCTCTTCACGGCACTCATTTTGTTGCGTTCCTTATTGTAGGCCTTCTCATATGGCTTTATAGACCACGATCCTTTTATCTATTTAGACGCTCTTTTTATCTGGTGACCTTTCTCGGGGTTCTGGGATACGGAATTATTCCGACAGCCCCTCCATGGATCGCATCGAATTTTTTTGGCGTACTTCCCACTCTGACACGTTTTAATGCTGAGATTTACAACATGGCCATACCCGATATAACATCCGGATTTAATACCAATCCCATTGCTGCCATGCCCTCTCTTCATACCGCATTTCCTGTGTTGGCCTCCCTGATCTTATGGAAACTGTTCCGATGGAAAGCATTGCCCTTTATTGTTTATACATTGGTCGTATTGTTCACGATCATCTACACCAGCGATCACTATATAGTGGATATATTAGCAGGAGCGGGCCTGGCTCTGTTGTGTTATCTCCTGGCTTTCAAGATACGTGAGAAGGACAAAACAGCACAAGCCGCAGGGAATACAAAAAAAATCTTCATAACCGGAATTGTACTGCTGGCCACTGGAATCTCTGTCGGTATGTATAATAAACACGAGTTTGTTTCCTTTCCTGATCACTATGATCTTCGTTATGCTCCGACTTATATTGATTTTTTCAACCATGAACCTGCGTATGAACAGAATTATAAGGTCCAGATGTATTTCGGCAGCTATTATTTCTTAAGAAAAGACTACGAAAAAGCGCTGCATTATTACGAGCAGGCCCGGAAGGCCACTGATCAGTTTGTAGATGAACGGCTGGCCGAACTGAGGATAAAACAAACGCAGACTCTGCTCAACAGAAATCGAGAACAGTAACAGGCGGGATCCATCAATGATCCATATTGATGAACCTGTCAATCAATGATTTCCAAAGGAGATATCCTTTCCCGCTTAAATGCAAGCCGTCATTTGTGTAAGCAGAGTCAAGCCTGTCATCCTCAGTGACAAAGGAGGAATAAAGGTTAATATAAACAACATCAGATCTCCTGCAAAAATTTTCAAGCCCTTTGTTAATTGCTAAAATTTCCCTGGTCTTGTTCGTATAAGCCGGGAACTGGTGGAATTTACTGCTTACCGGAAGCAGGCCCTGGACATAAAGGGTTGTACCAGGAGACATTTTCCCTATTTTCCTGATGATTTTTCCCAGGTTGTCCAAAATATATTTAACAGACCGTTCCCTTGCCAGGTCATTTATGCCGATCATCAGAAAAACGGCCGCAGGCCGGGATTCTATGACCTCATCCAGTCTTTCAAGCACTCCATTCGTCGTGTCTCCGTTTATTCCGCGGTTTATTATCTTCACATTTTTAAACAGCTCTGCCCATTCACACCCGTCTGTTATACTGTCACCAAGAAATATGATCTCCTCCGGGTTATTCGGCAGCAGCTTGAACAGACTCTTTTTCTGGTAGTAATAGGTCGAATGCTGCGCCTCTTGTGAGACCAGATTCAAAGCGCCAACACAAGTAAGTAATATCCATCCGACGATCCATTGCTTATTAAATCTTTTCATGCCTGCTCCCTTTTCATGAATGATAGGATTTCCAGAGCGCTCCCCACTCCGTTTTATTGAAACGCCGTATTCGCTTTCTTCCAATGGTCGGATACCACAGCAGATCATGATAGACATTGCTGGCGAACGGAGCCCAGAAAAATAGCGGAGAATGAAGAAGCAGTTTTTCCAGAGGCTTAAGAAACCCTATCCTAAGCATTTGATCTCCCCATATGACAAAACTCTTTTTGGATCTGAAGTGAAAATTGATTTCGGAAATATCCTCACCTGCGATTTCTATCTCCCTGGTATCCCCACATCCGAGTCCCATTTCATGAGCTATGCGAATATAAGGGATATTTAAAGGCTCAAATCCCATAAGCCTGGCAGCTACCGCATCGATAGCGACAGAATCCGCTCCGGCCATTATGATGTTTTTTATTTCAGGTATCATGGTCCTGGGGCCTGCTCCGTTTCCGCAGACTGTTCCATCCATGACGCTAAAAATACCGGGATGCAGTTCCTTCTGCATGATCATAAGATCCACCAGAACCTCATGAATGTACTTGTGGGCATAATGCCTTACTTCCTTTAACAGTCCTCCAAACGCGTTTTTGACAGCCCCAGTGGTTACAGAATGGCCATGGGTCTTGATAGTGGGAAGATGAAGGATATTTTTACCGATAAACATCTTTGGGATCTCAATACCTTCGGGGAAGATCTTATGAAGACGCAGCAGCTTCTCTTTAAATGAATATTTAACCCATTCAACCTGTGTCAGAGGAACAAAATCCAGTCCAAGCCTGTCCATGATCAGAGACCATCTGTTGTTTTTCGCTCCTTTGACAGGATGGGTCACAACAGTCTTATTTTCCACCGGAATAATCCGCTCTTTCAGGAATCCATCTTTCAGAAGAGTCTTCATTACTCCTTCAAACTGCCACGGCTGACTGGAACACGAAGGAAAATATTTTGTCCAAGAGAGATTGAGTTTGATCAAGGTATCCATATCTTTGGACAAAACGCCCGCATAATCCGCCATATGCATAAGCCTTTGATAGTCCTGGAGAATATTTTCCGGTGATGTTAAAAGAACTGCAATTGTAGGTTTTTTCATGATTCAGATTTTGAGATATATGATCAAAGAGGTGCTGACTATCCACAAAAATATGGCAATTAGAAGGGGTTTATCCTTAATGATCAACACCTCCGGTGATCCCCCTTCAGCCTTTTGATGGATAAGATAAAGATAACGGAAAATTCCGTACAACACAAAAGGAACGGTATAGACCAGGTTTTTTGTGCCAAATTTTTTCACCGTCTCAGCAGAAATCGTATATAAACAATAAGAGACCACTATGGATGCTGTTACAACGGCTATCATCTGATCCAGGAGGTAGGGGCTGTATTCACCAAGAATAGGACGGTGGTTCTCTGCCTCCTTGTCAAGGATCACAATCTCATGGCGTCTTTTGCTTAAGGCCAGGAATAAAGCAAGGAGAAGAGTGCAGATCAGAAGCCACGGAGAAATATACACATCGATCACAAGCCCCCCGGCAATTACTCGCAGGGAAAAACCGGCGGCAATAATAAAAACATCCAGGATGACCACATGTTTAAGCCGGACCGAGTATGCCACTTGCATAAAAAAATAGGCCAGAAGAACATAAAAGAAATATCGGCCCAGGATAAATGCAAGAATAATGCTTGAAAGAGAGATCGCGATAAAAAAAACAACAGCGATTTTTTTCGTCAATCGTCCAGACGCCAGAGGGCGCACGGCCTTTAAGGGATGAAGTTTATCCTCTTCGATGTCCTGAAGATCATTGAAGATATAACAGGAGCCGGAAATCAGGCAAAAAAGTCCGAATGCGGCTGATGTTTTCAAAAGCAGGGACAAATTCAGCATATTTTGTGAAAAAATGAGAGGGGCAAATATAAAAAGATTTTTCATCCACTGTTGTGGCCGCAGGGACTTTACTATCTCTATGAAAACCATTTTATTCCTTGTGGGACAGTTTAAAAATCCTCCCGTGGATAATGCGCCTCTATAACCGATTTGATTCCTCCCCGGGGATTAAATTCACCGATCACCACTGCTTGCTTTGGACGGCATGCAGCCACAACATCATCAAGGATCCGGTTTACAACATTCTCGTAAAAAATTCCAAGATCACGGTAAGCAAGTAAATACATTTTGAGGGATTTCAACTCCAGGCACTTCTTATCGGGAACATAACTAAGCATGATAGTGCCAAAATCAGGGAGGTTGGTTTTGGGACAGACAGATGTAAATTCCGGTATTTCTATGCGTATCTCATAATTAGGAAATTGATTGGCAAAAGTTTCTATCTGAGGGAGATTCACATCAAGCCCTGCCTTTGCATCTTTTTCTGAGTATTCAGACATATTTGAAATTCCTCTCACGCAAAGCTTTTACGTTGGCGTTTTTCAATTCTAAGTATAATACAAACTTTTATCTCTGGCCAGCAGCAAACCGGCCGGCCAGACAAATCGCGTGAATCATGCTCCGGGGATCGGCTAAGTTTTTTCCGGCGATATCAAAAGCTGTGCCATGATCCGGCGATGTGCGAACAAAAGGAAGACCCAGGGTCACATTCACCCCCGTATCAAAGGAATCGAGTTTAAATGCGATCAAACCCTGGTCATGATACAAAGCGATGACGATGTTGTCGCTATGCGACCGGGCCATTCGGAAGATGATATCAGCAGGAAACGGGCCGTCGATTGGAATCCCCTTCTTTCTGGCAGCCTCCACCGCAGGCATGATCTCCTTCTCTTCCTCATGCCCCAACATCCCTGATTCACCTGCATGAGGATTCAGTCCCGCCACAAGATATCTGTATTGTTTCTCACCAATCTTCCGGATATGTTTGTGGAGAAGGGAGAAAAAGTTTTCAAGAGATTTTTTATTAACCCGTCGTAAAGCTTTTTTGAGTGGAAGATGGTGGGAAAACAGGGCTACATTCAGATTTTCAGAAAAAAAAGACATGATGGCTTCAGGATATAGAGAATGTAAGTATTCTGTGTGACCTGCCCACTTGATTCCGGCAAGATTCCAGGAATGTTTTGAGATCGGCGCTGTCACAATTGCATCCAGAGACAGGGACCGGGCCATCTCAACAGCTTTGATAAAAGAAGAAAATGAGAGTTTTCCGTTCTCCTGCGCAGGTTCTCCTGTCTTTATCTCTGAAAACCGGGTTTCAACATCAACGAAAGAATATTCAACGGCATCTTTATCCTGCCAGGAAAGTGATTTTTTTTGAGTTTCAAAAACTTCATGGGAACCAAAAAGGATGAAACTCCCCTCAGGCAGTGAGGATCTTTTTTGGATGGCCTTTAGAACAATTTCAGGCCCCACTCCGCCTGGATCACCCAATGTGATCCCGATCCTGGGAGGCATCATGATCTTGCTGTTTTTACTGCTTTTGTCTTTGTTTGCTTAGGGCTTTTTGCAGGTTTGATATCTTCCAGTTTGTAAAGGTATTTAATATCTCTTTTATAAATCAACAGATTCGGGGCATCATCCCGGGTGAGTTTAATACAATTTCTATCATACCATTCGATGTATCCATCCACCTTTTCCCCATCTCGAAAGACAATGGACATATGTGTTTTTTTGTTCATCTGCTTCAAATAATAATAATTTTCGGCAAATGTATCATATGACGGATGGGATTTCTTTTTTTGCGGTTCTCTAACCATTTTTTCTTTTATCTCATGTAAATTAGGCCGGATAAGCTTCCTGTTCATTTTTATCTCCGAAGAATTTAGAGCTTCCTCAGTTTTGCTACTTCTTGAAATTTATTCTATCAATTCTCCCTCAAAAAAGCAACTCAAATCCGTGCACTGTGGAGGAAATCTTAAGACGGAAATATCAGACTCTCCACCAATAAGAAATTTTAATAAAAAATACTTTTCCTTGATTGCGGAAGATACCAATATCGTCTTTTTCCCGGTTGTCATCCATTCCAATATAAAAGACCGTGCCAGGCCGTAATTCCCAACTCAGGAGAAGACTGTTAAACAGTTCTTTATAATAATCGTTATAATCGGTGATCAATCTCAGTGACAGGGTTTTGGATATCTGATAGCCGATCCTCTGGCTGATGATATTGATGGAATAAACTCTTTCTCCGCCTCTATTCTTGAAAAATCTGTCATTCTTGAAATTGTAAAAAAGGCGGAAATTTGTAACCGGTTTCAGGGTCAGCATAAATCCAAAAGACGTTTTATATCCCATATAGGGATCATCGGAATAATAGATCCCGTCCCCGAAAGAAAAATTAAACATTCCGTTCAGCCAGGCAAAAGGAGCTGAGCGCAGGCTGGCCCGGAAGCCTTTTCTGTGAAAGTCGATCCCGTTATACCGTTCCATCTCCGTTGTAAAGCCGCCCCATAGAAATGACCCACGCCATCCGGTAAGAAACCATCCAATCCGGAATTCGTCATCCGTCAAAATATTATTAAAATCCCATGCCCGCCTGTATTCGATGGAAGGGCGGATATCCACGATCCATTCATTTTGAGGCAGAAATGCATAACTGAGACGCGTCCGGAACTGTTTGATATCTTTTCTTCTGAAAAAACCGCTTGAGGCCTCGAAGTCTTCAGGAAGATACAGGTATTCCGCAGAAAACTGCAGGTGGCGCGTATTCCGGCTGAGATTGAATGTCATGGCCGGAACAAATCCGGTTCGTTCTGTGCCCACTTTACTCTGAGACCCTAAGATCTGGAATGTGAAACGGTAATAATCTTTGAATTTAAAATGGCCGTCTACTCCAAAAACCCTGTTAAAATTTCGAGTGATGTCTCCCAGGGATTGTCCCATTTCTTTATCCGTCGCAATAAACCCAATATGTGATTCCTTGAAAAGGTCCTGTTTCACTCGCAAAATATTGACCAACCCTCTGTCCATCGGCGAATCACCGGAATAGGCTGCTGAAAAGGGAATGACTATCTCAGTCGGATTTGCATCATAGGTGCTTAAAAATCCAACAGTCGTCCGGCCAAACTTTCCGGTGAGTTTAACACCAACATCAGGGTTGACGATCGTCCGCGTATAAACAAGTTCCAACGGAGTATCAAAAAAATCTTTTCCCTCCAGAAAAAAGGGCCGTTTTTCCGGGTAATAAAGAGCAAATCGCTGGTTAACATCGATCTGGGGTATATCCGCTTCCACCTGACTGAAATCCGGATTCAAAGTCAGGTCCGCAGTTAGATCAGAAGTCAGCCCATATTTCAGGTTTAAACCAGCCTCAGGTACAAACGACTCGCCCGTTGTTTTTAGTCCGGTTGCCACAGGCATGATCTCCAGGTTCTTTCCCGTATCCAGCTCTCCATCAATTCTGATCTCACCAGCCTGAATGAGGAATCCATTGATACTTCTGGATCTGGGAGGCCAGTAAATCTCCTCATTCTTTCTCTGAATATTTCGCATGATCTGCAGACCCCAGATCTGGTGCCCCGAATTGGGAAACCTCAAGCTTTTAAACGGGATAGAAATTTCAACGGTATATCCTTCTTTATCAATACGAGCATTAGCCAGAAAATATGTATCCCAATTTTTGTCAATCTTGTTAAAGCCCGCCCCCCTTCTGCGCCGTTTGGTTTCAGTATAGACCCCGTCTGATTGTACACCGCACGGATTGACTTCAAAAGCAAACGCACGTTTTTTATCGTTAAACGTGTCCAGATAAACAGTTATACCGTCGTCCCCGAAAACTTTATCTCTTTGTGTCAAGGTTCTCCGAATTGCCTTGGGATCAGAGTCATAACAACGGATCGCAATATACAGGTTTTTCCTGTCATATCCAATATAGGCGATGGTGTTTTCTGAAGGCTCCGTCCCTTCCCGGGGTTCGTACTGGGTAAATGATTCCAGGATCACTGCTTTTTCCCAGAGTGCTTTTTCCAGTTTTCCATCGATTTTTGGAGAGTTTAAGAACTCGGGCACAACTACATGATAAGCATCGTTCTTATTCGAAGCGGCAAATACCATACAGGGGATACTAATAATGATATAAAAAAAGACAATAGGAAAAGTCAGTCGCATTATCAGGTTATTTAATTTCCGATCAGATCCGACACTTTAATTTTTTTTGACTTAAGAGTTATTCCTATAGCCCTATTCAAACCGGCCAATGACAGATTGTAATCAATAATTGATCTCAGTTCCATGACCTGGGCATTTCGAAGTTCCCTCTGGTTGAGCAGTACAAAATAATTTGTTGTCAGTCCAACTTTGAGCTTTTCTTCCTCTGCTTCCAGTTTTCTTTCCGCCAATTCCCGGGCAACTTTATAAGCCTGGACACGCATATAGTCGGTCTGCACAGATCGAACTGATGTTTTTATCTCCACAAACATTTGTTGTTCCTGATTTTTAAGCCTCAGTCTGGTCTGCTCTAGATTAACTCTGGCCTGGGCATAATCAGCCCTGGAAAAAACACTACTCAGCGGAATGGCCAGAGTCAGTCCTATATTCAAATTGTTATATTTTAACCCGAACGCATCTTTAAACGCATCACTGCCGCTGCCGGGAATAGTCCCAATGATAACACCTGACAAGGGATTGTTGTTGAGATAGAGGATCCGATTCCCGGAAACTCCAGGACTCCAATAGGAAGCATTCAGGCTCAAGTCCGGAAGAAGCTGATTCTTGGCAAAATCCAGATTCAATTCTCTATTTTGAAGATCAAGACGGGTCGCTTCAAGGTCAGCTCTATTCGCAAGAGCCTCCAGGAGAGCTTCGTCAAATGTAATCTCCTTTTTTTCATACGTTGGCTGGTCCTTTGGAATAATCCTTGCAAAAGCCAGTTCTTCTCCCTGCTCCTGAAGATTGATCAATGCCTTAAGCTGGTCTTCGCTGTTTTTAACCAGTGCCTCTGACTGGAGAATATCCGCCTGTCTGGTTGCCACTTCGGATTCAGCACTGAGAATCTCGATTGGGGCCAGAGTTCCCACTTCTACTGCCCTCTTGTTCTTAGCCAAAAGATCCTTTGCAAGTTGGAGAGACTGCCCACGCACTTTGAGCATTTCAATATTATAAACATAATTCCAGTAAGCTTCCTCTACACTGTAGATTGTGTTGATCAAATCTGTTTCAAACTGTTTCCTCGAAATATCCAGATTGTTGTTGGCGATAATGATCTCCCGCTTTGCCATTTTAAATCCAAAGTTCCGAAGCAGCGGCTGTGAAAAATTTAACGTGAGTGTATTTCCATAACGGGGATTGATCGTCTGGAAACTCCGGTTGGTATCCGTCTTGTATCCATCCAGGGTTAATGTAAAATTTCCGCCTGTTGGTATCATCTGAGTCATTCTGGCGGAATAATTATCCGTGACCGTGTTTACCTGATTCGCTGCATCAAGCCACGAATAGGAAGCTTGCTCTGTATCTCTCTTGTTGTAGCTGAAAGTCAATTGGGGTAAGAATATCTCCTGTGCCCTATTTAACGCGATATCCGACAGTTCAGGATCTAAAACATTGATAGCCAGACCAAGATTATTTTCCATGGCTCTCAAGATACAATCTTCAAGGGAAAGCGATAGAGTTTTTCCTTTTTCCTGTGCCTGCATACCGGCTGTCAGGATCATACATATCAAGAACAGCGTTCCGATCGATCGTTTGAACATTCTTTTCTCCTTAAAATCCGCAATTTATATAATTATTACAAAAATATCTTTCTACTCATATCTCAATGCATCGATAGGATCCAGTTTCGAAGCTTTCCTTGCAGGATAAAACCCGAAAAACACCCCCACTGAAGCGGCAAAAAGAAACGCCAGCACAATGGAGCCGATCGACACAAGCGTTGTCATAGGTGAAAAATGAGAGATTAGCGCAGAGCCCCCCACTCCCAGCCCTATCCCCAGGAACCCCCCCATGAGGCTCAAAACTATCGCTTCGATCAAAAACTGCAGCAGAATATCCCTTTCCTTGGCTCCGATCGACATCCGGATCCCGATCTCTCGTATGCGCTCTGTGACAGAAACCAGCATGATGTTCATGATCCCGATCCCGCCGACCAACAGGGAGATCGATGCGATCCCTCCCAGAAGAATAGTCAGAATCTTGGTTGATTCTGCAGCGCTTTCAGCAATATCCGACATGTTCCGCACATTAAAATCATCCTCAGCACCCGGCGCAATTTTGTGTTGGATTCTCAGGACCTCTTTGATCTGATCCATCGCCTCCTGCGTTCTTTCAGCGGTAACAGCGGACACATCAATGGATGAGATCCGGTCGGTCCTTCCAACAAGCCTTCTCTGAGCCGTGGTATAAGGAACCGCAATCACATCATCCTGATTAAACCAGCCCCCGGCCTCTCCCTTGGTTTTTAAGATGCCGATCACCCTGAACGGGATTTTTTTGATCCGGATGATCTGACCCACGGAATATCCGCCTTCAAAAAGATTTTTATTGACTTCAGCCCCTAGGACACAGACCTTTTGAGCAGTTTTCACTTGTGATTCAGTGAAATATTCTCCCTCGTCTATAGTCCAGTTCCGGATAAGCGGATATTTGTCTCCTGTGCCGTAAATGGACGTATTCCAATTTTTATTCTGGTAGATGACCTGAGCTCTGGTATTGACACTCGGAGAAATATATTTTACCGCATCACACCTCTCTAAAATCGCCTCAGCATCCGCTTCCTTGAGATTTTGATAGGTGCCACCGCCTCCGTGGCGGCCTCTGAATGACTGACTACCCGGACGGACAAAAAGCAGGTTGGTACCCATGGAAGCGAACCTGCTCTGAATATCAACCTTGGCTCCCTCGCCGATACTGATCATAGCTATGACCGCACCCACGCCTATGATTATCCCAAGAGCGGTCAAAAAGGACCGCATCTTGTTTCTACTCAAAGCCTTAAAAGATATTTTAATTGTTCGTACCAACGTCATTGTCTGTCTCCATTCAGCCTTTCAATAAGGCCGTCTCGTAGAAAGATCTTTTTTTGTGCGATCCTGGCAACTTCCTGATCATGCGTGACCAGAATGACTGTTATTCCTTGTTTTTTATTGAGATCCACAAAAACATCCATGATCTCATCTCCGGTTTTTGTGTCCAGATTACCCGTGGGCTCATCAGCCAGGATCAGGGAAGGATTGTTGACCAGGGCCCTGGCAATGGCAACACGCTGTTTCTCTCCTCCGGAGATCTGATTGGTCTTGTGCATCTCCCGGCCCTGCAGCCCCACCAGTTCCAGAGCCTTCATGGCATATTCCTTTGTCTTCTTGGAAGAAATATCGGAATAGAGAAGGGGGAGCTCCGTGTTTTCCAGAGTTGTTGTCCGGGCGAGAAGGTTAAAATTCTGAAAGACAAAACCTATCTTTTTATTTCTTATCTCGGCCAACTGGTTTTTGTTATAAGTCGAAACCTCTTTTCCGTCCAGCAAATATCTGCCAGATGTCGGCTTATCCAGGCATCCGATGATATTCATCAAAGTGGATTTGCCGGAACCTGAGGGTCCCATAATAGCCAGGATGTCTCCTTGATGTATATTGTAGGAAACTCCATTCAAGGCTTTGACTTCGGTCTCTCCAACCTGGTATATCTTGGTTAGATCTTCCAACTGAATAAGTGTATTGTTGTTATCCATATTATTATCCTGTAATAGTTGTGAGATGGGAATTTTGCGGTGTTAACGCATCATCATCCGCATGCCTCTCATCACGTTGTTCCGGTTGGATCGGCTGGAATTACTTCCTCCGTTTTCTCCTGTGATCACTTTCATCGCTTCTTTGAGTTCGCCTCCGGTAACTTCCGTAAAAACATTGTCCGTAATCCCGATCTTGATAAAGATCATTTTAAGCTCGCCGGCGTCGTCCAGAATCCAAACTCGGCCTGAGTTTTTCATTCTCGACTTTCCTGCGCCTGATCCCATGCCAAAACCCATAGAGCCGCCTGCAGCACTGGAAGTCTGTTCCCCCTCCCTTCTTTGGCCTCCCCTCTCAGCCTGTAACTTTTGGAAATAGGCTAGCAAAACTTCCTGGGGTGGATTAAAACGAAGAGCAGCATTGGGAACACGCAGTTTCTTGATTGCTTCTCCAACAACCATAGAAACGGTAGCTGTCATGCCGGGCCGAAGTTTTATATCCGGGTTATCAACCTTAACGATCGTGGTATAGGTGACTACATTGGAGATGACTTCGGGAGAATAGCGAACCTGGCTGATCTCACCGAAAAAGTTATCGCCGGGAAACGCGTCCACGGTAAAACTGACTTTCTGGCCTTCCTTGACCTTCCCGATATCGGCTTCATCCACACTGCATTCCACCTGCATCTTGCTCAGATCATTGGCGATCTGAAACAAAACAGGAGCTTGAAAGCTGGCCGCGACTGTCTGACCGACATTAAAATTCCGGTTGATGACCACCCCGTCTATCGGAGACAGGATGATGGTGTTTTTCAAGTCCACCTTGCTTGTGTCAAGTTGAGATTTAGCCTGAGCCAGTCTTGCTTCCGATGACTGAAGGTCTGCTACGGCACTGAAATACTGAGTTTCCGCTGTTTCCTTTTCTTCAAATGAAATCAGCTCTTTTTCAAAAAGATTTTTTGCCCGTTCGTATTTCCTCTTATTATTTTCCAATGTAACCTTGGATTTATCCAATGATGCTCTGGAACTCTGATAATTGGCTTCAGATTGACTGACCCTGGTTTCAAAAAGTTCGGGATCTATCTTGGCGATGATCTGGCCCTTTCTTACCTGGGAATTAAAATCTGCAAAAAGGTCCTGGATTTTTCCGGATACCTGGCTTCCCACATCCACTGTCGTTACAGGATTTAATGTGCCTGTTGTATCAACAACAGCTTGGATATTACCGATATCCACAGCCTCCATTTTGTAGACGATCCCATTCGTGTTTCCCTTTTTAAACACGGTCATAGCCAATACGGCGCTTACTACAACAATGACAATAAATATCATGATCAGGATTTTTTTATTCATTTTGTGTCTCCATTTTTATTCCTTGATTTTTTCGAGCGTTGACTTCTCTCTTTCATTTCTTTCTTCCGTTGAGAAAGATATCTTTCGATCATGGCCTCGAATTTGAGCTTTTGTACGTCGTCCAATATTTTATTGATTTCATCAATCAAGCCGGATCTGATGGATAAAAATTGTTTGTGAATCTTGCCTCTTAATATATTGAGTTTTTCATCGTTTTTTCTGAAAATGTCCTGGATCTGTTCCTGCTGAGCATCGGAAAGCGATATTTCCTCAGCCATAGAGCAAAGAGTAGGGAATCGTGCCGTGTTGTTCCGTTTGTTCCGAGCTTTTTGTTGTTTATCCAATACATTATTATCCAGAAAGACCCCTGCAATCATCCCCACGAAAAAAACAACGATCAATGAAAAGATGATCCAATATTTATAGTTCTTATTCATGGGAAGTATCTCCTCACAATGTTATTCTCCTCAAGAGCAGTGAAAATGAGCATCATATTCTTTGTTTCACTGTTTTCCGCCTCAAAGACTGAACGCGTCTCCTGAAACGGATTCAGGTCCCGAAGGAGAAGAATTTCCGTCTTACTAATCTCATCCTGGAGGGAAAATGACTGATCCGGCTTGAAAAAAGTAAGGCCGGCCACAAGTAGAACAACGATCGAGACTGCTGTGGGCACAAGCTTTATCGCCAATAACTTCCAAAACGGCAGTATGCCGGCTGAACTCTCGTTTAACCTGGGCCGAAGCCGCTCCCAAAAGTATGGTTTCGGTTCTGGAAACACTGAAGCGCTTAAAACCTTAAGGATATCTTCATATTCCCGTTTCATATCGAAACAATGGGGACACAAGGCGATATGTGCCTCAAGTTCTGATTTTTCCCGGTCTTTTATTTTGTGGTCAAAAGATTTGAGAATCAGTTTTTCTGACTTTTTACATCTCATTTGTTTCTCCTCTCAAAGAGAAAAAGGGGGAAATATTATTCTTCAGCATTTTCCTTGCCCGGTGCAGGCGTGAATCCACTGTGCCTGCTGATAATCGTAATATCTGTGAGATTTCTTTATAGGAAAATCCCTGGATATCCCGGAGTGATAAAATGATCTGATATTTTTCTGGAAGTGTCCGGATCCCATCATGAACGACCTTTAGCCGTTGTTCCGTATCCTGATCATGTTCCATTTTCACTGTTTCATCCTCCTGATCGTTCTCATCCTTTACCTGATCCTCAAAAGGGACCATCCGGACCCTATCTCCAGACCTTAGATAATCTTTAATATGATTCATCGCAATTCTGTAAATCCACGTTCCGAATTCGGATTTGAACTTAAAGTTCTTGAGAGCACAATAAGCCTTGATAAAAATATCCTGGGCAAGATCATCCGCAGTTTCTCTGTTTCGCGTCATGCTGTAAGCCAAGTTAAACACCTTTCTTTGATATCTATTGACGAGCACACCAAATGCCTCCTGTTCTCCGTCCAAGGTCCTTTTGACAAGTGACTGTTCTTTCATATTTTTCAGGCATCTCTCTGTCTCCGTCCATATTTTAGACGGAAACGGATATTTTTTCTTCCCCGATATTTTTCCTGATAATGCTACATTTTAAGCTATCTCGTCCCGAATATCCAGATAAATGCCCCCCCTTGGATTAGAAGGAAAAATGCCAGTCACTAGTAGTAAAATATTATTTTTTATTAGCCGTCCACTCCATCTCGCCTCTGCCGCCGAAATCCACCGTACCAGACATGGTGTTTCCGTCAACAGTTCCTTTATAGACCATTTCGAATTCACCGCGGGGAGTGCTTCGAACGAACGTCCATTCGATATTGTTTTCCTTAACTGTTCCTTTCCCTTCCATTTCTCCGCCTCTCCTGTCTTCCATGGTAACAGTTAATTTTTCGCCATCCTGTACGAATTTAACAGCGCTGGTCCTTTCTCCTCTTGGGCTTTCTGTGGTGAGTTCCCATTCGCCCGTGACATCAGCGGCATATACCGCCATCACCAGTCCTATTATTCCAATGATAACCAAGGAAAAAATTAGTTTTATTTTGGACATTTGTCCCTCCTCATTAAAAGTTACAGTTATTAGACGCCTAAATCGATAAAATTCTTCCATTTATGTGATTTATTTTATTTCTAAACGTCATATCTTTTGGAATGAATCAACCTCTCTTTAAAAAGAACATGGGCGCCGACCAGAAAGGCCATAGATCCAGGCTCAGGGACAAATTTATGAAAGGGGGATTAAAAGGATTTCTTGATCATGAGATCATAGAGCTTCTTCTGACCTTGGGAACACCTCGAAGGGATTGCAGGCAGCAGGCCAAAGCTGCCCTGATAAAATTCAGATCCCTGAGAGGAGTCCTTGAGGCCGATCAAAAAGAACTTCAAAAAATTCCCGGGATCGGTCCTCGCAACAACCTTGGTATCCAGCTCATTCAGCAGGTTTCCAGGCGGTTTTTGAAGGAAAAGATGATGGAAAAACCGATCTGCCACTCGTCAAAGGAGGTTTTTGATTACCTGTACCATGCTTTACGGGATGCCAAAAATGAAAAGTTTAAAGTCATCTTTCTGGATGCAAAAAACCAGATATTAGAGGAAAAAACTTTTTTTGAGGGAACAGTGGATTCCAGCGCAGTATATCCCAGAGAAATCATGAAATTTGCCCTGCAGATCGACGCCTCCTCCATGATCTTTGTACACAATCACCCATCCGGAGACCCGGACCCATCTCAAAATGACAAAGACATCACCAAAGAACTTGTTTTTACCGCCCATGTCATGCAGCTCAAGGTCCTTGATCATATTATCATCGGGAACAACCGGTACTTCAGCTTTGCTGATGCCGGGATGATCGATGATTTTGAATTCCTTTATCTCAACATGAGAAAAGGATTATGATGGTTTGTAATTTCATGATCTAATATGTACACTTGGAATTCGCCTGGATTATTCACAGGGTAGGAGGTATTCATGCTTGATGACAGAGAGATTGCATTAAAATTCACACTGCAGCCCATAGAAAAGATCGCCGATAAATTGGGTCTCCAAAAAGACTCTTTAGAGACTTATGGCCCATTTAAAGCAAAACTATATCCTGATAAAATTTCTGGAATTCCTGACAAGAAGGGAAAACTGGTCATGGTGACGGCTATGAGCCCAACCCCTGCCGGCGAGGGAAAAACAACAACCTCGATCGGATTGGTGGATGCTCTTAGCCGGTCCGGAAAAAAGGCCGCAGCCGCTCTTCGGGAACCATCCCTGGGGCCTGTCTTCGGAATGAAAGGAGGAGCCACCGGAGGGGGATATGCACAAGTCATGCCCAGGGACGAGATCAACCTTCACTTCACAGGCGATATTCATGCGATCACCGCTGCTCACAACCTCCTGGCCGCCATGATCGACAACCGCCTGCACTTTGACGGCCCATTAGGTCTGTTAGACTGCCGGCGTGTGACCTGGAAAAGAGTTATGGACATGGATGACCGTGTCCTCAGGGAAATTGTGGTCGGTATCGGCGGCCCATTGCGTGGGCTTGCCCGGGAAACCGGATTCGACATTACGGCCGCCTCTGAAGTCATGGCCATTTTATGCCTGGCTAAAAACGTCGAAGAACTGAAAGAACGCCTGGGTAAGATTTCTATCGGCTATACAGCGGAAAGACAACTGGTTTTTGCTGAAGCCTTAAAAGTTCACGGGGCCATGACCGCACTTCTGAAAGATGCTATTCGACCAAATCTTGTTCAGACCCTGGAAGGAACTCCTGTTTTTATTCACGGCGGTCCTTTCGCCAATATCGCTCATGGAACAAATTCCATTATCTCGACCAGGCTGGCTCTTGATCTGGCAGAGATCGTTGTCACAGAATCAGGTTTCGGCTCAGATCTCGGGGCGGAAAAATTTTTTGACATTGTTGTCAGGACAGGCCAAATTCCGCCGCCTGACGTATGCGTCCTGGTAGCCACTGTCCGCGCCCTCAAATATCATGGCGGCATTCCATTAAAAGAAATCAATAAAGAAAATATTAAAGCCCTGGAAAATGGCTTTATTAATCTTCAAAAACATATAGAAAACATGAAGCTTTTCGGCATCCCTCTGGTAGTAGCTATTAACAGATTCCCATCCGACACCGATGAGGAAATAGAGAAAGTACGCCTCCTGTGCTCAGGGGAAAACACACGAGTTGCACTGAGCGAGGTCTATTCCCGTGGAGGAAAGGGCGGAGAAGAACTGGGGAGCGAGATATTATCCGCTGCGCAGGAGGATAAAAGCTCATTTCAAATGCTCTATCCTTCTGAAATACCCATCATCGAAAAAATAGAGGCTGTCGCCAAAAAGATATATGGAGCATCTGCAGTAGCCATGGAAGGAAAGACCCGCCGCAAGATCCGAAGAATAGAAAAACAAGGATTCGGACATCTTCCTGTTTGTATTGCAAAGACACAATATTCCCTTTCCGCAGATGACCAGGCGCTGGGAAGGCCCATGGATTTCACTTTGATAGTCACGGATGTCTCACTAAGTTCCGGGGCTGGATTTGTCGTTGTTTATTGCGGAGATATTATGACCATGCCAGGACTGCCAAAATCTCCTTCTGCAGAAAAAATCGATATCAATGTGAATGGGGAAATCACAGGACTCTCATAAATACTTTTAGTCAGGAGGCGAAATGAATAAATTCATCAAGTACTTTCTTATCTTTATTATTGTTGATATTGTCATTATTGCCGGATACATCGGCATCAAAAGCCTTTCTTCAAAATCATCGGTATCACAAAAAACCGACTTTGAATGGGTCGTGATCGACGAGTATTACACTCCAAAAAATTTCATCGAAGGATTTATCAAAAATGACGCCGAGGCCAGAGGATTGCTTCCTGTCTCGATAAGAAATTATGGCAAAAACGAAGAATATCTGAAAAAATTCAGGGGGAAAAATTTCGCCGGCCCTAAAAAGGCACAGCTCGATATGATGTTCAAGGATATGGAAGATTGGATGCTTATTGAGATGAAATACAAGCATGACAAAGAGCATGAGATCCGAAGAACCAATCTCTATATTTTAATAAAGGAAGAATGGCGTCTCGGCGACACCGGAATTCTGGTGAAATAAATAACTGCGTATCCCTCTTTTTATTTACAGTAACGGATATTTATGATAAAAAAAAGGTGTAAATTTCAATTTTATTCAATCAAAGTGAAAGGACTAAATCATGTGCGAATTGAGAGATGTTTTTATTGTTGGGGCTGTAAGAACCCCTATCGGCAGCTTCCTTGGCTCACTAAAGAATTTCAAGGCTTCAGATCTCGGCGGAATTGCAATTAAAGCGGCTCTTGAAAGGGCGGGAGTAACCGGGGACGACATCCACGAAGTCATTATGGGCAATGTGGTCTCAGCCGGAATTGGACAAGCCCCCGCCAAGCAAGCGATGGTGAAGGGAGGAATTCCCTATACGGTTAACAGTTTTTGCATCAACAAGGTCTGCGCATCGGCATTAAAGGCCGTCTCCCTCGGAGCGAATTCCATATGGCTCGAAGAGAATGAGATCGTTGTCGCTGGAGGACTGGAGAGCATGAGTCAGGCGCCTTATCTTGTGTATGGTGTCCGGCAGGGCGTCAAGATGGGAGACATCAAAATGAAAGACGCCATGATCTATGACGGGCTCTGGTGCGCATTCGACGACCAGCACATGGGATTAACCGGAGAAGTTATTGCGGAGAAATTCGACTGTTCCAGAGAAGAACAGGACGAATATGCTGCAAGCAGCCAGCAAAAAGCTGTCCATGCCATTGAAAAGGGATATTTTAAAGAAGAAATTATTCCTGTTCAGATTCCACAAAGAAGGGGTGATCCAGTAATTTTTGACACTGACGAAGGTCCACGTAAAGACACGACTGTAGAAAAATTGTCCAGGCTTCGCCCTGTATTTAAAAAGGATGGGACTGTTACAGCCGGAAATGCGTCTACTCTTAATGACAGCGCTGCAGCCCTGGTGCTGGCTTCAGAGGACGCTGTGAAGGAGAAGGGGCTAAAACCGTTGGCAAAAATTGTGGGATTTGCCAAAAATGCCCTGGAGCCGAAAATGGTCATGTATGCTCCTAAAGGCGCCATCGAAAAACTACTGGCAAATACAGGATGGAAAATGGAAGACGTAAACCTCTTTGAGATCAATGAGGCCTTTTCATCCCAGCTTGTAGCTCTGATAAAAGATATGGGGTTAGACAGGGAAAAGATCAATGTCCACGGTGGAGCAGTTGCTCTCGGCCATCCCATAGGCGCTACAGGAGCCAGAATCATCGTTACACTGCTTTATGCCCTCAAACACAGAGGGCTAAAAAAAGGCATCGCAGCTCTGTGTTTAGGTGGAGGAGATGCCGCAGCTTTGGCCATTGAAATTGTCTGAAAAAGGAGAAATGATGGATATAAAAAAAATCGGTATTGTTGGGTCCGGCACCATGGGAATGGGCATTGCCCAGACCGCTGCTGTCTCCGGGTTCGATGTAGTTCTCGAGGATGTGGGTGATGAATACCTTCAGCGCGCCTTGAAAACAATCGAAAAGAGTTTATCCAAACTCATCGAGAAAGGGAGGATAGAGGGGGATAAAGATCAGATTATCGGACGGATCAAAACAACAACCAACCTGACGGATCTGAAAGACACTGATTTTGTCATAGAAGCTGTTTTTGAGGATTTTGATGTCAAAAAAAATATCATCCTTGAACTGGATAAAATGCTGCCTCCCGAGATCATTATCACCTCCAATACTTCATCTATTTCAATAACCCGCCTGGCCGCATTGACTAACCGCCCAGAAAAATTCATGGGGATGCATTTTATGAATCCTGTTCCACTTATGAAGCTTGTTGAATTGATAAAAGGCATCGCAACACTGGACGAAACTTTTACACAGGTCAGCGATCTTGCTGAGGCAATGGGAAAGGTTCCCGTAGAAGCTACTGATTACCCTGGTTTTATTGCCAACCGAATCCTTCTTCCTATGATCAACGAAGCTGTTTTCGCCCTTATGGAGGGAGTGGGAACCGCTGAGGCTATCGACCAGGTCATGAAACTGGGAATGAACCATCCCCTGGGGCCACTGGCTCTTGCAGATCTGATCGGATTGGATGTCTGCCTTGATATAATTGAAGTCCTTCACGATGGTTTTAAAGACCCCAAATACAGACCCTGCCCACTGCTTAAGAAAATGGTAGATGCAGGATATCTCGGGCGAAAAAGCGGCAGAGGGTTTTACGACTATTCACATTGAAAATTGAAATAAAAGTATTACATCCAAGGCTTTTATGAATATTAAATCTTGAGGAGAAAAGAATATGAGCGATGAAAAAGAACAAAAGGATACTGCCAAAGACAAAGCTATTGAAGCGGCTGTACTACAAATAGAAAAACAGTTCGGAAAAGGCGCAGTCATGAAGCTTGGGCAGAAAGATGCTGCCGTCAAGATCCCGGCTATTCCCACAGGTTCCATCGCTTTTGACCTGGCGCTCGGTATTGGCGGATTTCCAAGGGGACGCGTTGTAGAGATTTTCGGACCGGAAGCCACCGGCAAAACAACTCTTGCCCTTCATGTCATCGCCGAAGCCCAAAAAATAGGAGGACAGGCTGCTTTTATCGATGCGGAACATGCCATGGACCCGGCCTACGCGAGCAAAATCGGTATCGATGTGGATAATCTTCTCATATCCCAGCCTGATTACGGCGAACAGGCCCTGGAAATTGCCGAGGTTCTTGTCCGGAGTGGAGCTGTGGATGTGATTGTTATTGATTCTGTTGCCGCCCTTGTGCCAAAGGCCGAATTGGAAGGTGAGATGGGGGATGCTCATATGGGACTACAGGCCCGGCTCATGTCGCAGGCGCTGAGAAAATTGACTGCTATTGTCGCACGTTCCAAGACCTGTTTTATCTTCATCAACCAGATCCGGGAAAAAATAGGGTTCTTTCTTGGAAGTCCGGAAACGACCACCGGTGGAAGAGCTCTAAAGTTCTATACTTCCTTGAGAATCGACATACGCCGGATCGCGGCCATAAAAGACGGAGACAATATCATTGGCAACAGGGTCAAAGTCAAGGTCGTTAAAAACAAGATGGCGCCTCCTTTCCGGTTCGCTCAGTTCGATCTCATTTACGGGATCGGCATCTCCAGAGAGGGGGATCTGATCGACTGCGGGGTTGATGTCGGACTTATTGAAAAGAGCGGCACATGGTACTCGTACAATGGCGAACGTCTCGGCCAGGGCAAAGAAAACGTTAAAAAATTATTGGTAGAAAAACCTGAACTTGCTGAAGAGCTCGACCTTAAGATCCGAAAAGAATACGGCCTGATCAATGACGAAAAAGAATGAATCCGAAGATCACGTAGAGGATTAAAGCCATGCCTCCGGCCAAAAGTGCATATGGAAGTTGAGTTCGGACATGCTCGATATGGTCGGTCGCCGCTGCCATTGAAGAGATAATGGTCGTATCTGAAATCGGTGAGCAGTGGTCACCAAATACGCTTCCTCCCAGAACAGAAGCTATGACAAGCGCCGGATTAAGTCCGATAAGGTTTATCATCGGTACGGCAATGGGAATCATAATGGCAAATGTCCCCCAGGACGTTCCCGTCGAAAAGGCAATAAAGCAAGATATCAGAAAAAGTATGGCTGGAATTAGTCCTGGAATAATTGTGGACTTGGCTGCCTGGGCGACAAATGGACCGGTTCCAAGAACATTACAGGTATCCCCGATACTGAAGGCCAATATCATCAGGCTGGCCAGAGGAATCAGCCCGCCTACTCCTTTCATGAAAATATCAGTTATTTCTTTGGTCCGCATGATCCCCTGGATCCGATAGGCGACCGCTCCTGCCAGAAGGCCGGATATTACCGCCCATAGAACCGAAAGCGACCCTGAACCTTCCATCAGGTTGCCCTTTCCGGTTATTAATAAAACAACAGGCATCATGATAACCATTACAGCGACAGGAAGAACCATGTTTATCGCCCTGGGCCGGACTCCTTCTTTTGCTTCCATCGCTATCACGTCATCTGAGATCAGGGGCATGGCTCCTTCTTTCATCAGTTCCCCTTTTTTTTGCACACGTTCTTCAGCCTTTTTCATCGGGCCGAAGTCCTTCTCAGTGAGAACAAAAAATATGACGAGAGCCAGGGCTATAAACGCATAAAAATTGAAAGGAATGGAGGCGAGAAAAACACGGATTGGCTGCTCGATCCCCTGTGCAGCCAGAAGGCCAAGGATAAAAGCCCCCCAGGCATTAAGGGGAAGGATGATGCATTTGGGAGCGGATGTGGAATCCAGGATATAGCTCAATTTTTCGCGCGATATCCTCAGTTTATCAAAAATCGGCCGAGAAACCGCTCCTGACACCAGGACACAGATATTGGATTCAATAAAAATAATAAGTCCCAGAAACCAGGCCAGGAGGCCGGCGGATTTTCGGGTTTTTACGATACCTTTTTCCGTAACCCATTGGACAAAACCCTTCATCCCGCCGGAATATTGGGTAAAAGTAATAACAGCGCCGATCATTGCACTAAAGAGAATGACGCGTGTATTATCCGCGTCATTAAAAACCGCAACCAGGGCATTGACCGTATGAATGAACCCGGCCAAAGGATTCCATGAATTGATGATCGTCCAACCAAGCCAGATCCCGAAAACCAAAGAAATATAGACTTGTTTTGTCTTAATGGCAAGGAGAATAGCGAGAAGAGGGGGAAGGATTGAGAGCCAGCCGTATGTGTCCATAACGAATTAGTGCAAAAAGATATAGCACGGCCCTGTTATGAAGTCAAATTTGAAAGTGGGGTCTTAAAAACTTGGCCGTATATGACTTTTGGGATTTGATCACTTCCTCAGGTGTTCCCTGGACTACAATCTCACCTCCCTTATCGCCCCCTTCAGGTCCAAGATCGATGATATAATCGGCGCACTTGATCAGATCAAGGTTGTGTTCGATCACAACCACGGTATGCCCCTCTTCAACCAGCCTCTGAAAGGCGGAAAACAAGGCATTCACATCATAGGGATGTAGACCGATTGTTGGTTCATCAAAAATGTAAAGTATCCTTTTTTCTCTCTTTTGAATGAGATGAAGGGCCAGTTTGATCCTCTGAGACTCTCCACCGGACAGGGTGGATGTAGGCTGTCCAAGGCGCAAATATCCCAATCCCACATCGATCAGAGGCGATAATTTTTTCAGGATTCTCGAACGATCGGAGAAAAAAACCAGCGCGTCAGAAATACTTATGCCCAGAACATCATCGATGTTCTTTTCCCTGTACCGGATCTCAAGGATCTCTTTCTTGAAACGCTTTCCCTTGCATGTTTCACATTTCAGGACCACATCTGATAGAAATTGCATTTCTACAATCTGATGTCCGGCTCCCTTACACTCTTCGCACCGGCCTCCTGATGTATTAAAGGAAAAATAGCCCGGTCCAAACCCCTGAGCCTTTGCCTCCCGCGTCTGACTGAAGATCACACGAATATCATCCATGGCCTTTGTGTAGGTGGCCGGGATGGACCGGGGCGAAGTGCTTAATGGAGATTGGTCAACCATGATAATCCTGTCAATATGCTCTTTTCCCTCAATATTTTTAAACCCGTCCAGAGACTTCCCCTGCCATCCCAGATAAAGGACATCATAAAGAAGAGTACTCTTTCCTGATCCTGAAACGCCGGTCAAACATGTAAAAACATTCAATGGAATACGGACATCGAGGTGTTTTAGATTGTGTTTGTGGGCATTGACAACAGTGATAAACTGCCGCGCCTTTCGTCTTTCAGAGGGAATTTTAATACATTTTTCTCCCCTCATATATTTGGCGGTCAGCGACTGGCCAGAATTTAAAAACGTTTTCATAGGACCGGAAAAAACGACCTCACCGCCGTTTTCACCTGCCCCGGGTCCCAGATCGATAATATATTCTGCAGCTTTGATAATATCCGGATCATGTTCAACGATCAAAACCGTATTACCGATATTCTTCAGTGATCTCAGGATTTCAATCAATCGATGGTTATCTCTGGCATGAAGACCAATGCTTGGCTCATCAAGAACGAACAGCGTCCCAACCAGAGAAGAACTGAGCGCAGCGGCCAGGTTAATGCGCTGGGCTTCGCCTCCACTCAAAGTGAATGTGATTCGGTTAAGCGTAATATAATCCAGCCCTGCCTCGAGAAGAAAATTCAGACGACTTTGGATCTCAGCAATCAGCTTATCCGCAACCTGCCTCTGTAAAGGAGAAAGAGATAAAGACCCGAAAAAATCATGGGCCTGCTTGACAGTCATCCTTGTAACTTCACTAATATTAAAGTTGTTGATCCTGACATTCAGTGCATAGGGGTTGAGGCGGCTCTGATTACAGGCCGGACAGGGGATATATTTCCTGTACCGGGCCAGTAATACCCTGACTTGAACTTTATATTTTTTTCTCTTTAAGCGCTCAAAAAAACCAAAGACACCTTTGTATTTCCCTTCCCCCTCAAATACAAATCTCTGCCATTCTCTCTTCAGGTCTTTAAAGGGGATGTCAGTCGGGATCCTTCTTTTTTGAGCCTCCTCAAGAAGCCTCCTCATCCGCAGGCGGGAAACCGGTTTTGTCCAGGGTTCAACAGCGCCCCCCTCCAGGGAACGGTTTCTATCGGGTATAATCTTGTCCTCATCATAGACAGCCAGATCCCCGAAGCCATTACAGGAAGGACAAGCTCCCTGGGGGCTGTTGAATGAAAAAAGATTTGGAACAGGGTCGTCATACGGAAGATCACATTTTTTACACTCCAATATCTCTGAAAAAACATATTCATCATCCTGATCAGTTTTGACCTGGATCCTGCCGCCTCCCTCTTTTAACCCGGTCTCCAACGAATCTACCAAACGCTCCCTTTCCTCTCTGTCAAGGGACATCCTGTCGACAAGAACCTGCCAGCTTTTATTGTCAGCCGGTTTATCCAGATCAAGATCGACAAATTTCCCATCCTGTACGATCCGGTGATATCCCTTTTTCCTAATACTCAACAGGTTTTGTGTATCCTGGGGGGGGGAAAACATGATCCAGATTTTTCTCTCAGGTGGAAGTTTATACAGATTGGTGACGATAGCATCAATAGTATCGCGCCTGACCGGCTTGCCGCAATTCAAACAGTGGATTGTTCCTATCCGTGCATACAGGATCCTTAAGAAATCATATATCTCGGTCACTGTGGCCACAGTCGAGCGTGGATTTTTAGTGACAGCCTTCTGCTGGATAGCAATGGCAGGAGTAATGCCCTCGATGCGGTCAGCATCAGGTTTATCCATCCGTTCAAGGAACTGCCTTGCATAAGCGGAAAGAGATTCGATATATCTGCGCTGCCCCTCAGCATAGAGTGTGTCAAAAGCCAGCGAGGACTTCCCGGAGCCGGACACGCCTGTTACGATGATCTGCTTATTTAGTGGGATATCAAGATCTATGTTCTTGAGATTATGAACCCTGACGCCCCTGAGAATAATCCTGTTCTTCATGTTTTTTATACAAGACCTTACCACTTCCGTCTTCAAACTTTATATTATAGTTTGAAAAACAGGAGTTCTCAACATTACATCTGAAATATTCACAAGTCGATATGCACGGCACGGCGCATGAAGCCGTATTCATATACTGCGAATGCGCCGTAACAAAGCAGATCGGCTTGCCCGGAGGGGAAAAAACGCCGATGTATATAATAAAGATTCTTCTTGAAAAGTTTTTTCAGCAATGTCAGGATAAATTTCTGACATTGCTGAAGTAAAAAAGCATCGACGTTTTTTATGAATAGTTCAGAATGGAGGCTTGAATGAAAAAAGGAACAAAAATCGCTTTGTGCCTGGGTACTATTCCATTTATCACTTTGGTCTTTGCTCTTCCGCTGGTCAACAGGACCTCGCCGGTTATCTTTGGGCTTCCCTTCCTGCTGTTCTGGATAATGGCCTGGGTTCTACTGACACCTGTGATCCTTTTTCTGGCATATAAAATGGAAAAAAAATACAACCCGCCTGAAAATGGAGATGAGGAGTGAATACCGCACTGATAATTATCTTTGTGGTTATCCTAGGTTCTGCGGCAGTGGGCATCTTTGCCGGACGCAAGATGAAGCCCAGCCTGGAAAACTGGACCGTCGGAGGACGCAAATTCGGGATCATTCTTATTTGGCTGCTCATGGCAGGTGAGGTCTATACTACCTTTACTTTTCTTGGAGCCAGCGGATGGGCCTATTCCAAAGGAGCTCCCACCTTCTACATCCTGATCTATGGCGCTCTGGCGTACACATTGTCCTTTTTTATACTTCCTGCCATCTGGAAAATAGGAAAACGCTTCGGCCTTCATACTCAGCCTGACTTTTTTGTCAAAAGGTACGACAGCCAGCTCCTTGGCGTATTTGTAGCCCTAATCGGCTTTTTCTCCATAATTCCCTATCTACAGCTCCAACTCGCCGGATTGGGAATGATCGTTGAAGTCGCAAGCAACGGAGCGGTCAGCTCTCGTCTTGCCATAGGAATCTCCTTTGTCCTGACGTGCGCATTTGTCTACACAAGCGGGATCCGGGGCGCGGCATGGGTAGCCGTGATCAAAGATATCCTCATGATCATTGCTGTGGCTATTGTGGGTATAGGAGTGCCTGTGATGTACTTCGGCAGTTTCAGTAAAATGTTAAGTGTACTTATGGAAAAAATGCCTGAATATCTTGTCTTTCCCGGTTCAACTTCCCATATGCATGTGGGTTGGGTCATGTCGACCGTGCTTCTGACCGGCCTGGGCTTTTACATGTGGCCTCATATATTCGGTTCCGCTTTTTCTGCAAAAAGCGCAAAAACTATAAAACGGAATGCCATAATCATGCCCCTATACCAGCTCCCCATTCTTCTGGTGTTTATGGTTGGTTTTACCGCAATTTTGGTGATACCGGGGCTTAAAAACAGCGATATGGCCTTTCTGGCGCTGGTTAACAAATCTTATCCGTCCTGGTTTTTAGGATTTGTGGGAGCGGCTGGAGCGGTCACTGCAATGGTTCCTTCAGCCATTCTTGTACTTTTTGCATCCACCCTGATATCGAAAAACGTCTACAAACCATTATTCAATCCCCGGGCGTCCGAAGAAACCATCATGCGCTTATCGCGCTTGATGGTTATAGTGATCACAACTTTTGCCCTTGTTTTGGCCATCTATTTTCCAAACGAATTGGTCAATCTGTTGATTCTCGGATATAACGGAGTATGTCAGTTTTTTCCTGGAGTAGTACTTGGCCTTTTCTGGAAAAGAGTATCCACAGCAGGAGTTTTTGCCGGTCTTTTCGTCGGAGTGGGAGTAGTGGCGGTTCTGATCCTGAGCGGAAACGATCCCTTCCTGGGAATGAACGCCGGATTTTTCGGTCTTTTGATCAATGCTTTTGTCACTATCGGAATCAGCATGAAAACAAAGCCTGCTGAGTGGGCAATCAAATAACACCAAAGGAGACACCATGTTCAAAAAACTCAACCAGGATATAAAAAATATCCAAAACTGTTTGATCGAGTGGCGGCGAGATTTTCACCGCTTTCCAGAAGTGGCTTTTCAAGAAGTACGCACTTCTTCAGTCATCCGCAAATTTATGGAAAACCTCAACATCCCGGTCACGGCCTGCGCAAAGACAGGGCTGCGAGGGATATTAAAAGGACAAACCGGTGGGAAGACCGTTGCATTAAGGGCTGATATGGATGCCCTTCCTCTTCAAGAAGAAAGCGATAAAAGCTATAAATCCCAAAACCCAGATGCCTGCCATGCCTGCGGCCACGACGGCCATATGGCCATCTTGATGGGAGTCATTCAACTGCTGGCCGGAAGAAAAGACCAATTTCAGGGTGACGTTGTCTTTCTTTTCCAGCCATCTGAAGAACGGATCCCGGGGGGAGCAAAAATGATGATAGAGGAGGGAGCTCTGGACGGAGTTGATGCTGTTTTTGGCCTTCATTTATGGCAGCCACTAAAAACCGGAGCTGTCGGGGTTGTAAAGGGCCCGATGATGGCCCAACCGGATGTTTTTTCCATAAAAGTCAGGGGGAAAGGAGGACATGGATCCATGCCCCACCAGACTATTGACCCTATCTATGTCTCCTCCCAGCTTGTCGTTAATGTCCAGAGCATCATCAGCCGGAGTCTTGACCCTCTCAAACCCGGAGTTGTGTCATTCGGAACGATCCACGGGGGAACAATCGACAATATCATCCCTGGCGAGGTGTCTCTAACAGGAACGGTCAGAACATTCGAGCCGGAAATCAAATCCATGATCAGGAATAATTTAGAACAGATTGTAGAACAGACGTGCAAAGCCTTCGGGGCAGAAGCGGAACTGGAATATACAAACGGCTATCCTCCGGTTATCAACAATCCGGAGATGGTCGATCTCGTTACTTCCGTCGCTAAAAAAACTCTCGGAAAAGACTGCCTTATCTCAATAGATCCTGTTATGGGCGGAGAGGATTTCTCCTACTTTTTACAGAGGGTCCCGGGCGCTTTTTTCTTCCTCGGGATAGGTGATGGGCAGGAGCACCCCCATCATCATCCTTGCTTTGACATCGATGAAAAAGCCCTGCCTCAAGGGGTTTTGTTGATGACCACGCTCGCACTAGAATACTTGCTGGATTATTCAGGTTAAAAGATTTGATATTTATCGTCTTGGATGATGGTCTCCTGCGTGCCATTCTCCATATGAAGAACAAGAGAAGCGACCTTGATCCTCGGTTGGGTTTCAGGGATATATATACGATCCAGATGAATGACTTCTTCCGGTGAAGAAAAATCTTTGGGCCCGATTCTTCCGCCAAAATGCTCGCTCCGGCCAAAAGCAATATGTAACCCCAGTTTTTCATCAAGCAGAATCTTTCCTATGGGAAATAAACCGAAGCCTCCCAGGACTCCGAATCCCAACTCCGCCATATTTCCATAGGCAGGCTCTCTCTGGAGATGATCTCGTTCTCTAGCAGCAGCCGGCCCTGTCTCCTTGACTGAAACTGCCCTGTTCTCCTCGACTTGAAAAAGTACTACTTCATTATCGATCTGAACAGGGAGGTCACCTTGAGTCCGGCTTTTCTCGTCTTTTTCACCTTCATAGGGAACAATGTAGGCTTCGCCGCTGGGGAGATTTCCTGCCGTTCCTTTATCAGGGAATCGGCCGCTGCTTGCATGAGCAGTCCTGTGGCGTAGATCAAAAAACATTTCATACGTATCCCGGAAGTCAACTACAAATTTGATTAATGCTGATTCTGCCTTGTCCAACATGTCCTTTATTATACGAACACGTATATTGACTGTATTATAATCGATTTTAAGCGCCGGAATCATATCCGCAGAAAACCCGGGCATTGTTGCAGCACGAAACCCGTATTTTTTAGCCGCATTTTTCAATGGGGCAGTCGTAGAATATTCCGTCACAGCAAGGAACAGCTGGAGTTTTTCGAATATCTCCACAAAAGAAATCTTCCTCCCGATCTTCCCTAGATCATCTGCAACGGCCGGAGGTTTTTCGTCAATAAAAAATGCCTTTGCGGGAAGCTCCGCATTATTGGAACCGACATCAGGATAAGCGATCAGTTCGACTCCATGAAGATCAAGTTCTTCAAATCGATCTTTCAGGAGGTCATACCATTCAGAAGCCATGCTCCGTCTTTTTTCCCAATCCTTATTATCCTGCTCAGCTTTTCTTGGGATATCCACCATAATCCCCAGATACTGGTCATCCGGGAGCCGCGGGAAAACACTTTTGACCAATCTGACTAAATGTTCGGCCGTTAAATTATTCATTCTACTTTTGCAAAACCGGGATAACAATATAACAAATAAATACTATAGAGAATCATACTGAACATTGTCAACAGCAGCCGACAAACACGCCTTAGTTCGACTCAGGCAAAAAACAGAACCGTCCCCATTACTGAATCAGAATTTTTAGCTACTACCGAAGCATCAACATCCAAAGCTACCGCTGCGTTAAATATCCTTGCTCCATCTAAATGAACAAAAATACTATGTTGATGAGCAATTTGATAAATATCTTCCATATTCTTTAAAGGGATTACTATCCCTCCTGCTCGATTATGGGGATTTTCTAAACATATTAACTTTGTCTTACGAAAAAAAACATTTTCCCCTAATAAAGCCTCTTCTATTTGTTTTGGAGTAATAATCCCCTTATTTCCAACGATAAGACGAGGCATTACTCCTCCTATTGCTGACATACCCCCTACTTCATAGTAAAGCATATGAGCCCCAGCTTCTAAGATAATTTCGTCCCCTCTATTACAATGAGTTAAGACCGCTATGAGATTACCCATAGTTCCACTGGCAAGAAATATTGCAGCTTCTTTCCCTACTTTTTTAGCCGCTAATTCCTCTAATCTATTAATTGTAGGATCTTCTAGATATACATCAGCTCCAATTTTAGGAATTATTATGCCTTCTCGCATCTCATCAGTCGGTAAAGGAAGTTCATCT
>DAOVDI010000126.1 GCA_030669585.1 Acidobacteriota bacterium
TCTTCCTGGATGACTTCAGCGCCCGAAGTCTCACACTGGGCGGAAATGACATCTCTTACGGCCTCCAATGCTGAGGCGACAGAGCTTCTCGTACTGCAGATGATCTCGGCTTTATCCTTTTGTGTATGGATGACAGCAAGGTTGGTAGATGTCTCGACGAGTTCTTTTATCTTGGGATGCATGGCAATAATTCCATGCGGGATCGTAAACAGTAAATTGATAAGTGCCTGTTGTGATTTTTCATCAAGAGGGGCTTCATGATCCAGATTGGACCTTTCGATCGAAATTGCGGCATTCGGGTCGATTGACTTGTATTCATTCCTAATAAAATCAAACGCTTTTCGGGATGCATCGCAAAAGGCATCTGTTTTGGACTCATCCAGAAGTATAAGCGCTGTGGATTCACGAGGAATAGCATTCCTGAGATTTCCTCCATCAAACCCGACAAGTTGAAAAGGAACAGCTTTGTTTACTTGCCAAAGTACCCGGGCCATAGATTTGATCGCATTGGCACGACCAAGATTGATATCGACCCCGGAATGGCCTCCTTTAAGGCCGGATATTTTCACAATATAAAGGACTCCGTCTGAAGCTGATTTCCTGCTCAGAGGAAGGAAGATCTGGGTGTCAGCACCTCCGGCACAACCGATGGTGAATTCCCCTTCGTCTTCGCTGTCAAGATTGAGAAGTATTTTTCCCTTTAAAAAATCAGATTTTATATGAGTTGCGCCTGTCAAACCGGTCTCTTCCTCGACCGTGAACAGAAATTCCATAGGACCATGGACAAGGGAATCATCTTCCATAATGGCCAAACTGGCGGCCAGGCCAATTCCGTTGTCGGCTCCCAATGTTGTGCCTTGAGCACGGACCCAATCACCATCGATAACAGCCTTTATGGCATCTGTAGAAAAATCAAAATCAACATCCGAGTTTTTTTCGCAGACCATATCATTATGACCTTGAAGGATAACAACAGGCGCATTTTCTTTCCCGGGAGAGGCTTTTTTCCTAACAAGAACATTGCCTACTTCGTCGCGTTCTGCTTCCATATTGAGACCGCGGGCAAAATTCAGAACATAATCGCCGATTCCTTTTTCATTTCCGGAGCAGTGCGGGATCTTTAAAAGTTCTGCAAAATGTTTCCATAGATTTTTTGGTTTTAGGCCTTCAAGGTTTGATGACATTTTTTCCTTCCTTTCAATTTGACTTATAAAAAAAATTATAATGACACAAAAATATGTTCAAGGCAAGAAAGATCATATCAAGGTCCGGGAAAACCTTGTTTACCTGGACAGATTCTACTATTTAAAGTAAACTTTTGCTAAGCATGAAAAAAAAGTTTTGTTCTGTTTTCCTAAGGATTTTTGTGATGGTTTTTTTGATTTTGCAGGGAGTATCACTTTTTGCTGAAAAGATCCGGATTGTTACCAGCATCTTCCCATTAAAAGAATTTGCAGGCGCTGTTGCAGGGGACAGGGGAGAAGTGTCCCTTTTATTGAAGCCGGGATCTGAAATTCATACATGGAAACCAAAACCTTCGGATATGATCAAACTGTCCAAGACAGATCTTTTCATCTATATTGGCGCTGATCTGGAGCCCTGGGTCAGCGATATATTCAAAAGTTTTAAAAAACATAACATAAAGATTCTGGAAGCGAGTCAAGGGCTGGAACTTCATTTGGAAGGACATGAACACAGAACTGATAGGAATAGTGATCACAGACACGGTTCAATAGATCCTCATATTTGGCTTGACTTCCAGTATGACCAGATCATCCTTTCTAAAATAGCAGATATTCTGTCCGAGATGGATCCACAAAATAAACTCCATTATCAAAAAAATGCCCTGTCCTATCAGAAAAAATTACAGAAACTGGATATTAAATACATGGCCGGATTAAAGGATTGTGATCAAAAGATCATTGTCCTGGGAGGGCATAATGCTTTTGGGTATATGGCCAGAAGGTATCATCTTGAACTGATCTCTCTTTACGGAGTAAGTCCGAATGCCAGGCCCGGACCGAAACAGATCGCAGAAATCGTGGACATGGCAAAAGAAAAGAATATCAAGACAATATTTTATGAAACATTTGTCAATGATAAACTGGCGCAAGTGCTGGCAAGGGAGATCGGAGCTGTAACTATGGTGCTGAATACAGGTGCGAATTTGACAATGGATCAATTCAGGGCTGGAACATCGTTTCTACAGCTTATGGAAATCAATCTGGAGAATTTGAAACATGGCCTCTCATGCCGCTGAGCCAAATACTCTTGTGAGCATCAGCGATGTCAGTTATTTTTATGGGAATAATCATGTTCTGGATCAAGTTTCTTTAAACATCCGTAAGGGTGATTTTCTCGCTGTTATCGGGCCGAATGGATCTGGAAAAACAACACTGATCAAGATCATGCTCGGATTGCTCAACCCTGGTCAGGGAGAAGTTAAACTGTTTGGGAAACTTCTAAGAGACTTCACGGACTGGGGAAAAATCGGATATGTTCCACAGAAGGCCACTCATTTTGATCCATTTTTCCCTATATCTGTAAAGGAAGTTGTTTCTCTGGGATTAATTTCAAATCGAAATATAGCATTTATTTCAAAATCAGAAGAAGAGCAGGCAGTTAAAAAAGCTCTTTGCCGTGTTGAAATGAACCATTTAATCCACAAACGTATTGGCAGTCTGTCCAGCGGTCAACAGCAGCGTGTATTTATTGCGAGAGCGATTGTCAGCGATCCTGATATTTTGATTCTGGACGAACCGACCACAGGGGTTGATGCCAGCATGCATGATCGTTTTTTTGATATGCTTAATGTGCTCCACAAAGAGAATAATTTGACGATCGTTCTGATCACTCATGAAATCGGCATCATCAATAAGCATATTTCTCAGGTAGCATGTTTGAATCAGAAATTGATCTATCACGGAAAACATTCTGATTTTTGTAATTCAGAGGCATTCAAGAAAATGATATCTGGGGGACATCATCTTATTTCTCACCATCATTGAACCCTTCCTGCGATTTGGATTTATGCAGCGTGCTGTGATCGCAGGGGTTTTTATTGCCGTTGCCTGTGCTGTACTTGGTGTTTTTCTCATCCTGAGACGGGAATCCATGATCGGACACGGACTTGCCCATGCGGCCTTTGCCGGTGTTGCGATCGGACTCCTTCTGGATATAATGCCCCTTGGAGCAGCGCTGATTCTGGCTGTTCTAATCTCTATTTTGATCCTAAAGCTCAGAGACAGGGCAGGACTTTACGGAGATACAGGCATAGCAATTTTCAGCAGCGCTGGTTTTGCCCTTGGAATCATTCTTGTTTCAATGGCACAGGGCTTTAATGTCGATCTTTTCAGCTATCTTTTTGGTGAGATCCTTGCGATCGATACTACTGAGGTTTGGTTATCCATCATTCTTGCAGCAGCTGTAGTCTCTATGGTGTTTTTTAACTACAACAGGCTTCTTTATATTACCTTTGATTGGGAATCCGCCAGGGCCTCAGGCATCAAAGTTAAAAGGCTGGATATGATGATTGCAGTATTAACAGCTGTCACAGTAATTATGGGCATGAAGGTTGTCGGAATTATTCTTGTTTCCGCACTTCTTGTAATACCGGCAGCCTCCGGCTTACTGGTGGCAAAAAATTTTAAGCGGGCTATTATAATTGCAATTATTAATGCACTGATATCTGTTGTGATCGGACTGACACTGTCTTTCCATCTCAACATCCCGGCATCTGGAGCTTTGGTTCTGATGTCCTTTTTAATTTTTGGAATAATGATGATATTCAAAAAGTATAGAAACTAAGACTGTTTTTAAAGATTTGGAAGGCCTCTTCTCCATACAGACATAAAATAATCTCTTTAGGGTAATCATTCTTTTTAAGAAAATTCGTTGACTCATTCAACATGATCTTACTGCACCTTTTCATCGGGAAGTGAAAAATTCCTGTGCTGATGGCGGGAAAAGCGATGGAATGCAGTCTATGTTTATTTGCAATCCTCAGACTGTTGACAACCGCATTTGCCAGTTTTTGATCCTCGTCACCCTCGCCATAAACAGGACCGGCAGCATGAATGACATATTTTGCTTTAAGATTCCCTCCACTAGTCAAAACAGCTTCTCCCACTTCAATGGGGCCGATCTTGTTGCACTCCTCCTGGATTGATGGTCCGCCTCGAGTCCTTATGGCGCCTGCCACACCACCGCCAAGGATAAGAGATTTGTTGGCGGCATTGACTATGGCCTCGACGCCAAGCTGGACAAGATCGCCCTTAATCAATCTTACTTTTTTATCACCAGTAGCCCATTCCATCATATTTCCCCCTAATCAAAATAATTTTTTTATAAAAGTTCTTTCTCTACAATATTTTTTATTGATTTCTCCATTACCAATGCTTCTGATCTTAAAGATTCAGCCTGTTTGAAGATTTTCGTCCTGAAATCATCATCCTGTATATTAGGTAAATTGATAATCACGTTGTAATAGGCCCCTTCCGCTCCAGCCCTGGCCATAAGCCCTGCGACTCCTGCATCACTGATCGAATTTTTATTACCGGATAGAGCAACGTCCTTGGCGATCTTTAAAGCAACTATGCATTTTTCAAGAACATTCAAAGGTACCAGCGTTGCTTCTTTGGTGGCTTCTTCAATAGCCTTTAGGCGAAGTTTCTTATGCTCATCTGTCTTTTTTATCATTTTAGATGCAGCCATCACTTTGTTAAATGCGATTGTATCCATGTCGACTGCTTTGAG
>DAOVDI010000023.1 GCA_030669585.1 Acidobacteriota bacterium
ATTGGCCTTTGGCCCTTGGCCTCTTATTCTTTCACTCGAATCCTTGACCCCTTGATTCCTCGAACCCTTTTTTTCAACGTGTCGTCGACTTTTATGAATAATTCATAGAGCCTGGATTATTCACGGGTCGAGATTGCCGTAGCTGCAAGGAGTGGTTCGTGAAGCCGTATTCATATACTGCGAATGCGCCGCAACAAAGCAGATCGGCTTGCCCGTAGGGGAAAAAAGGGCCGATTATTAATGGGAAGCAGTTATAGAACAAATGCCCATTCTTTCTTCTGAGTACAATCAGAGTGAGAAGTCAACAAAAAAAAGAAATATGGGTATCGGCCATTTTTTATAAATAATTCAGGTCATTGACTTAATGGGGCTTTTCCTCTATATTACCTTTTTTCTCAAAGAGGAGCTTACCTATGGCCATTCATAAGTCTACCATTCGACAATGGCGTAAAAGTCTGCGCAGAAACCAAATAAACAAAAGAAATAAATCTATCCTTCGAACTCAGATCAAAAAACTGAGAGAAGCCATTCAAAATAAAGATAAAGAAACCGCCGAAAAGTTGCTGCCAGAGACATTTTCTGTCATCGACAGAACAGTAAAAAAAGGCGCCATTCACGAAAATACGGGCAACCGTTACAAATCCAGGTTAAGCCAGCAGCTAGCTTCCATCCGTATAGAATCCGCAAAATAACCTTCTATTCGGATATTTACGGTCGATCCTCTCAGAAATCCTTCTTCAGGCCTGGCTTCATTAAACAATACCTGAAGAGAAATCCTTCGATCAATATCTGCAGTGAAACATCCGAAGTTTTGATTTTCAAGTCGATCTCCCGAAGTTCCTTCAGATAAGTACTGAGATCCGCCAGGGACAGCCTGTCTGTAAGTGAAAAAAACGCTCTGAATCTTTGAGTATAGAAAGTCCCGAATTTTTCCTGTATCTGAGGTTTTATTTCTTTAAATATTGCCTTTTTATCTTTTGTTTTTTCTTTTAACCAGAGCTTCGCCAATAGAAGATTACGGAAAAACCAAGTGATCCGGCCGAGGACATATTCCGGCTTTGCTCTTTGTTTGTGGAGAAGCTCATTCAGGACAATAAGGCTCCGGTCATAAGCCATATCTTCCAGACAGTTATCGATCTCATACTCTAAAAAGGACTTGGCCCATCCTGACACCTGATTCACATCATCCAATTCGATGACATTCTTTTTATTTACAAATGTCACGATTTTCTCCAGTTCATTGTTAAGCCGTCCTAAATCGCTCCCGACCATCTCTAAAAGACGGTTTTTAGCCTCACGGGTTGCAGGTTTTTCCAGCGAACTGAGTCTCTTATCTATCCAGATCATGGCTTGTTCATCTTTGAGAGGTTTTATCTCTTTGATGTAGATGAAGCCGGTTGTAAGGGATGAGACTAATTTGTAAAGCGGATTGTATTTACGAACCTTAATAGGCAGGATAATAATGATAACCGTCTGGGCTTGAGGGGAAATAAAATAATCTCGAAAGATCTTTTCCTCGGCTGGTGTCAATGAGTCGATATTGCCTATGGGAATCTCAACTACAATAATTCTCCAGGAAGTCATAAAAAAAGGTACCACTCTCGACGCATCAAAAACATCCATCCAGGAACATTCTCCCAGTCTGAATTTCTCGATATGAAAATGCTCGTCTTCCGGCGGGATCAATGAGGCTTTGACATTTTCAACAAATTGCTCGGCCAGAAATATCTCTTCGCCGTACAAGAAATAGCAGGGAGAAATGGTTTTTTCGTTGATATCCTTATTGAGAAGGAAGCTGTACACTATGCTTAGAACCCTTCAAGGATGGAGATTACCAGGCTGCGGGCAAATTTTTCCGCGATCTCATCGATCGCCTCAGTCTCAACCGCCTCAAAATCCGAACCTTCCGGCACTTCATAGTCTGTCACATAGGGGAAATAGGGGTTGGAAAAAATGACCTTCTTTTTCTTTAGGTCCCTGAGAATAATTTTGGCTGTTACAGTTACGTTGAAGCGATCCGCTGTCGCCTGATTGGAAACCGCAATCGGGTCGACCTGGAAACCGATGATCTCACCTATCAGAACCGCATCAGCGGATTCCAACTCCCCTGTGATCTCCATCTTACTGCGTGTAACCAATTCATCAATGACACTTTGAGTTAATTTTCTATCAAGTTCAAAGCGGGTTGTCCTGTTTTTAAACATGGGAACATAGATCTTTTTGATGTAGTTCGGCAGAGAACTGCCCGTACCACGAAGATGGTACCCGCACTGGAGCATAAAAAAACAGGCACACAAAACAATAATAACTTTTTTCATCACAACAGCATTGTTTTTCTCTCTATAAAACGATATTGACAAGTTTGTCCTTTATATAGATGACCTTTCTTGCCGGCTTGTTATCCATAATAGTCCGAATGCGCTCGAGATTCAAGGCCTGGCCCTTAACATCCTTTTCTGCAATACCTCTCTCAACCTCAAATTTATCCCTTAATTTCCCGTTTATTTGAACAACAATGGTCATTTTTTCTTCAATGGCCGATTCAGGATCAAAGGAAGGCCAAAATGTTTCCGCAAGCATTTTTGAATTTCCGGTTTTTTCCCAGAGTTCTTCACACATATGCGGGGCAAAAGGATAAAGAAGGAGTATCAGTTTCTGCATTGACTCCATCAAGAGGGCTTGACCATCTTTACTGTTTCTCAACACTTCCCTGTCTGCCTTAAGCTGGTTGAAATATTCCATGATCGAGCTGATCGCAGTGTTAAGATGGAATCTTTTATCAATATCGATAGTCACCTTCTTGATGGTCTGATGCATTTTGGTCTTCACCCGCGAAAGAACCTGTTCATCCGGTTTTTCTTTTTCATCAACAATATTTTCTTTTAAAAACAGGTCAAAATTTTCCTGAAAGAAAAACCAAACCCGGTTCAAGAACCGGAAGGCGCCCTCTATCCCCTTTTCATCCCAGGCAAATTCTTTTTCCGGAGGAGATGCAAAAAGAACAAAAACCCGAAGAGTATCGGCTCCGTATTTCTGGATTATCTCATCTGGATCAACAACATTCCCCTTGGACTTGGACATGGCAGATCCGTCTTTTGTAACCATTCCCTGAGGAAGATAGTGCGGAAAGGGTTCGTCGATTTTTGTCAAGCCCAAATCCCTCAGAACTTTGCAGAAAAACCTGGAATATATGAGATGAAGAATTGCATGTTCCACCCCGCCGATGTAAAAATCGACCGGCATCCAGTAATCAGAGGCCTCCGGTCTAAAGGGAAGCTTTTCCTCTTGGGGAGAACAGTAACGAAAGTAATACCATGATGAATCGATGAATGTATCCATGGTATCTGTTTCTCTTTTCGCATCGCCGCCGCATTTGGGGCATTTGGTCTTGACAAATTTTTCAACTTTCTCAAGAGGGGATCCTTCACCCCTGTGAAATTTTACATCATGGGGGAGCATGACCGGGAGATTTTCAAAGGGAACACCGACAATCCCGCATTTTGTACAGTAGATGATAGGAATTGGAGTACCCCAGTATCTTTGTCTGGATATCCCCCAATCCCTTAGTCTGAAGAGGGTGCTTTTTTGGCCAAATCCTTTTTTTTCTGCAAAATGAGCCATCTCTTCCATAGCTTCTTTAGAAGGGCGGCCTGAAAAATCACCGGAATTAATGACAAAACCGTATGCCTCAGCCGCCTGCTCCAGCTCACTTTCAGAGGGTTTTCCATCCGGGGAGATGACTTCCTTGATGGGAAGAGAATAGGTCTTGGCGAACTCAAAATCTCTCTGGTCATGGGCTGGAACCGCCATGACCGCTCCGGTCCCATATTCCATAAGAATATAATTGGCGATCCAGATCGGGATCTCCTCTCCACTAAAAAGGTTGACCGCTTTTTTTCCTGTATCAATGCCTTCTTTCTCGGCTTCTCCTTCTTCCCGCATCAGTTTCTGTTCTTCGATCTTTCTGTTGATCCATTCAAGATGTTTGTCCTCTTCCGCTGAACCCGCCAGAAGTTCCGCACACATAGGATGTTCCGGAGAAAGCACCAGAAATGTCGCACCGAAAATCGTATCGACCCTTGTTGTGAAAACCTCAATTTTTTTTTCCGAACCCTTCACCGGAAAAGTTATGTGAGCACCCGTGCTCTTGCCGATCCAGTTTCTCTGCATGGCAAGAACGTGCTCCGGCCAGTTCTTGAGCTGTTCATGCCCGTTTAATAACTCTTCAGTATAATCAGTGATTTTAAGGAACCACTGTTCCATCACTTTTTGTTTTACAATTGAATCACACCGCCAGCACAATCCTGATATGACCTGTTCGTTGGCAAGGACGGTGCAGCACTTCGGACACCAGTTGACCCGGCTTTTCTGCCTGAAGGCAAGCCCCTTCTCGAAAAGCTTCAGAAATATCCACTGGCACCATTGATAATACTCTGGCAGGCAGGTGTTTACTTCCCTGGACCAGTCATAGCTGAAACCCATCCTTTTCAGCTGTTTTTTCATGTATGCAATATTGCCAAGCGTCCACTCCTGCGGATGAATACCGCGCTCAATAGCGGCATTCTCAGCCGGAAGCCCAAGCGCATCCCAGCCTATCGGATGAAGCACATTAAATCCCCTCATATTCTTGAACCGGGAAATAACATCTCCTATGGCGTAATTCCTCACATGCCCCATATGAATCCGGCCGGACGGGTAAGGGTACATCTCAAGACAGTAGAATTTCGGTCTGGATGGATCTTCAAAGATTTTAAAGATCTCTTTGTCTTTCCATATCGCCTGCCATTTCTTCTCGATCTTGCTGAAACGATATTCTTCTTTCATAACTTTTCCAATCATTGACCATTATTCCGAAATTTAACTAGCCTGCTTTATTCATAAAAACTGCCGATAGCCTAACATAACTTCTTATATATCATCCAGTACCCGTTTATCTCGTTACTCTCGTCATTCCCGTGTAAGCTTGTCCCCGACTCCGATCGGGGACGGGAATCCAGTCCAGGGAAGAATAGTCTATAGGAGTCAATTCTTTTCACTCGAATCCTCGACCCGCGAATAATCCAGGTTAGAAATATTAGATTTATCTGGGTGAAAAGTCAACTTCAACCAAGCATGGATGATCAAAAGGCCCCGAATAGAAAACAGGTCATTTCCAAAGGATCTTTCTGATATCACTTAGTTCGAATTCTTTTTCCAACTCGAAAAGGATAGTTTCAAATGCATTTGTATCTTCTTTATCCAAAGCTATCTCCCATTTGTAAAGAAGTCTTGTCGGGATAAACCGGAATTTCATTTTTAAAATACGGTTGATCCCCTTCAATGCCTGCCACTGAGTAATCATTATTAGAGCAAGAACACCGAAAAAAACATTCGGTCCGGGGAAAAGGGCCATAAGACCGCTTATAGGAAGAAGCAGTGTTTCCACTCCCAGGAAAATGACATGCCGTGATCTCTGCCTCTGTAGGAAAAAAAGGAACTTTCTGCGCATTTTTTTCTGATCATACCGTCCGGAATAATGTATGGAAATCTCATTATTCCTGATCAAAATCGCCCTGTTGAATGCCTGTTCCTGAGACAGGACTCTTTTGGGAAGCAGCATCAGCTTTTTTTTCGCAAGTTCCCAAAGATCCTTCCATCGAGAAAACTCGACCTGCGGTTTGTGAACAGGCTCAGAGGAAAAATACCTGTATTTTTTACGGTGATCCTTCACATAAAAAAAATTCATTGGCTTTTTAATTTTAACATCAGAGTCTTCTTTGTTCAAACCAGAGAATTTTCGCTGACTTTAACATCCATTGCGAAAATGAATCTTGTTGACAAAGAGATCATTTTATTTTATCAATGTATTGATATGGCGCTTACCCTGAATCAATTTTTACTGCTGATCCTGACGATCGCGGCTGTTGTGGCCGTCACTTTTCTCGTATTTTTATTCGCCCAACTTCGAAAAACCGCAAAAGAGGGAGAAAAGACACTCGCTGAGATTCAAGAATTAACTCAAAATCTCAACAAAACGACCATTATGGCCCAGGGGAAAATCGATGACTTGGATGATATCCTTAAATCGGCCAAAAAAGCAACTACAGACCTCTCAAAAACGACCAAGTTTCTCACAAAAAATTTCTTAAGGCCGTCTTCGAAATATTGGCCTTTTCTAGCTCCCTTGATCAACCTGGGGTGGCGACAATTTAAAAAACGGAAAAAACGCAAGGAGGATTAATATGTCAAATAATAACACATCTGCCTTGGAAGTAACCCTGTCTTTCCTTCTCGGTACGGCAACAGGATTTATTCTGGGCGTTCTTTTTGCTCCGGCAAGCGGCACTGAAACACGAAAAAAAATTCAGGAACAGGCCCAAAAAACTGGAGAAAAAGCCAAGGTCACTTATGAAAAAATAGCCAACGAAGCGGAAAAAGGTATTCAGGCTGTTAAGGAAAAAACAGGCGAGGGCATAGAGGCCGTTAAAGAGTTTGCTGAAAAGAGAAAAGAAGAATTCTCCAAAAAAACTCCGGTGCCCCCAATAAAAAACGAAAAAAAAGAGAAAGATATCTTCTAATAATATAAAAATTTACCACACCAATCTTTAATAAGAATGTATGGATAAAAATGGAAAAGACTACTATATACAAGATCAAGGCTCAAGAAATTTTGGACTCGAGAGGCAATCCTACAATAAGATGCCACATTATTTTAGACTCAGGTGACATAGGAGTTGCATCAATTCCTTCCGGCGCATCGACAGGGACTCACGAGGCCCTTGAGCTTAGAGACGGCGATCAAAAACGCTTCCTGGGAAAAGGAGTGCTCAAGGCTCTTTCAAATATTAAAGAAATCATTACCCCGAAAATTATTGGAAAAGATGCTCTTTCCCAGGAAGAGATCGACAGCACAATGATCCGCCTTGACGGAACTCCAGCTAAATCCCGGCTCGGCGCGAATGCCATCCTTTCTGTTTCCATGGCTACAGCCCAGGCTGCAGCAAATGCATCTGGAAAACCTCTATACGATTACCTGGGGAAAAAGGACCGTTACCTGCTTCCGGTCCCTCAGATCAATATCCTCAATGGCGGTTCCCATGCTGATAACAATGTTGATATACAGGAATTCATGATCGTCCCAGCAGGCTGCCCGAGTTTTTCTGAGGCCATCAGAACATCTGCAGAGGTTTTTCATCAGCTTAAAAAGATCCTTAAAGGAAAAGGATACAACACATCGGTTGGAGATGAGGGAGGATTCGCCCCGAATCTGCGTTCCAACACGGAAGCCATTGAGGTCATCCTGGAGAGCATTCAGAAAGCCGGTTATCAACCTGCCAGGGATGTTTTTCTTGCCCTTGACGCGGCTGCATCGGAATTCTACAGAAATGGGAAATATGTCTTCCATAAATCCGACGGCTCGGAAAAAACATCTGAACAGATCATTGATTTCTACAAAGATCTGGTAAATGCCTATCCTATCATCTCCATCGAGGATGGATGTGCTGAAGATGACTGGGAAGGGTGGGCTTTAATGACGCAGGAACTCGGTAAAAAGATCCAGATCGTCGGAGATGATATTTTCGTAACCAATTTGGAACGATTCCAGAAGGGAATTCAGCAGGGAATTGGGAATTCAATCCTGATCAAACTTAACCAGATAGGAACTCTGAGCGAGACCATTCAGGTGATCGATAATGCCCATAAAAACGATTATACCACCGTCATTTCCCACCGTTCGGGTGAGACTTCAGATACTTTCATCGCCGACTTGAGTGTGGCCCTGGATGCCGGTCAAGTCAAGACAGGCTCGCTATGCCGGAGTGAACGGGTAGAAAAATACAACAGACTTCTTGAAATAGAAGAGGAACTTGCAGATAGGGGAAAATACGCAGGAACAGATGCTTTGAAGAAATATATCACTCGCTTTTAAGCAGCGGATACTCTAAAAACGGCATTGTATTCCTTTTCTCAAACTTCCGAATTTCAAAGGAGACAGGTAAAGATGAAAGCAATAATCCTGGCTGCAGGTGAAGGCTCTCGTCTTGGACAAGTTTGTAAAGATAAGCCAAAATGTCTGGTTAATATCGAAGACAATACATTACTTGAAATTCAGATAAATACCCTCCATAGCTGTGGTATTGAGGATATTTCGATCGTTCGAGGATATAAAGCAGAAAAAATCAAAATTCCTGGTCTGAAATATTATGATAATCATGATTATGCCAATACAAATATGTTGCACTCTCTTTTTTGCGCCCGCGCAGAAATGACTGAAGAACTATTGATACTCTACTCGGATATCATATATGAAGAGGAAGTTGTCAATCGTCTTATGGAAACAAGTTATGATCTTGCTATAGGAGTTTTGGTTAACTGGGAAGAAGCTATTCAGCAGCGCAGTACAATCTCTCTTCAAGAGCTTGAAATGGTGTACTTTAATTCTGAAAATCGTGTCCAAAAAATCAGTAAGAATTTAACAGATGAATACGAAACCCAGGGACAATTCATTGGAATGGTCAGGTGTTCACGCTGGGGAGCAGAAGTATTGAAAAGGAACTACGATAGAGCAAGGGACACCTACCGTGATAAACCCTTTGGTCAGGTATATGCTTTTAAAAAAGCATGGCTCACTGATCTTCTTCAAGAAATGAGCGAATTAGGAATTCCTTTGCACTGTACCATTATTGAAAGAGGTTGGATGGAAATTGATACTACAGATGATTATGAAAGGGTATTAAAGGATACTCAATTCGTCCGCCGTTTAATAAAGATGAAAACCAATTGGAATCATAGGGCACAATTTTATAACCGGCTGAAGTGGACAAGCGCAGATGAACTGCTGAGTAATATGGTTGAAACAGCTATGATTCAACGGGGTCAAAAAGTGTTGGATCTCGGCACAGGGACGGGAAAAGTACTAATAGCTCTAAAAGAAAAGTGTTCAGAAGCTGACTATTATGGAATAGACATTTCTCAGGACATGTTGGACAAAATAGATATCAATTATGGGTTTAATCTTTCTATTTGTAGTATTGAAAGTCTACATTTTCAGGATAATAGCTTTGATGTAGTAACTGCTCGTATGGTTCTACATCATGCAGATAGCCTAATCAAGGCGATGAAGGAAGTTTATCGTGTTGTCAAACCTGGAGGAAGGGTTATCATTTGTGAAGGTAATCCTCCTGACCATCATTCTATCAGATTTTATAAAGATATGTTCCGTTTTAAGGAAGATAGAATAACCTTTACTGTGGATGACTTGGTAAATGTCCTAACACGGAACGATTTCAAAAAAATTGGATTAAAAATTGTTGTATTGAAAAATATGAGCTTGAATAATTGGCTTGAGAATTCCGGCCTTCCTTTTCGCAATATAGATATTATTAAGAAAATGCATTATTCCTGTGATGATGATGTCAAGAAAGCTTACAACATGAAAATTCGAGAGGACGATATTTTAATGGACTGGAAGTTCTCTATAGTGTCTGGTGTCAAATAGCCTGGGGCCTTCTTGAAATACCGGGCATAAAACAATACAATCAAATTAACCATGTCCGGATCAAAGGAACGTAAAGATTGCTTTCTGACTCACTCTGACATCGAAGTCAAAAAAGTCTATTCCCACAAAGACTTGTCCGGGTTCGATCCGGAGCAGCAGCTGGGAGATCCCGGGAAATATCCATTTACCAGAGGCGTCTATTCCAGCATGTACAGGGGACGATTGTGGACCATGAGGCAGTATGCAGGGTTCGGAACAGCAGAGGAGTCCAACAAGCGCTATCGATACCTTCTGTCCAAAGGCCAGACAGGCCTCAGTATTGCCTTTGACCTTCCGACTCAGATCGGCCTTGATTCAGATGACCCGAGAGCCCTTGGAGAGGTGGGAAAAGTAGGGGTCGCGATCGACACCCTCGAAGACATGGAAAAACTGTTCGATCAAATCCCCCTGGAGAACGTCAGTGTGTCCATGACGATCAATTCTACCGCCGTTATTCTGCTCGCCATGTATCTCGTCCTTGCCGAAAACAGGGGAATCGCCTGGGTTAGATTGGCCGGTACGATCCAGAATGACATCCTAAAGGAATATATCGCTCGAGGTACATATATTTTTCCGCCCGGTCCTTCTTTGAAGATAATCACAGACATACTTGAATTTTGCCAAAAAAATGTGCCGAACTTGAACACAATGAGCATCAGCGGATACCACATCAGGGAAGCAGGCGCAACTGCTGTTCAAGAACTGGCCTTCACCTTTACCAATGCCACAGCCTACCTCCAGGCCGCTGTTAATGCAGGTCTGGATGTGGATTCCTTTGCACCCCGTTTGTCCTTTTTCCTTGCTTCCCACAACAATCTTCTGGAAGAAGTTGCAAAATTCCGAGCTGCAAGGCGAATCTGGGCCGGGATCATGAGGGAAAAATTCAAAGCAAAAAATCCACTATCCTGGAAATTCAGATTTCACACCCAGACAAGCGGAGTTACACTCCAAGCCCAGGAACCTGAAAACAACGTTATTCGTGTCACTCTTCAGGCGCTGGCATCCATTCTCGGAGGAACTCAATCCCTGCACACAAATTCTAGAGACGAAGCCCTCTCTCTTCCAAGCCAGGAATCGGCCAGGATCGCATTAAGGACACAACAGATCATCGCTCATGAGAGCGGCGTTCCTGATACAATTGACCCCCTGGGCGGTTCATATTTCATCGAAAACCTTACGGATGAAATCGAAAAAAAGGTTGGAGTTTACTTGCGCAAGATCGATGACCTGGGGGGAACAATCAAAGCAATTGAAACAGGTTATATTCAGCAGGAAATTCAGAACAGCGCATATTCCTATCAAAAGAGTATCGAGGACAGCAGCCAGATCATAGTTGGGCTTAATGCCTTCAGTTCAGGCGATCAGCCTGTTGATTTTCAACTGGAGTTTCCTCCGGAGCATGTTGAAAAAAGTCAGACCAACAGACTTAAGCGTTTGAAACGGGAAAGATCATCCGCCAAGGTTGAATCCCTGTTACAAGAATTACGCAACGCAGTAAGGAACAATAATAATTGTGTTCAGCCCATTATCGAGGCGGTCAGAGCTATGGCCTCGATCGGGGAAATTTCTTCGGTATTAAAAGAAGAATACGGAGAATATAAAGAAACTGTTACGATCTAGCCTGTTGCTACAATTTCTTTCATTGACATATAACGTGTATGATCTTATCATAAATTCATGCGCAGGGGTTCTCGATTTCTCGTCCTATATATTCTCCTTTTCTGCTGGATTACCGGATCATTCGGGATCGCAGTTGATAAAAAAACCTCTGCACGCATTGACGAAGCTATTGCCCGGAATAAAGCACAAATCATCAAGATCCGCCGATTCATCCACATGAATCCGGAACTGAGCAACAGAGAGTTTGAAACATCCAAGCTTATTGCTTCCAGACTTCTATCTCTCGGGTTGGATGTGGAAACAGGTATAGCAAAAACAGGCGTGGTCGGTCTCCTCCACGGAGACCATCCTGGGCCTACAATCGGAATTCGTGCTGACATTGACGCTCTTCCTATTCAGGAGTTGGTCAATGTTCCATTCAGATCACTGAATCCAGGAGTTATGCATGCCTGCGGTCATGATATCCATACATCCATCGTTCTTGGGACTGCATATGTTTTGAATTCATTTCGAGACAAGATCAAAGGAAATATCAAGTTTATATTCCAACCGGCCGAAGAAGGCCCCCCTCCAGGTGAAGACGGAGGGGCAGAACTGATGATCAAAGAGGGAGTCCTAGAAGATCCTCCGGTAAAAGCCATATTCGGTCTTCATGTCTGGCCGGACGATCTGGGCAGCGTGGCCTTTTCATCAGGACCGATCATGGCTTCTTCTGACAGATTTATCATCACGATCAAAGGAAAAAGTTCACATGGCGCCAAGCCTCATGAAGGGATCGATGCCATCGCACTCGCCTCTCATGTGATAGTCAATATACAGACAATTATCAGCCGCTTCCTGGATGCTACGGATCCGGCAGTAATATCCGTGGGAAAAATTTCCGGAGGGACAAAAGCCAATATCATTGCAGAATCAGTCCGGTTCGAGGGAACGGTTAGAACTCTGAGTGAGACAAACAGGAAAAAGATCCGTCATTATATAGAAAAGATCGTTGAGGGAATAACAGATGCCTATGGCGCTGATTATGAAATGCTTTACCGAGAGGGCACACCTCCTCTCTATAATCATCCAGAGTTAGCAAAGATCATGACCCCGACACTGTATAACATTGTTGGTAAAGAGAATGTTTTTCCCATCACTCCACAGATGATTGCCGAGGATTTTTCCTTATACTGCCAAAAAATTCCTGGGTTTTATTTCTTCCTGGGAGTCAAGAATCCAAGACGGCGTTCAATGTCTCCGCTCCACAGTCCGAATTTCAATCCGGATGAAAGGAGCATCTCTCTTGGAATTAAGATCATGTGCCACCTTCTGCTGGACAGCCTGGCTCATCAGAACCAGGAAACCATCGGCACAAAATGACGTGATTTCTCCTTTTTTGTACATCTCTCTTGCTTTCATCCTGGGGATTTTTGGGGCATCTTTAACCCCCCTGCCTCCCCTGCTGTTACTGTCCATCCTTGCTGTTTCCCATATCCTGGCCTGGATCATTTTCCTGAAAAAAAAAGAAATACCTGCTTTGGTTTTATCCCTCATAACTATTTTTCTCGCTGGGGCAGCTCTTTATCAGGACCACAATACCGGGTACGAAAAAAATGCTCTACACCGGTTCAACCCTGACATATATGCAGATTTCACCGGAATTCTTTTTCGCACTCCCTCCAGAGGCATTGATAAAGATACTTTATACCTGAAAGTCGAAAATATCATTTTGGGAACAAATGAAAAACAGATCAAAGGGAAATTGAAGATATCTCTTTATCATACCCCGGAATTGGTTCATACACGCAATCTATTAACTGGTGACCGTATTAAAGTATCTGCTCAGATCAGCACATTTCCTGGCTTCAGAAACTTTGACTCCGCTCCTTCCGAATGGCTGCTTAAGGCCCAGAATCTCCATAACAGAGCCCACTCTAAAAGCCCGCTCTTGGTTCAAAAGATCCGACCCGAAGCCCACTTCTCCCCAATACGGGGAATATCCCTTATACGAAGGGAAATCCAGGAAAAAATACAGGCGCTGTTTCCCGGCTCAAATACTCATTCCATCTCAGAAAAAGGAGCTGTGCTCGAGGCGCTTCTGCTTGGTGAGAGAGGAAGAATACCAGAAACCACTATACAGGCCCTTCAAAAGGCGGGCCTTTTCCATCTCTTCGCCATATCGGGCGCTCACATCGGAATTATTTCTTTTATCCTTTTCTCCCTGTTTAAAATCCTGAAGATCCCAACACGTATATCCTATATCTTGTTGATGTTTTTTTTGAGCTTCTATGCCTTTCTCGTTGAGGGCAGGCCTTCAGTCCTGAGAGCGACCATCATGGCTCTTGCCTATCTTTTTGGGAAAACGTTCTGGAAAGACATCTCCCTCATTAATACTCTTTTCATGAGCGCATTCCTTCTTCTCCTTCTAGATCCATTCCAACTTTTCAGCCTTGGCTTTCAGCTGACCTATGCTGCCACGCTCTTAATCATCCTCTTTTTTCCAAAAATCCTTAAACTGATTCCCCGCCTTCCTTTTAAGATCAGTGAGATGCTGGTTCTCTCCTTCACAGCCCAAATGGGTGTTCTTCCATTTATCGCTCTTGCTTTCAACCGTGTGACATTTTCCTCCATCCTTCTGAACTGTGCTGCGATCCCACTTTTGGGAATCATCATGGCTATGGGATTTATACTTTTGCCCACAGCATTTATAAGCTTGGGAATCGCTCAATTCCTGGCTTCTATTCTTGGTTTTCTAATCGACCAGCTCATTCACCTCTCAACTGTCATGGATGGAATAAAATTTATGTCGTTCAGGGTCCCGACTCCATACTTGTGGGTTGTGGCCGGATATTTTTTCTTCCTTCTAGTTCTTCTTCTCCCCATACGTTCCAAAAAAGTGAGACTTACAACCGTTATGGGAATATTGGTCCTTTTATCAATAATAATAATCCATCCATTTCCCGTTCGAACTGAGCATCTCTGCATGACAGTTTTGGATGTCGGGCAGGGAGAATCAATACTTATTGAATTCCCCGGGCAAAAAAAAATGCTGATCGACGGAGGAGGATTTCCCGGTAGTCGTTTTGATGTCGGTGAAAAGATCGTCTCCCGTTTTCTTTGGAACAAGGGAATAAAAGCCATCGATTATCTTGTATTGACTCATGGCCATCCTGATCATCTTAAAGGACTGATCAGTGTGGCGAAAAATTTCCATATCATGGAATATTGGGAGGCATTTTATCCTGTTCAAAACACCTGCTATAAAAAGTTCAGGGAAAATCTTCCTTCTAATATTCAGCATAAACGAATATTTCGAGGCCGGGACACTCACATTTCAGGCGTCAGAATTCAGGCGCTTTATCCCCCCAGCGGAAACCCGGAGGTTTTTTCAGTTCACAACGATCAATCTCTGGTCTTGCGGCTTGAATACGGGAAAATATCCATTCTGTTGACCGGAGACATCGAGGAAAAGGCAGAGTCTGACCTGGTCGCAAATCCGCATGAGCTCAACAGTCAAATACTAAAATCTCCTCATCACGGCAGCAAAACATCCAGTTCATTCTCTTTTTTACGTGCCGTTTCTCCGGATATTGTAGTTATTTCAGTGGGACACAATAATATGTACGGCCATCCAGACAAGAAAATTCTGAAGAGGTATAACAAGATCGGCGCCACTGTTTACCGGACAGATAAATCCGGCGCCATTGAGATTTCCACAGACGGAGAGCAGTTATTTATCAGAACAGCCGTAAGCCAAAATTAGAATATTTGACAGGGATAAAAAATCATATTATTATATTTCCAGAGGGAAGGAAGCATGAAAAAAGCATCTGTCTTAATAACTATGATATTCTTTTGCGCAGGCATTCTATCCTCGCAAAGCCTTGTAGAGCTCTCGAAAAAAGAAAAAGAACGCCGCGCAAAACTCAAGGGTAAAAAAATCACCGTCCTGACTGTGGCTGCCGTCAGAAAGAGCAAAAGACGATCAGCTATTATTATTACTGAAACACCAAACAGCAGAGTTGAGGCCATACCTGCCGACCTGGATGAAGAAAAGTCATCGACCACATCCAAAAAAATTATTCCAAAAACCCGGGAACAGGATTTGAATCAGGACAAGAAAGAAGCAGAAGACCTACAGCAGCTTGAAAACAAATGGAAAAAGGCAGAGGAATATGTTCAGTTGTTAACCCTGAAGATGAATGCCCTCTGGCAAGAATTTTACAGCATGGATGACATGAGATCACGAGACGAAATACAGCGCCAGATAAGCACAACCTATCAAAAGCTGCAAAAAGCACAGGAAGACGAAAAAAAACTAAAGACAGAATTGGATGCTATAAAATAATAACAGTGTTTACAGGCGGCATATCAGCCGCATTTCTTCATCGAAAATAGATAAATGAGATCTGAAGCCCGAGTTCCCGTTTATCAGTGGAATTGGGTGTGTTCTCCGCAGGCACAAAGGTTTTATCTGTTGAAATAGTTAGGTGAAATTCATTTCCATCACCGAGCATCTCTTTTTTGATGTTATAGGACTTTTCAAAACTGCTCTCTGTGGGAATAAATTCATCCAGAGTAAGATCATTGATCTTTAATATTACTTTCTGATCTTTTACCGATTCCAGATTTAATCCGCCTTTTATTACCAAAAGCGCATCTCTATGGGGATTATCAATAATACATTTTGCCGTTTTTCCCATCCAGCGCCACTGCTTTAAAAAAGACTCCGGATTGATCTCTTGATCAAACCAGCCTTCCTCATAGATGATCTCGGGAGTGTCCAGCGGAGGAGGAAAAACCTTCAGTTTTTTTTCAATAATTTCCTGTTTGGATTTCCCGCTTCGATCATAAGGCGAGAAAAAACCAAGCGAAAGCTTTAAAGTTTCTTCCCCTTTAAAATCGGGATCGAATTCATCGACAAATGTCGGGATATAAATTCTTCGTGTATAGGCATATTCCTTCTCAGGCTCCCATTTAGAGGTCTCTACCGCAGGAATATGGTCATCTGAAAAAAGAAGATTCCCATTATGCCAGAAATGTACAAAAACGTTAAAATCCTGCCCCATTTTTACGAATTTACTATCAGTTTTCCACGTGTAATTTACGTCAGTGATCAGGTTGTCTGACAGTTTTTCTTCAGAAAAGGTCACAGTGACATCAACACCGGCCACGGCAGCTTTTTTCTTACACTGAATCGAAATAAATGCCATAACAAGAATAAGAGAAATAATAGATATTTTTTTCAACATCTCCATCCTCCAATATAAAAATAAAGATGTATGATACCTTTTTTGAATAATAATTTCAATATGAAGCTTCGCCCAAAAGATGACAACCTTGAATTAAGGCAAAGATTGGTATATATTTTCCAAAAAATGAAACTCCTCATTAAACCTGTTTCATTCGTAAATCAGACAGGCTGCCGGATAAAACATCTTTTATATCAGGCAGGAGTGTTTCATGCTCAAGAAGTTCCGGTTCCGGTCATCAGTGTCGGCAATATTCGTATGGGCGGATCGGAAAAAACCCCCCTTGTAATAAGCCTGCTCTCATTCCTTCTGGAAAAAGGGAAAAAACCTGCAATGGTGACCAGAGGATATAAAGGACTCTGGGAGCAGAAAGGGGGAATTTTGTCCGATGGAAAATCCATCATGGGAGATTGGAGATCGGCCGGGGACGAACCATACATGGTGGCAAAACGACTGCCATCCGTTGGAATTTTTATTGGAAAAGACCGGTATTCCTCCTGTTTAGAAGCAGTTAAATTGGGTTTTGATACAGTTGTTCTTGACGACGGTTTTCAACATCTCCGTTTGAAAAGAAATCTGGATATTGTCCTCCATAATCCACTTGAAAATGCAGATCTCAGAGAACCTGTCTCAGCCCTGAAAAGAGCGGATATTTTACTGGTGAGATCCCTTCACGGTTCTTCACTGAAAAAAACATTAACATCTCTCTTCCAGAATGTAAAAATCTTCGGATATAACGTGACATTTCAGGGAATATACCCGCCCGGAGAGGATAAGTCTCTCCCTGTTGAGGCATTATCATCAAAACGCGTGATCGCCTTCAGCGGCATTGCAGATCCCTCCCGTTTTCATATACTGTTAAAGAATGAGGGAATTCGCCCCCTTTTCACCCTGGATTTCCATGACCATCATTCGTATCAGGAATCCACACTGCGTGTTCTTCGAAAACATTACATCCGGAATCACGCTGATGCTCTTATCACAACAGAGAAGGATATCGCTAAATTATCAGGATCTCAATCCCTTGAGGAGATTCCTCTCTATTACATTAAAATAGATCTGGAGATCGAAAAGGCATTCTATCATGAAGTTTTAGCCATGCTTTAAAATGAGCAATAAAAAAAAACAGGCAGAATACCGCCTTTATAAATTAATCAGGGGCCTGATTTCCGTCATTCCCCGTCGTTTGAGCCTGCTGTCGGGCGGATTTTTAGGTATTCTTTTTTATTATACAGGCAAGAAACACCGCCGAATCGCATTAAAAAATCTGGATCTCGCTTATGGATCTCTTCTGCCAAATAAGGAGAAAAACCGGATCGCTAGACTATCGTTCAAGCACTTTGGTTCGACCTTGTTCGATATCATAAAGCTCAGCCGGATGAGCCGGAATAAACTTGAAGATATTATCACCGTCGAAGGAGAGGAACACCTGCACAGAGCACTAGAGGATGGCAAGGGAGCGCTGCTTTTTTCCGCTCACTACGGCAACTGGGAAATTGCCTCTGTCTTTATCGCCCGGTTCGCTTCCCTAAGTGTTATCGCTCGAAAGCTGGACAATACAATCCTAGAAAAGGAACTTCTGGCCATAAGGAACCTTTTCGGCGCCAAAGTCATCTACAAGCATATGGCAACAAAGCAGGTGCTCCGGGTCCTGCGTGACCGGGAAATTGTCGCCATCCTTATGGATCAGAATGTTCTTCGAGATCAGGCTGTCTTTATCAATTTTTTCGGGACGCCGGCTGCAACAACACCCAGTACAGCCCTTTTCTTTTTAAGAACCGGCGCTCCCCTGCTTCCTGTTTTCTGTGTTCCCGCACCAGGCCGGACATACCGTCTCGTTTTTTCGCCTCCTCTCGAAATTGTTAAAACAGGGGACATGGAAACAGATGTCCTGTCGATCACACAAGCAAGCACATCTGCAATCGAGGAACAAATCCGAAAAAAACCTGAATTATGGCTGTGGTTTCACGATCGTTGGAAGTCCCGTCCTGAGGATTAACCTGAATAAAGCAGGATAATTGCAATCATGTTCAAATCATTGATTTTAATCGAGCTATGATATAATATTATTCTTGAAAGGGGAAAGGCTGTTCACATGAGAAAAAACAACAGGGCGCTGGATGCAATAAGATCAGTAAAAATAACACCTCATTATCTCGATTTTGCCGATTGTTCGGCATATATCGAGATGGGCCGGAACAAAATCATCGCAGCTGCGACCCTCGAAGAAAAGGTCCCGCCCTTCCTGAAAGGAAGCAGGCAAGGCTGGATCACAGCCGAATATTCAATGCTCCCCAGATCAACTGGAAAAAGGAACGTAAGAGAACGGAATTTTGGCCGCATCTCTGGCCGCAGCCATGAAATCCAGCGGATGATCGGCCGCTCTCTGCGGACGGCTGTCGAGCTCAATCTTATTGGAGAAAGGACTATCACAATAGATTGTGATGTAATTCAGGCCGACGGTGGGACGCGGACTGCTTCTATCACCGCAGGAATTATCGCCCTCGCGCTCGTCATGAAAAAAATGATGAGTGATGGGATACTGGACAGTATGCCGCTGAAAAATCTTGTTGGAGCTGTAAGTGTCGGTATGATAGACGGGATACCGCATCTCGATCTCGATTACAAGGAAGACTCAAATGCCGAGATCGATATGAATGTCGTAAAGACCGATACCGGAAAATACATTGAGATCCAGGCAACAGCCGAAAAAAAACCAATAACAAAAAAAGAGTTCAACGTCCTGCTCGCTTTAGCAGACAAGGGAATCGAAGAACTTATCCAGATCCAGAAAACCATCCTAAAAAAGGAAAGTTTACTCTTTATGGCTTACGGATAACCCGAGAGCAGCTTTATATAAAGGACTTTTTTACTTTTTTACAGCTTGAAAACAAAGTGATTTCGCGTTACATTAGTCATTCATAATAAAGAAAAATGAGTATTTTTCAGGGATAGTTGTTTCTCTGAAAGGAGGAAAAAATGTCTTTAGTCTCCATTTTGATTATTATCGGTGTTGCTGCCGTTATTCTGGCCCTCATTATTTTACTGATCGCAAAACAATACAGGAAAGTCGGACCCAATGAAGTTCTTATCATATCAGGACGGAAAAAAAGGGTTGTTCTCGCTGACGGAACCAGGAAGTGGATCGGTTTTCGTTACCGGCTGGGTGGGGGGACTTTTGTCTGGCCATTCCTGGAAACTGTTGATACGCTTCCTTTAGATATCATTAATATTTTGATCAAGACTCCTGAAGTCATCGCGCATAATGGAATCCATATTTTGGCTGAAGCATCTGCCCAGGTCAAGATCAGTTCCGAAATTGATGCCATCATCTTGGCGGCAGAGCAGTTTCTTGGCAGTGGTAAGGACGGCATTAAGGATGTTGCTGCAACTATCCTTGACGGTAAGATGAGATCTGTGATCGGAACAATGAGCATAAAGGACATTTTTACAGGACGGCAGGAGTTTGCAAACAAAGTGACTGAAGTCGTCGATCCTGATTTTTCAAAAATGGGCATTACCCTTCTTTCCTTTTCCCTAAAAGAGATCAGTGACACTCAGGGGTATCTGGAATCTCTGGGTAAACCCCAGATCGCCGAGGCCAAACGTGATGCTTTGATCGCTGAAGCCCAGACTGAAAAAGATGCCGTTATCAAATCTTCCGAGGCCAGGAAAGAAGGTGAAATCGCCAAACTTCATGCAGATGCCTTGATCGCCAAGACCCAATGGGAAAATGAGGCAAAAAAGGCCAATTCTCAGGTTGATGTCAACAGAAAAAAAGCTCAGGCTGATTATTCCTACGAGCTTGAACGGTTCCGGTTAGCTAAAAATATTAAAAAAGAAGAAGCTCAAGCCAAACTGGTTGAGAAGGAAGAGGCCATCAAGATCGAAGAATTGGAAGTTGCTCGAAGAGAAAAGGAATTGGATTCCAATGTGATCAAGCCTGCAGAAGCTCGAAAGCTTCAGATCCAGGCAGAAGCTGAGGCCGAAAGCTTTCGCATCCATGCAGAAGCAAAGGGAAGGGCAGAGGCCCTTAAACTGGAAGCCTTCGCAGAAGCAGAAAAAGTCAGACAAAAAGGCCTGGCTGAAGCAGAGACCATGCTGAAAAAAGCAGGGGCATGGGAAAAATACAACCGGTCTGCCATCCTCCAGCTTTATCTCGAGAATCTGCCTGCGCTGGCCAAAGCAGTCGCTGAACCCCTTTCCAAAGTGGACAAGATTATTCTTATCGGAGGGGAAAAAGGGACCGGCGCTACAAAGATCACTGCTCAGGTTGCCGAAGTTCTCGGCCAGATGCCTGATGTAGTGAAATCTTTAACCGGTGTCGATCTTAAGAAATATTTCAAGGATAAAATGAATCCGGAAAAGAAAGAAGACAACTAAATTCCGTCCGGGAAAAACCAATGATGGTATCAGAAAAAGCAAATCTTATAGGTGAATCTCCCACCTTGAAGGTCACTAACAAGGCCAGGGCCATGAAAGCTGATGGCATTGATGTTATTGATCTCAGTGTGGGAGAACCGGATTTCCCCTCCCCGGACAACGTCAAAGAGGCCGGGATCAAGGCTATCCAGGAAAATTTTACAAAATATACTCAGGCTGATGGAATTCCGTCCCTCAAGGAAGCCATCATTTCCAGGATAAAGGAAGACATGGGCCTGGAATATGAAAAAAACGAGATCATCGTTTCGACAGGGGCTAAGAGCTCACTTTTTCATCTCATTCAGGCACTTATCAATGAAGGGGATGAAGTGATAATCCCTTCTCCTTATTGGGTCACTTATCCTCATACAGTCTCACTGGCAAAGGGGAAATCCGTGATCGTCCCTACCAAAGAGGAAAACGGTTTCCTTTTGACTCCGGACCAGCTTAAATCCTCTATATCACCATCCACCAAGGCGATCCTCCTGAATAACCCATCCAATCCGACGGGGGCAGCCTATAAAAAGCACGAACTGGAAGCCCTGGCAGACATTATCCTGGAAGAAGATATATTCGTCATAACAGATGAGATCTATGAAAAGCTGGTATATGACGATTTTCAATTCATCAGCTTTGCCGCACTTGGAGAGGATGTTCGAAAAAAAACGATCGTGATCAACGGTGTTTCCAAAGCTTATTCCATGACAGGCTGGCGAATCGGATATACGGCTGGGCCTTCGGAAATCATCAGCAGTATGGCGAAAATCCAAAGCCACACCACATCCAATCCGTCTTCCATCTCACAGAAGGCCGCCCTGGAAGCGTTAAATGGGCCTCAATATGAGGTCTCTAAAATGGTCTCCGAATTCCAGCGGCGAAGAAATTATGTCTATATGAGGCTGCAGTCTATTCCTGACATATCCTGTTTCAAGTCCCAGGCTTCTTTTTATCTGTTCCCCAATGTTTCTGCTTATTACAATAAAGAATTTAATGGCCATCCTATTCGTAATTCCTATGGTCTGGTATATTTTCTCCTCAAAGAAGCCAATGTGGCCCTGGTTCCCGGAGATGCTTTTGGCAACGATGATCACATCCGCATTTCCTATGCAACTTCCATGGAAAATTTGGAAAAGGGCATGGACAGGATCATTAATGCTCTGCCAAACCTAAAGACTGCAAAAAAAGTCAAGAGGGTCGCTTTAAACAATACCAACACCCATGTAAAGAAAACCGTTCCAGTCGAAGCCGGGATTTCCATTCAGATGCGTGATGCTCTGGTTTCAGAGATGGAATCTCATCTCAAGAATGATAACTACTTCGAATGGAATGCCAATATCAACGGTGTTATTGTTCAACTCAGAACAAATATTTCTCATCTGAATGATTTCTGGATCGAGAACTGGTATCCGGCCCAATTGGAATCCGATCTGGAGCCCCATGGGATCATCTATGCCGTAGACGGTATTCCCGGCAGAGAGCCGCGCGCATTTTACAACCCGGAAGCCAAAACCGGGATATTAGTTAATACGGACAATTATGGGCCTCTTCGCAGTCTGGCGCTGGGACTGGTCATGGATATTTCATCAAGGCTTTTTCAGGTTCATGCTGTCCGTGGAATGTCAGCAGATATCAACGGCAGCGGAGTCCTCCTCATCGGACCTAAAGGCACAAAAAAGACTGAACTCTTCTTTTCTTTGTTGAATGAGGATCAGATCCGTCTCCATTCCAATGACCTGGTCTTTATTCGCATGTCCGGCAGATCCGTTCTGGCCGACTCCCCGGAAAGAAAATTCTATCTGCCGACCAATACAGCGGACTATTATCCCGGACTCGCCTCTCTTTTTGACGGCAGTAAATGCGAAAACATCATCCTGAAAAAAGAAGACTGTAAAAACAACACATGCCTTCAAATGGATGACTGCCGGCTTGATAGGGGCTCGCCCTTTTGTTACACAGCAGCGAAAAACTCTTTTGCTATGCTCGATCCCTACTGGATCAACGGTTCCGACAAACATGTAAAACGAAGCGAAGTCCGATGGGTTTTTATTCTAAGAAATGACAAAGTCTCTCCCCCGATGGTCAAAATGGACATTGATGATGCCCTGCGTATACTTGAATCCGGTGAAAGTTTTGGGGCTAAACATGATTCCATCTCACTCGGAAGCCAACCTTTTTACAACCCCCATCTCCTTATGAAAACTCCGGAATATCTGGAGATCCAGAGAAGTTTTTTCCGCCGGCTTCTTGAAAATACAAACTGCTATCTCTTCAACAGCGGCATTGCCACCTCAGAAGATATTAAAAAGATCTTATTGGGAACAGAAGACAAAGTATTATCATAAATAGAATATACCGCCATGAGTGACAGAAATATCTATAACGAGAACGCGTATAAAAAATTTGCAGACGAATTCCATCGGGTCATCCAAGGCCCGAACATCCGAAAAGTCGATCTCAAATGGCTCGAACCAAGAGCTAAAGACGCCGGGGTCAGGACGATTTATGGGTCCTATGGCTGGCGCGCCGCAATTTCCAGCCGTATTGCTCCTAAAACCGTCTATTTGGGAGGAGAAAAGGTCAGGTTGACAAGACCCACTGCCGTTCAAGAAAATTTGATCGCCAGTTCCCCGGAAGAACTAGACAAAGTTCTGCATCTTCTTCGAACTCTCCCTTTTTATTTGCTGAAGAGACAGATGGGAAACAACGACACATACAATCCTATATGTAACCTTCTGGTCACCGAAGCAGACGTCATCAATTACAGGGTGGGCTATATGTGGGGCTCGACAATGTTCAAACCGGCGAACAGGCCTGGCCCTGAATTTTTCATGATCCACATCCCAGAAGAACATCCTCTAAAACAGCAGGTTCTGGTTATTCCCGAGCATCGCCTCAATATCGCATTGGGAACAGATTATATGGGAGAGGATAAAAAAGGGTTTCTCCGCCAGGCCATGTGGGGCGCCGACCAACTCGGAATGCTTGGACTTCATTCCGGAACAAAGATCGTCACTGTTAGAGATTCCAACAACAAGCTCAAAACATTCGGTGTGTTTTTATTCGGATTAACGGCTACAGGAAAATCCACTTGGTCCTGCCACCAGCTTGGACTTGATCACAAAAAAGGGGAAAAAACCATAGTGACTCAGGATGATATCGCTTTTCTGAAACAGGACGGATCAGCGCTTGGATCGGAAAATAACTTTTTTGTCAAAACAGATGTGGAAAAAGAATACCAGACAGCCATGTACAACGCGCTGATCGATAAGTCCGCATTGTACGAAAACGTTATGATCAAAGCCAATGGTAAACCGGATTTCATGGACGAAAGCCTGACCGCAAACGGCCGCGCTGTAGTACAGAGAAAAAAGCTCAAAGTGAAGATCGACGGGAAGACTATTCCCATCTTCTCGGAATCGATCAATCTTCCTCCCCTTGAAGAGCTTGACGGATTGATTTTCGCCTTTATCACACGCAGAAACACAATCATGAGCTTTTCCCAGGAATTAACTCCGGAGCAGTCTGTTTTAGCCTATCTATGGGGGGAAAGTACTCACAGCATGGCCAGTCAACCCCTTAAAGCCGGAGAATCTGTCCGGATCGTCGGTACAGATCCTTTTATCATCGGTTCCAGAGCAGCCAAAGTAAACAGATTTTATGAAATCATTATGACCCTGGTGAGCAATCATCCCGGGAAAGTCAAGTTCATGCAGTACAATACCGGTGGGATCGGCGAGATCATCGAAACATCCGAACTTGATGGTGTTAAAGAGAAACGAATGGTCAGAAAAGTCGAACGTGTTCCAATCAACCTGATGGCTCAGATCCAGAGGGGAGACATGCGGGGTACAAACACCTATGAAAAAGGGCTGCTCGGGACAAAAGAGGTCTTTCGAGTCGAAGGACATTCCCTGGGGGAATGGGATATCCGCAACTTCTATTCCCAGGATCAGATCCAGAATTACATAAGAGAGATCGTGGAAGGCCGCCGTAAACACACTGAGGAAATCGCAGAAGAAGGTTTGCGGGATGAGATCCTATACGCGGCTGAACGATCTTATCGGATCGACAGAAGCGGAAAAAAGACAACAGTGGCGCTTTCACACCAAGATCCGGCAGAGAAAAAAACAGAAGACTTCTGGGAATCTAAAAGCCGACCGCGCCGGGATAGATTTCTACGCTCCCGCTAGGAACTTTCTTTCTATTTAAAAACTATTAATCCGTCGTCAGTCCGGACAGGATAATTTTTCTTATTCGCTCCACCAATAGGGGCATGGTTTCCTCATTTGAGTCCTTCACGGAAACCGGTTCGAAAAACTCTATTTGAATCGTTCCTCGTTTGATCCATAAGCCCCCCTTAGGCATCAGACCGTAAGTCCCTTTTATTGTTATAGGAACAATGGGAGCTCCGCTATTTATGGCCAGAAAAAATCCTCCGCGTCGAAAAGCTTGGAGTTTTCCATGAGGACTCCGGGTCCCCTCCGGGAAGATCAAAAAAGAATATTTTTTCTCTATCATTAATCTTGCCGCTCGCTCAATGCTCTTTTTTCCCGTGTTGGTTCCCGTCCTGTCTACAGGAACAAAATCAACCTGTTTCATTGCCAGGCCCACGATCGGAAGCCTGAAGATCGCTTTTTTCGCAATGGCCCTGATATGCTGCGGAATGGCCAAAAACAGAATGGGGCCATCCAGATAACTCAGGTGATTGGCCATAAAGACATAATTTTGTCCTTTCCGGACCCATTCCTTGCCCAGGACTTCTATACGTAAACCTAAAATCTTGATACACAGCCATATAGCGCCTTTTGCAAAAAGGAAAAGAGGAAGCTGCAGTCGAAATAAAGCACACAGCAGAAAGATAGGAATTCCAATAAGGACGAGGACAACCAGGACAAGGAATAGAATTATGGTTCGCATTTTTCAGATCACATCATTATAACACATGTTCATCCCGGGATGTGTGATTCAGCTTTTCGGATCTTCTCTATCTGATTTAAAAGACCCTTGATTTCCTCGGTAGGGAAAAGCGCAAAATCCTTCTTTAAAAGCTCAATGGCCTTTTCATAGTCTTTTAGAATGATATAAAATTTCGCCGCATGAAGAAGGATCAGATGATTTTCAGGGAATACGTTCAGCATCTGCCGGATGATATTCTCTCCCTCATCGACTTTTCCTTTCTGGGCTAAAAAACATGCGTATGTGACAAAGAAATGCTGAGACTGGCTTTTTCGTGAGTCCAGGAGCCTGTTGAAATAATACTCCGCCTGTTCGAGCTTATCATGGAAAGTATAATAAGAGGCAAGCTCTTCATATATGCGGATCCGGAATCTCTCATAAAGATGATGATCCTTCTGTTTAAGTATTTTCTGGAAAATTTCCAGGGCCTGCTCTTCATTTTCCGGCAGGGAAAAAATCCCTATATTGAACAGGGCTAAAAAATTTTCCCTGTTTTTGTTCTCCAGGCCCAACCAGAACTCTTTTTCATTTCTGCCGAAGGCCTTGTTCTTGGGATAAAGCTCCAGGGTGTAAAATATACACCCTATAAGCAATACGGTATAGATCAAATATTTCCATTTGATTCTTGCGAATACTACCATTACAGCGGAAGCCGCAAATAAGGCCGAAGGCAGATAGAGGAATCTCCAGGCCAGGAAGGATACCGTGGCAGCAGAGAAAATCACAAGAACCGAGGGAAAAAGAGACAGAAAAAAAGCCGCAAATATTAAAGCCGGTTTTATCCGGGATATCTTTTTCCGTAACAAAAGAAGTAAAGAAACCAGGAACAGGAGCGACAGCACAAGCCCGGATACAAAGAAATATTTATTATTAAAAACACCGGCAGAATCGATTGTCAAGCTCAGCCGGAAGGGGAACAGGATCTTTAATGTATAGAATCCTATTGATGACAGAAAATCCGAGATTGTTCTTCCCGAGAGCTGGATAAATCCAGACGGAAGAGCGATTGAACGCATGACAAACCACAGGAGCAGGCTTACAGTATAAGGAAATATATTCCTGATATAATCTTTTATCCTGGCGTCCCGGCGATATATAATAAATAAAAATATCAATGGCAAAAAAAGCGTATTTTCCTTGGCAAGAAGGGAAAGAAAATAGAAAAAAGCAGAAAGTCCCAGGAGGAGGGATCTTTTCTTTTTAAAAAAATGGATAAACAACAAAACAGAGAGGGCGGCAAACAGGAATGATAACAGGTCTGTTCTCCCCGAGATCCAAGAGACATTTTCAAAATGAAGGGGAAATAAAGAAAAAAGCAGCGATCCCATAAAAGCTTTATATGGGTTCCAATCAAGCGCTAAAAAAATAAGAAAGAGGATTAAACAGTTGATGATATGAAAGAAGATATTTGAGAGATGAAAAGCCGCCGGATTTAATCCCCAGAGCTTGTAGTCCAGCCAGTAAGAAAGGGATGTAACAGGCCTGTAGAATTGACTCATCTGGTCCAGACGCAAACTATTTTCGTCCAATCCCAGATGACCCCCGAAAGGAGAAACTAAAAACTTCTGAAGAAACAGGGGATCATGCAAACCCGGATTCTCTGTGATCAGGAGTCTGTCGTCCCAGAGAAATCCCCCTGTCATGGAGGGAAGGAATACTGCAAAATTGACCGTAAAAAGGACAAGAATAAGGATCCAATTAAGTCTTTTCGAATGAACTATCACAG
>DAOVDI010000082.1 GCA_030669585.1 Acidobacteriota bacterium
ACTGTTTTTCCTTGACCACTCCTAGCAGCTACGGCAACCTCGGCCCGTGAATAATCCAGGACAAAATGAAAAAGAGCAGAATAATGCATATATCATAACTCGGGCCAAAGTTCAATCGGGTTTCATGGGGTTTCATGCTTGATGTTCAGATGAACGTATGATAATTAATAGGGAGAATTTTTCCATCATGCGAAAACAATGGTTTAAACTGATATCATTAATTGTTCTTTCTGTTCTTATTCTCCTGGTTTTTCCATCATGCCGGACCGCTCAAAAGCAGCGTGTGTTAAAACTGGCTCATGTTCTGAACGCGGCCCATCCTGTGCACAAAGCCATGATTTTTATGGCAAAAAAAGTAAATGAATATTCAGGCGGCCGGATAAAAGTAGATATCTATCCAAGCGGCCAGCTTGGTATGGAAAGAGATCTCATCGAACTTCTTCAGATCGGAAGCCTGGCAATGACAAAGGTTTCTTCAGCGCCTCTGGAATCTTTTGTTCCGGAGATGAAAATCTTTGGAATTCCCTATCTTTTCCGCGATTATGAGCACATGTGGAAGGTTTTAGGAGGAGATATAGGAAATAAACTGCTCCTTGCAGGAGAAGATTATTTTTTACGCGGTCTCTGTTATTACGATGCGGGAAGCCGCAGTTTTTATACGAAAGAAAAACAGGTCATTACTCCGGATGACCTCAACGGGCTGAAGATCCGTGTTATGAAAAGCAACATGTCGGTCAGGATGGTTCAGTCGCTCGGAGGTTCAGCTACACCGATCCCCTGGGGGGAGCTCTACACTGCCCTGCAGCAGGGTGTGGTGGATGGAGCGGAAAACAATCCCCCGAGTTTTTATCTGTCCCATCATTACGAGGTGTGCAAATTTTACACTCTGGATGAGCATACGGCTGTACCCGATGTCCTTCTGATAAGCACACGTGTATGGGAAAGCCTTGATCCAAAGGAGAAGATATGGCTTCAAAAAGCAGTGGATGAATCCGCGGAATATCAGAAAAAATTGTGGAAGGAAGCCTCTGACGATGCTCTCCGTAAAGTCAGGGAAGCAGGTGTGGAAGTCATCCGGCCGGATAAGAAGCCTTTTATCGATGCAACCCGCGGCATGTTTGATTCCTATCAAGGAACACCCATCTATGAACTCATTAAGCAGATTAAAAAGATAAAATGAAACATTTTGTCCGGAAGATCAACAAGGTCCTGGGAATCTTCTTGACATTTCTCATGGCCGTAATTGTGCTGGATGTGACATGGCAGGTGATCACTCGTTTTATCCTCAGGAAACCAAGCTCTTTTACCGAGGAGCTGGCCGGTTTTCTTCTGATATGGATCGCTCTTCTTGGCGCGGGTTATGCTTTTTATACAAGATCGCATCTGGGTATCGATCTGCTGACAAGAAAACTTTCCGGTTTGAAGAAAAGGCGTGTGGATATCCTGGTCAATGGGATCATTCTGATTTTTGCAGCGTGTGTCATGGTCATTGGAGGCATCCGGCTTGTGATGCTGACTGTTACTTTGAACCAGATATCACCGGCGCTAGGTATCAAGATGGGGTATGTTTATCTGGTGATTCCTATGACAGGCATCCTGATCATTCTGTATGCTGTCTCGTTTATTTCGGAAGCCTGGCAAAAAGAGCCGGAAAAGATCTCAGAGTATGATATCAGTATTATAGATTAAACAGGATGAGGTGAATGGAACTATCCGTTATAGTCTTGATTCTTAGTTTTGCTGCTCTTCTGGCTCTTAGTGTGCCGATCGCCATAAGTATCGGGATCGCAACAACGATCACCATGCTGTTTACGATCGCTCCGGGACCGGCTGTAACCACGATAGCTCAGCAGATGACAACCGGTATCAATAATTTTGCCCTGCTGGCCATTCCCTTTTTCATCCTGTCCGGCCAGTTTATGGGCCGAGGAGGGATCGCGCGGAGGCTTATCGATTTTGCCAGAGTTCTGGTAGGACGGCTTCCCGGAGGGCTGGCATTTGTCAATGTTCTGGCCTGCATGTTTTTTGGAGCCATTTCAGGTTCGGCTGTGGCTGCGACATCAGCGATAGGAGGATTTATGATCCCCATAATGAACCGGGAAGGTTATGATAAGAACTTTAATACTGCGGTCACTGTGACAGCGGCCACAACAGGGCTTATCATCCCGCCGAGTAATATTCTGATCGTTTATTCTCTGGCCAGCGGAGGGGTCTCGATCGCTGCGCTTTTTGTAGCAGGCTATGTCCCGGGTATTTTGATGGGACTGGGGCTTATGGCGATCTGTTTTTTTGTGGCTAAGAAAAAAAAGTATCCGGTTGGAGGAAGAGAGAATTTTATCACAGGAATAAAGCACTTCCTCAATGCTGTTCCAAGTCTTTTGCTGATTGTCATTGTGATCGGCGGGATTATAGCCGGTATCTTTACAGCGACCGAAGCCAGCGCTGTGGCTGTCATCTACTCCTTCATCCTGTCTGTGGTATTTTACCGGGAAGTAAAATTAAAGGAAGTCCCGCAGATCCTGCTCAAAACCGTTGAGATCACGGCTGTTGTCATGCTCCTTATCGGTACGTCCAAGGCCATGTCCTGGATCATGTCCTATGAAAATATCCCCCAGAGCATCAGCTATGCGCTGGTCGGAATGACGGACAGCAAATTTTTAATACTGGTTATTATCAACGTGATCCTTCTCGCTGTGGGAACCTTTATGGACATCACTCCTGCGGTTCTGATCTTCACTCCCATATTTCTGCCGGTTGTTTTGCAGCTGGGATTAAACCCTCTTCATTTTGGTATCATAATCGTCCTGAATCTCTGTATCGGATTATGTACGCCTCCTGTAGGAACAGTTCTATTTGTGGGATGCGGAGTGGGAAAAACGACCATCGCTCGTGTCACAAGATCCATGCTGCCATTTTTTGCGGTTATGGTTATAGTCCTTTTATTGATCACGTATCTTCCGGAGTTGAGTTTATGGCTGCCCAGGGTTTTCGGGCTTTTGTAAAAGGAGTCGGGATGGGAAATGTATTTACAGTGGGTTTCAAGCAAAGAATATTACTGATTTTGGGGTTATGTGCGATCTTTTTTATTAAAGCATGCGGGCCGCCCGCTCAGGAAGGCAGAGCTGAACGGCTCTGGGACAACTCGAATCTCAAGCTGTGGTATATTCAGCCGGCTGAGAAGTGGGTCGAAGCTCTTCCGGCCGGTAACGGCCGTCTGGGCGCTATGATCTTTGGAGGTGTTTCCAGAGACCGTATTCAGCTCAATGAGGAGAGCCTGTGGGCAGGGAGCCGGATAAATAACAACAATCCTGAAGCCCTGAAAAATCTTCCCCTTATTCAAGAGCTTCTGCTTAATGAAAAAAACAAGGAAGCTCAGGACCTTGTAGCGAAAACATTCCTGGGCACACCTCCACGTATCCGGTCATATCAGACGGCTGGCGATTTGTTTATTGATTTTCCTGATCATATAAAGATCAAAGATTATCAACGCGAGCTTTACCTGGCATCAGGACTATGCCGGGTTACTTATAATTCAGGGTCAGTACGTTATGTAAGGGAATATTTTGTTTCTGCGCCGGATAATGTGCTTGTCGTACGCCTTGATTCAGGATCGAACAACGCTATTAATGCGACCCTGGCCCTGGCCCGGGAAAAAGATGCCAAGATAAATATCGAGGGTGGAAATCAACTGATTATGAAGGGACAGATCGTAGATAAACCCGATCCGCTGCGGGGACCGGAAGGGCCGCACATGAGATTTGTTGCACGGCTTCTGGTCCTCACAGAAGGCGGGCGCATTGAACCGCATGGGAAAAAACTTAAGTTGTGCAGTGTGGATTCGGCGACCCTGATCTACACGGCTGCCACAGATTATCAATTAAAAAAGCTGGATTATGACAGGTCAATTGAGCCGGATGCTGTCTGCCGCCAAATAATTTCAAAAGCAGGACAAAAATCCTATATGGATTTGAAGTCTTCTCACATACTGGACCATGAACGCCTGTTTAACCGGGTTAAGCTCGATCTGGGCGAGAGTATGTCTTCCTCCCTTCCTACAGACGAACGAATTAAGGCTATAAAGAATGGAAAAACCGATGCGGATCTGATAGCGCTTTATTTTCAGTTCGGCCGGTATCTCCTGATGGGCAGTTCCAGATATCCCGGTGTTCTGCCCGCCAATCTTCAGGGAGTATGGAACTCGCTGTTTAATGCCCCATGGAATTCGGATTTTCATACCAATATTAATCTGCAGATGAACTACTGGCCGGCTGAAGTGGGAAATCTTCCGGAGACAGTTCTTCCCTTAACGGAATTTTTAAACCAATTAAGGGTTTCCGGCCGCGTCACGGCCATAGAAATGTACGGAGCAAGGGGTTGGACACTTCATCACTTGACCGACCCATTCGGCCGTACTGGAGTGGCGGACGGCCCCTGGGGTGTGACTCCGCTCAACGGACCATGGATGACTTTCCCTCTATGGCGTCATTATGAATTCACCATGGATGGATCTTTTCTGAGGGAAAAAGCCTATCCCATCATGAAGGAGTCGGCCCGGTTTGTCCTGGACTTCCTCGTCGACGATGGAGAGGGGTTTTTGGTGACTGCGCCGTCCCATTCGCCGGAGAATCAATTTGTTCTTCCCTCAGGAGAAAAATCCACTTTGACATATGCTGCCACGATCGATATTTTGATCACCCGGGCTCTCTTTGAGAACTGCATTGCTGCGGGGGAGATCCTCGATATTGATGATGAATTCATAGAGGAATTAAAAGACGCTCTGGAAAAACTTCCTCCTGTTCGGATCGGGAAGGACGGAACCGTCATGGAATGGATAAAGGACTATGAAGAGGCGGAACCAGGTCACAGGCATATGTCCCATCTCTTGGGACTCTATCCTCTTGCCCAGTTCACTCCCCGGACACCTGATCTGTTTTCTGCAGCCAGGAGCACAATACAAAGGAGACTGGAGCATGGCGGCGGGCACACAGGTTGGAGCCGTGCCTGGGTCATCAATTTTTTTGCCCGGCTTCAGGATGGGGAGAGCGCCCTTAAAAATATGCAGGCTCTTCTTGCGAAATCTACGCTGCCTAATTTGTTTGATACTCATCCTCCTTTTCAGATCGATGGAAATTTCGGCGGCACGGCCGGGATTGCGGAAATGCTTCTCCAATCCCATTCAGGCATTATCCACCTGCTTCCGGCGCTTCCCCGGGCCTGGGGAGAAGGAAGTGTCAGAGGTCTATGCGCCCGGGGAGGTTTTGAGGTGGACATGGACTGGAAGGACGGAAAGCTGACATCTGTCTGTATTTATTCGGAGCAGGGTAGACACTGCCGGTTGAAATATTTGCAGAAAAGTGTCACCTTCGAAACCGGAAAGGGAGAACAGTATGAATTTGATAAAAACCTTATAATGAGATAAAAGGGATTTAAATGTATAAAGATCAAAAAGTAGTCGTTGTCATGCCGGCTTATAATGCGTCAGAGACTCTACAGAAAACATATAAGGAAGTTATGGCGCAGGGTATTGTGGATCTCGTTATTATTGTAGATGACGCAAGCAGTGATGAAACAGCAGCCATTGCGAAAACGTTGCCTAATACGGTTGTTCACACTCATAAGGAGAATCTTGGATACGGAGCTAACCAGAAAACGTGCTACAGTCTCGCCATTGAAAACGATGGAGATATTATTATTATGGTTCATCCAGACTACCAGTATACTCCTCAACTTATCCCGGCCATGGCTTCAATAATAGGAAATGGTCTTTATCAATGCGTGTTGGGTTCCAGGATTCTTGGAGGATATGCGCTGAAAGGTGGGATGCCCATATGGAAGTATATTCCTAATAGATTCTTAACATTTGTAGAAAACATTCTTATTGGTGCAAAACTTTCCGAATATCATACAGGATACAGGGCTTTTTCGGGAGAACTGATCAAGCGGTTACCGCTGGAAGTTAATTCAGATGATTTTGTTTTTGACAATCAAATGCTTGCTCAGATTGTATGGTTTGGCTATACGATTGCTGAAGTAAGTTGTCCTACAAAATATTTTGCAGAGGCTTCTTCAATTAACCTTATACGCAGTATTAAGTATGGTCTTGGATGTCTGCTCACGGCGCTGGTATTTCGTATCGCAAAGATGAAAATTGTTAAATCAAGGTTATTTCAATGAAAATAAAGGGAGGTTTGTTATGGAAAAAAACATAACCAGGCGGTCATTCATCAAAAAGACGGCAGCTATTGGTGCGGCATCCGTGTTAGGCGGTTCTGTTCTCACGTCTCTCAGTTCATGTCAAAAAGCTGCAGCAGAAAAGATCGATATATCTGTTGTCAAAGGAGAGGATTATTTTTCCAACACCCTCAAGGCTGTTGAACAGCTGGGAGGCATGGAAAAATTTGTTTCCCGGGGTTCTAAGGTTGCTATTCTTGCCAATCCACAGAGGAATAATCCCGGCGCTTTTACAAAGCCGGAATTGCTAAAGGCGGTTATCCGAATGTGCAGGGATGCAGGAGCGGACAGGGTCACCTGTGTGAGTTTGCTGCCGGAAAAAAACTGGGAGAGCACAGGGCTTTTATCTGTGGTTAATGAAGAAGGCGGGAAACTGGTTATAGTAGACAACCGCGATGAGGCAGGTTTCAAAAAAGTCCCTATTCCGAATGGTGTGGCTTTAAAAGAAGCCCAGATCATGAATGAATTTTATTCCCATGATGTTTTTATCACCATGCCTATTACAAAAGATCATGCCGGGAATAAATTTACCGGCACTTTAAAAAACATGATGGGTCTGAATTATAGTAAAAGCAATAGAACGTTTCATCTCAAAAATTGGACAACGGATATTAATGCTATCCGGCATTTGGATCAGTGCATTGCTGATTTGAATACCATTGTGAAGCCCGATCTTTGTGTGGTGGATGCAACAGAGTTTATCACAACAAACGGCCCATTCGGTCCAGGCGAGATCATAAAACCTAAAAAAGTTATTGCTGGGACGGATAGGGTCGCTATTGATTCCTACTGCTGCAGATTGTGGGGACTAGAACCGGAAAACATTATCACGATCCAGGAGGCTGCGGCCCACGGTCTCGGACAGAAGAACCTGAATGATCTCATAATAAAAGAGACCGCAGTTTAAAATATTGTGAAAATAAGCAGATCTGTTGTTTTTTTGATGTGTATGTTGATGTTCATACACGTGCTTTCTTTCCCGGAAAAATCCGTGGATATTTCCGGTTATTTACCGGCAGCAGACGAATTGGAAGGATGGATTCCTGTTGATCATTCAGAAATATATGTTGGTGACGACCTGTTTTTATTCATTAATGGAGGCGCTGATATCTATCATGAATATGGTTTTGTTCAGGCCGCTGCCCTGGAATACAGATCTGAAAATGGGAAATCGATCAATCTGGAACTGTACGAGATGACCGACACGTTCAGCGCATATGGAGTCTATTCCTTCAAAAGAGGCGAAAACGGTAAAACCGTTTCCATAGGCGAAAGCGCCCTGCTTGAGGATTACTATCTCAATTTCTGGAAGGGAAAGTATGTTGTCACTCTGGTAGGGTTTGATGAAGATAAGGAAACATTGGAGGGGATCACAGCTCTTGCCGGAATTGTCGATAGAAAGATCGAACCCAGCGGAAGATTGCCGTCGATCCTGAACTTTCTCCCGGCAGGCGGATTAATAAAAAGCCGTATAAAATATCTGAAGGGACATATAGCCCTGTATAATTGTTATGAATTTGGCACGGAAAATCTGTTTGGATTAAGAGAAGGTGTTATTGGATATTATGATAATTTCCGGATCTTTGTATTCAAATATGATAACAATGCGGAAAGTCTAAAATGGTATAAAAATTCACAAAATGTCTTAAAACAGAGTCAACGATTTAATAATTATGTCGTTCAGAAAAATGCTTTTTCTGTCACAGATCGTAATAACAAACAGGTATGCATTGAGCCGTTCAGGAATTATATTTTGATATACTTAGGCAATAATGACGAAGAAAGAAGCAAAGCCTTCATCGAAATTCACCGGAAAATCCTCGAAATTAACTAAGGAAATCTTAATGATTATTCGTTTGATATTCAAAGAGATCAAACACCGGAAAATAAATTTCTTATTGGCCCTTGTTTCAGTAATCATTGCTTCGACTCTTTATACCGCGTTTCAAACGACTGGAAAAGCCTCGGAAGATGAAACACGAAAACTAATGCTTGAGCTTGGACAGAATCTTCGGATCATTCCAAAACAGACTCGCATGGATAGGTTCTGGATGACCGGTTTTTCCGAATACACAATGCCGCAAGAATATGTCTATCGATTTGCTGAAAAAAGTGGGTACAGCTATACGCATTTGACGGCAACACTGCATCAGGCGATTGAATGGAACAATATGACAGTGATTTTAACGGGAATTTTACCTGAAGTATTCCCGCCGGACAAACGATGGCAGAAGCCCATGACTTTTTCAGTCGATGAGGGAACGGCCTATGTGGGATACGAGGTGGCTGACGGGTTGGAAATAAACAATGGGGATATAATCAGGATAAAAAACAAGGATCTTAAAGTCATAAAAACATTGTCTCAGACAGGCAGCAGTGATGATATTCGCATCTATTCTAACTTGAAGGATGCTCAGGATATTCTTGATCTGTCCGGCCGTATCAACGAGATCAAAGCCCTGGAATGTATGTGTTTTGTCAAAACAAACACGGATCCTTTGGTTGCCGCCCGGGAAGAATTAGCTGATCTGCTCCCGGAAGGAAAAGTTATGCTGTTGGAAGGGATTGCTGATATCCGTTTCAAACAAAGAACCTCTATTCAGAAACATATGAATTTTATTATGTTAGCAACACTCATTGGTTGCGGTATAATGATCGGTATTCTTGCGATGATGAATGTGCGGGACCGGAAACAGGAAATTGGTTTGATGATGGCATTGGGTCACAGTGGAGGTTACACTTCGGCCCTGTTTTTTGGTAAAGCCCTGCTCATCGGTATTATTGGAGCGGTTTTTGGTTTTGGGATAGGCACGGGACTGGCGATATATCTGGGTCCGGAGATATTCTCTGTTTCTGCCGGCGCCGTAGAAGCCGATTTTTCTCTTCTGAAGAATGTATTGATCTGGACTCCGGCATTTGTGATCATCTCCAGTTTGATCCCTATTATGATCGCTATTACTAATGATCCCGCTGTAAGCCTGAGAGAAGATTAGAATGATACAGATAGATCATTTAACACGAACATTTAATACCCCCAAAGGTCCTGTAGTTGCGCTGGATGATATTGATCTGGAGATCAAAAAAGGAGAATTTGCTGTCATAAATGGTAAAAGCGGATGCGGTAAAACAACCCTGTTGATGACAATTGCAGGCCTGCTTCATCCCACCAGAGGAAAGGTTGTGATCGATGGCCGGAAAATCAATAGTATGAGCCAGGCACAGTGCGCCAGGCTGAGAGCAAGATATTTCGGATTTGTTTTTCAGCAGTTTTATTTGATCCCCTATTTGAATACCCTTGAAAATGTTATGCTCGGCGGAATATCTGTAGAAAAAAACAGGAAAGTCAGACGGGCAAAAGAAATCATTGAATTAGTTGGATTGTCGGAACGGCTCTATCACAGGCCCGGACGACTCAGCACAGGGGAGAACCAGCGGGCAGCAATTGCCCGCGCTTTATACTCTGATCCTCCGGTTATTCTGGCAGATGAACCGACAGGGAATCTCGATCCGGATAATGCCCATAATATTTTACAATATCTTTCTCAATATAATAAAAAGGGGAACACTATTCTCCTGGTGACACATACATTTGAAGCGAAGGATTATGCCGGTCGGGTATTAACAATGAATCAAGGACAAATAGAAAATATCAAGA